>CBFHRN010000001.1:0-74901 GCA_965658275.1 Croceimicrobium sp.
TATTACTCTGGGCAGTTAACTACTCCAGGTCCAGGGGTTCCACCTTCGTTAATATCCGGGATGGTGGTTGCGGCCGAAGTTGAAAAAGACACTAAAAAATAGGTATGAAAGCATTATTTGACAAGTTATCCTATCGCACTAGTGCCATGGTAACCAAGAAGTATAGTACTTCTTTTTCTCTAGGTATTCTTTTTCTTGATCGTGCGCTGCACAGGCATATTTACGCCATATACGGATTCGTGCGTTTTGCCGATGAAATTGTGGATACTTTCCATGATTATAATAAGGCAGACCTCTTAGCCGATTTTAAAAAACAAACCTATAAAGCCATTGAAGATGGTATCAGTCTTAATCCAATTTTGAACTCTTTTCAACAAACAGTAAATGAGTTTAAGATAGATCTAGACCTGATTGAGACTTTCCTCAAGTCTATGGAAATGGACTTAGATCTGGATAAAATATACTCTACTAATGAATATGAAGAGTACATTTTAGGTTCAGCCGAAGTTGTAGGACTTATGTGTCTCAAGGTATTCTGCTATGGGGATCAGCAGCAATACGAGCATTTGCGTTGGAATGCCATGAAATTAGGTTCGGCCTTTCAAAAGATTAACTTTCTACGCGATCTAAATGCTGATTATCACCAATTGGGACGTACCTATTTTCCAGGGGTAGATATCTCGGTATTTAATGATGAAGTAAAAGCAGAAATAGAGGCTGATATCGAAAAAGATTTTCAAGCCGGTTATGAAGGCATCGTTCAGCTCCCCAAAAAGGCTAGATTTGGTGTATACGTAGCCTATGTTTATTACTATAATTTATTCAGGAAAATAAAAGGTTTACCAAGTAATAAGATTCTAAACCATAGAGTGCGTTTACCGAATCATAACAAGTACCGTTTATTATTAAGTTCTTACCTAAGACACAGTTTCAACATCCTATAGAAGAAATATGGCAGAAGAAGTTATCCTAGTCGATGCTCATGATAATGAGATCGGACTGATGGAGAAAATGGAAGCCCACCGCAAAGGCCTTTTGCACCGCGCATTTTCCGTTTTCGTTTTAAATGAAAAGGGCGAACTAATGCTGCAACAAAGAGCTGCTTCAAAGTATCATTCCGGTACTTTATGGACCAATACCTGTTGCTCTCATCCACGACATGGAGAAAGTGCAGAACAAGCTGCGCATCGACGATTGGTAGAGGAAATGGGTTTTGATTGTCCTGTTAAAAAAGTATTGGAATTTACTTATCGTGCAGAACTAGATAAAGGTATGATCGAACATGAGTACGACCATCTTTTTATTGGACAATACGATGGTGAGCCCGATTTAAATCCTGAGGAGGTTATGGATTGGAAGTGGATGTCAATAGACGAACTGTCTCAAGATATCCAATCCCAACCTCAGAACTACACCGAGTGGTTCAAGATTATTTGGAAACAGTTTGAAGAATATGCAAAGTCGATAAAGTGAAAGTAACGGTTAATCGAAAAGCTCATTTTAATGCCGCGCATCGCTTGCATAATCCCCAATGGGATAGGAGTAAGAATGATGAGGTTTTTGGAAAGTGCAATAATCCAGACTACCATGGTCATAATTACGAGCTAATTGTTGGTGTTCGAGGCGAAATTGATCCCGAAACCGGCTACGTTGTAGACACGAAATGGCTAAAAGACCTGATCAAAGAGAAAGTTGAAAATCGTTTTGATCATAAAAATTTAAATACCCAAACCGAGGAGTTTAAAGAACTTAATCCAACGGCAGAGAATATTGCTATTGTGATCTTTAAGCTGTTAAGACCTGAGATTAATAACAAGTTTGATTTAAAGATTACACTCTATGAAACTCCGAGAAACTTCGTTGAATTTGAAGGCTAATGGTCACCCAAAGGCCGAGCTGGAGAAGGATACTCAAGAACTTTGGCGCGAAATTGAAAGCCTAGGAGAAGACCATGGTATGACCAATTTGGATACTCCGATGCGGCCAGGAGCTTTCGATTTGAGTGCCGATGAAAAGGTGAATTTAATTGAAGAGAAATTTGCCGACATCCTGCATATCCTAGGAATGGATTTAAGTGACGACAGTCTGAAAGGAACTCCTCGCAGGGTCGCCAAAATGTATGTGAATGAAATTTTTCAAGGACTAATCCCCGAAAATAAACCTGAGGCCAAGCTTTTCGATAATAAGTATCGCTACGGTCAAATGTTGGTCGAAAAAGACATAACAGTTCATTCTTATTGTGAGCATCACCTCGTTCCTATTTTAGGGAAAGCCCATGTGGCTTACATATCTGGTGGTAAAGTTATTGGCCTAAGTAAAATCAATCGTATTGTGCGTTATTTCTCAAAAAGACCTCAAGTACAAGAGCGTTTGACTGAGCAAATTGCCGCCGAGCTTAAAACTGCTTTACAAACGGAGGATGTGGCTGTTTACATCGATGCGGAGCATATGTGTGTGGCAACTCGAGGTGTGGAAGATTGCAGCAGTAGCACAGTTACTGTGCATTATTCAGGAAAGTTTCAAGAAGAAACGTATCGAAACGAATTCTTAAAAATCATAAGCTAAGGAAATGAAGAACTATTTGATCATAGGTGGAGGAAGTGGAATTGGAAAGTCGGTAGTTCAAAAATTAAGCAAGGAAGGGCATCAGGTTTTTGCCGCAAGTCGCTCGGTGGCAGAGGCGCATTTACCCTCAGGCGCTCAGGCTTTTCATTTCGATGTAAATGAGGAATTAGATCTAAGTCAATTACCTGATCATTTGGATGGCTTAGTCTATTGCCCAGGTAGTATAAACCTTAGGCCTTTTAATCGAATCAAATTGGAAGACTTTAAGGCCGAGATGGACTTAAACTTTATGGGAGCCGTTAAGGTCACCCAAGCAGTTCTTCCTTTATTAAAGAAATCGGAGCAAGCTTCGGTGGTTTATTACTCCACCGTTGCGGTTCAATCGGGTTTACCTTTCCATGCTTCGATTGCAGCGGCAAAAGGTGCTTTAGAAGGCTTGACCCGCAGTCTGGCTGCCGAGTTTGCGCCTAAGATTCGTTTTAATGCCATTGCACCTTCATTAACTGATACACCTCTTGCTACCAGTTTATTATCCAATGATAAAAAGCGTGAGGCCAATGCAGAACGGCATCCACTAAAGCGTGTGGGTACCCCTGAGGATATGGCGGCCATGACCTGCTTTTTACTAGGCGAAGAAGGCTCTTGGATTAGTGGCCAGGTATTAAAAATTGATGGCGGGATGTCTGCAATTAAAGGTATGTAATGGCAAAGAGAAAGTTCTCCAAAAGCGATTTTAGTCAGTGGGAGCGTTTTTATCGAGCTTCTTTCTTCAATAGCTTAGGAGGCTATAAAAGCCTCAATATAATGGCTACCAAGTCTGAAGAGGGCATTGAGAATGCTGGTCTTTTTTTTTCAGTAAGCCATGTTGGTGCCAACCCTCCTTATTTAGGTATACTTTTTAGACCTCACACAGTTCCGAGGCATAGTCTGGAGAACTTCCGCTCTAGTGGTTTTGCAACCTTAAATTCCGTGAACCCAGATTTACTGGAGCAAGCACATGCTAGTTCCGCCAATTTCGATCGGATGGATTCAGAGTTCGAAATGCTTAATATCCAAAGCGAGTACAAGGGATTTCCCGCGCCTTATGTAGCCAAAAGTGCGGTTCAGATAGGCATCTCTCAGGTGGAGGAACATCAGATTAAAGCTAATGGGACCCTCTTCGTTGTTGCTGCTATAGAGGAAGTTCATGTAGAAAAGGAGCTTTTGCTGGAGGATGGTTTAGTGGATCATTCTTTAGCCAATAACTTGGCGGTTAATGGATTAGACTCCTATTACAAACCAGAACGCTTCAAGCGATATGCCTACGCAAGACCCAATGAGGATTTAAAACCATTGCCATGGGACAAGAAATAAGTGTTTTCTGGTTTCGTAGGGATTTACGCTTAAAGGATAATCATGGCTTAGCCAAGGCATTGCAGGGTCCTTACCCTGTTTTACCTTTATTTATCTTCGATAAGAATATTTTGGATGAATTGGAATCCAAAGATGCTAGGCTTCAGTTTATTCATCAGGAATTAGGCAAGATTAAAAGTCATCTCGAAGAGTATGGCTCTAGCCTTTTAGTTTATCACGATGAACCTCAAGTGGCTTGGAAACAGCTACTTAAATCTTATGAGGTAAAGGAAGTTTATACGAACCGCGATTATGAACCCTACGCTCAGGACCGCGATAAAAAGATTTATGACTTTCTAAAGTCTAAAGGCGTTCCCTTCAAGGGCTATAAGGACCAAGTTATTTTTGAGAAAAGCGAAATTGTTAAGGATAACGGGGATCCTTATGTGGTTTATACGCCTTACATGAAGAAATACAAGCAGGCATTGAACGCCAGCTCATTTGAGGAATTTCCAAGTCATGAAATAATGAATTTCGCCCTGGTAGATCCCTTGCCCATGCAAAGCTTAGCCAATATGGGCTTTGAAAGTATTGACTTTGATTATCCTTCTCGAGAGGCTAAGGTGAGTATTATCGCGAATTACCACGATACGCGAGATATTCCCTCGAAGCTTGGAACGACGCGATTGAGTTTGCATTTGCGTTTCGGTACCGTAAGTATCCGACAACTTGCCAAGCTAGCACACGCTAAGAATGAAAAGTTCTTCAATGAGCTTATATGGCGTGACTTCTATCAACAGGTGCTGTTCCACTTTCCACATTCGTTTCGAAATAGTTTTCGACGCGAATACGATGCTATACAATGGGAGAATAACGAAAACCATTTCAAAGCTTGGTGTGAGGGAAAAACGGGCTACCCTTTGGTAGATGCTGGGATGAGAGAATTGAATAGGACTGGCTTTATGCACAATCGAGTGCGAATGTTGGTTGCTAGTTTTTTAACAAAGCACTTATTAATTGATTGGCGTTGGGGCGAAGCCTACTTCGCTAAAAGACTACTGGATTACGATGCGGCAAGTAATATTGGTGGATGGCAGTGGGCTGCGGGAAGTGGCGTTGATGCAGCACCATACTTCCGAATTTTCAATCCGGAGACCCAGCTTAAGAAATTTGACCCAGACTTAAAGTATGTTCGAAAATGGGTGCCCGAATACGGAACTTCATCTTATCCTCAACCTATTGTTGAGCATAAAAAAGCCCGCGAGAGAGCATTAGAGCGCTACAAGCAGGCTTTGAAATAGCGAATATACTTACTTAGATTCCCGTTGAGTCGCCAAAACTTAGTTTGACATCACCAACGAATGTTTTTATAAGCTGTTCATTTTCCATTTTACAGATTAAAAGGGCTTCCTCAGTATCGACAACGATGTAGTCCTTTAATCCTTCAATCACCGCAATTTTTTCTTTCGGCATACGCACGATATTGTGCTCGCTATCGTAAGTGAGAATCTTTTTGCCAATTAGGGCATTGGAGCTTTTATCCAGTTCTTTATGTTCGTACAAGCTTCCCCAAGTGCCCAAGTCACTCCAGCCAAAGTCAGATGGAATAACATAAACCTCGCTTGATTTTTCCATCAAGCCATAGTCAATGCTTTCATTTTCACAGGCAGGGTAGGTCTTATTTACAAAGGCGCTCTCTGCTTCAGTTCCGAATAGTTCCGCCCCAGCCTCGAAATTGCTGAAGAGATCTTGCTGATGGATTTCCAATTCCTTCTTAAAAGTCTTAAGAGACCAAATGAAAATACCGGCGTTCCAAAGAAAATCTCCGCTGTCCATAAATTGCTGTGCAATTTCAGCATTGGGCTTTTCGGTAAAAGTCTTTACCTTCTTTACTTCTTCGTCTACAATGGATTGATCTTCAAATTGAATATATCCATATCCTGTGTCTGGTCGGTGCGGTTTAATGCCGAGTGTAAACAGGAAGTCGGTATTCGAAGCAGTTTCCAAAGCTAATTTTGCAATACGCGTGAATTCAGTTTCATTGGTGATAAGGTGATCCGAAGGAGCAATGAGCATATTCGCATCGGGATCCATGCTCTGAATTCGATAAGCAGCATAAGCTATACATGGTGCTGTATTTCGCCTTGCGGGTTCGAGAATTATATTTTCCCGAGGCATTTCGGGTAACTGCTCGGCTACTTGTTCTTCGTAATTCTTGTGAGTAACAATCAATACCTTGTCGGGATCCGTAATAAGACATAACCTTCTGAAGGTTTGCTGAAGTAGAGATTCTCCAGTACCTAAAATGTCATGAAATTGTTTTGGATTTTCGGCGGTGCTCATAGGCCAAAAGCGGCTTCCGATACCACCTGCCATAATCACACAATAGGTTGAGGCCATATTATTTTTTTAAAGGGAAACAAATTTACAATTTAAGAAGCCGATTCCTAAGGCCTAAACCTTTATTAAATTGCTAATTTTGCTGACTTCAAAATAAATCAGATCATGCTAAATATTGTACTCTTCGGACCTCCCGGAGCTGGAAAAGGAACCCAATCACAGAATCTTATTGATAAATACGAGCTTAAACATTTATCAACGGGCGATATTTTCCGCGCCAATATTAAGGGCGAAACGGATTTAGGGAAATTAGCCAAGAGCTATATTGATAAAGGAGCCTTGGTGCCCGATGAAGTCACCATAAATATGCTTAAAAGCGAACTGGATAAGAATCCTGATGCGAAGGGCTTTATTTTTGACGGTTTTCCTAGAACCATTGCACAAGCGGAGGCATTGGACAATTTGTTAGGCAGTTTAAATACGTCGATTAGTTTAATGTTGGCCCTGGAAGTTCCTGAAGAGGAGTTGAAGGAACGGCTGCTAAAACGTGCCGAAACCAGCGGCAGAAGTGATGATGCTGATCCAGCGATTATTCAAAACCGCATTGAAACTTACAATCGGGAGACCGCACCCGTGAAGTCATTCTATCAAAAACAAAATAAACTGCACGAAATTGTCGGTATAGGAACTATCGAAGAAATTAGCGAGCGTTTATACCAAGCTATCGAGAAGCACTAGTATGCAAGAAAATTTCGTTGACTACGTAAAAATTCACTGTAAATCAGGTAAGGGTGGAGCCGGATCGGCACACTTGCATCGTGATAGATTGACCTCCAAGGGTGGTCCCGATGGCGGAGATGGCGGGGTAGGAGGTAGCGTTATTTTACGTGGTAATAATCAACGTTGGACGCTCCTGCATCTAAAATACCGAAAACATATTAAGGCCGGAGCCGGCGAAAATGGTGGGCAAAACCAAAGAAGCGGCGCGATGGGAGAAAATGAAATCCTAGATGTACCGCTGGGAACGGTTGCCAAAGATGCCGAAACCGGAGAAGTATTATTTGAAATTACCGAGCACGGTGAAGAGCGTGTGTTAAAACAAGGTGGTAGAGGGGGCCTCGGAAATGTACATTTCAAAAGTGCAACCTTTCAAACTCCACGTTTTGCTCAGCCCGGGGAACCTGGGGAAGAAGGTTGGTGTATTCTCGAACTAAAAGTATTAGCCGATGTAGGCTTGGTAGGATTCCCCAATGCTGGAAAGTCGACTTTATTGTCGGTTGTTTCGGCGGCGAAGCCAGAAATTGCGGATTATCCTTTTACAACCTTAACGCCTAAACTAGGCATTGTAAGTTATAGAGACTATCGTTCTTTTGTGATGGCTGATATTCCAGGTATCATTGAAGGCGCGAGCGAAGGGAAGGGCCTCGGTCATCGTTTTTTAAAGCATATTGAAAGGAACGCCATGCTGCTGTTTTTGGTTCCTGCTGATGCGGATGACATGGTGGAACAATATTCGATCCTGTTAAAAGAGCTCGAACGTTTTAATCCGGAGTTATTGGATAAGGATAAGCTCTTGGCTATTAGCAAAGCGGATATGTTGGATGAGGAGCTCATAGAGGAGATGACTGCGGATTTAAATTCGAGACTTCCTGAAGATGTTGAATTCATATTCTTTTCTTCGGTAAGCGGAAAGAACTTGCAGGCATTAAAAGACCGTTTGTGGCTTAAAATGCAAAAAGATGCTTGATTATCTAATTAATCTAGATACTCAGCTATTCATTTTCCTTAACAATTTAGGAACAGATTTTTGGGATCCCTTCTGGTTGCGGATGTCTGAAATCGGGATTTGGATTCCACTCTACTTAGTATTACTGGGACTAGTATATTATCTTTTTCACTGGAAAACAGCCTTACTGATTACGGGTTTCATTGCCCTTAATGTAATTGCGACGGACCAAGGTTCTGTTCGCCTTTTTAAAAATCAATTTGAGCGCTTACGTCCCTGTCATGTAGAAGAATTGCAAGACCAGATTCGTTTGGTGAAGGGAAGTTGTGGAGGGCAATATGGATTTGTTAGTTCGCATGCTTCCAACACCTTTGGGCTTGCATTTTTTTTAGGATTACTTTTTAGAAAAAAATGGCCATGGTTGTACTATGCCTTGCTAATTTGGGCATCCTTAGTGGCCTACAGCCGCGTCTATCTCGGGGTTCATTATCCAGGTGATATTCTTTTCGGTGCTATATATGGAACTTTATGCGGCACCCTTCTATTTGTGCTGATGGACCGATGGCAAGAACCTAAATACAAGGAGGGCTTATGACTTGGTTATGGGTTTTTATAGGTGGTGGCCTTGGATCGATGCTGCGTTATGGAATCAGTCGATTGCTTCTAACTTATAGAGATACCTATAGCTTTCCCTGGGCGACTTTAAGCTCAAACCTTTTGGCCACGGCTCTTTTAGCTTATCTCAGTTTTTATTGGTCGGATAGATTGGAGGAGAGTCAGCGGTTATTCTGGCTAGTTGGGTTTTGTGGAGGGTTTTCCACCTTTTCAACCTTCAGTTTGGAAAATTGGCAGCTGATTAATCAAAAGGCTTGGGGCTTTCTCGCCATCAATATATTGCTGAGTGTTGCCTTAGGTATCTTCATTATGATCCTATTCGCGAAGTTTAAGCCCGAAGTTTGATACGGTAGTTTACCGTATGAGGTTTACATAGCCCCTCTTGAATCGACTATCACCACTTTCTTTTAATCTTACTCTAATTTGATAGGTATAAACACCGCCAGGAGCATCATTGCCCCCATTTTGAATCGTGCCTTGCCAAAATTGTTGGGGGTCATCGCTTTTAAAGACTTCTTCGCCCCATCGATTATAGATTATGATTTGAAAATCATCGGTCCCTAGAACACTGTAGGCGAATTCATCATTTTGCCCATCTCCATTGGGGCTAAAGGCATTGGGGACAAAAAGTTTAAAAGGTGAAGAAACATAAGTTTCGATGAGTAAGGTATCACGACATCCAAATTCATTCTCGGTGATTTGAAAGAATTTCTGATAGCCCGTGTCTTGAGCCGTATAAATGAATTCTGAGTTTCTAGGCGTGATTCGTCTTCCGCTTGGTAAAAGCATCCATGATTGAACATTGGACGCCAAGGGGAGCAATTGAACTTGAAAATTGGGATTGTAAATGTCTGTTTGAGCTGGACTTACACTAAAATTGCTTGTTGGAGTGGGATGGACTTCAATCGGGATATCGCTAATTTCGTACAAGGTGTCTTTACACCCAGAAACACTTCTTATTTGATGCGACACAAAGTAGGTGCCTGGCTTAGTGTAGGTGTGAATTGGATTAGGAAGGTTGGACGTATTTCCATCGCCAAAATCCCATAAATGCACCAAAGGCCCTCCATTATACTCGCTGCTATCTCTAAAGCTCGCTAGTAAAGGAACACATCCGCTAGCTTGGCTTAAGTCATGCAATAATACGGGTCGATCAAAAAGCTCAACGGTATCAACATGAATATCCCGGCAAGGGCCATCTTCGACTTCCAAAATTACCTGGTAGCTTCCTGCCTGATTGTAAACTACATTGAATGGAGATTTTTCGGTAGATGCAGCGGATCCTCGATTGGTTAAAGCTCCAAAATTCCAAAAGAATTTAGCCGAGTCACTGTAATTGCCTTTTGGCAAAAAATCGATGGAGTGCGCATCAAAGCAAGCTTGTCCACCAATTTCAAAATCAATATCTAAATCATCATAAATATAATAAAGCTGTTGAGAGGTATCTGCACAACTGCTCCCAGGGTTGGCAATCAAGGTAACTAGATAGGATCCCGTGTCGGGAAAAGTGAAGCTAGGATTAGGCTGAGAGCTGGTGTCACTTGTCATATTTGGTACACCAAAGTCCCAAAAATAGCTTGATGCATTAAAGCAAAGTTCGTTGAATTGCATGGTTCTTCCCGAACAGAGTTCATATGGGTCGGTTGTTTGCTGTTGGAAATCGGAAGCTGTACCGCGACAAGCATTGGTGACATTAAATTGAAAGTCACGACGTAAAGTGCTCAAATACTGTCCATTTCGCCATTCTTGCACGCAAACCGCGAATACATATTGACCCACCTGGCTAGGCGTGCCGGTCATAATTCCAGTAGCTGGGTTGATACTAAAGGCTGGGTTTCCGGGGATTGGGCGATTAGCAGTGTATCCAGCGCTAAAAGGGACCAAAGTATAAGGAGGAGGTGTGGCCGTGTCTGGCCTTGGAGAGTTGGGTCCAGTAGCCGTAGTTTGGTTTCCTCCCCCATGATAGGGATAACATAAAGAGTAGGTTAATGAGTCTGCGTCACTTTCTGTAACACTCATGTCTATGCTCGTGGCAATATTTAGACAAAGGGCGACCGGAGGAGGGTTTTTAAACTTGGGGCTACTGTTGCAAGCAGCTCCCGCTGGGATTTCAATGGTGTAGGTATTTCCCCAAAGTCCTGGGTTTGGAATATTGTCGATACTAGCGTTTCGACAACATCGTTGATGACTAAGGGTATAGCCACTGTTATTGTTTGGTAGGAATACGGTGTCGATGTATTTCCCTTCAGCTGTGCACACGAAGCTGGGTAAACTTGTGCAATTGTTTGGAGCGGTTATAGGTAAAACTCTGGAGCTGTCTAAGTCAACGTACCTGTTTTGAATAAAGGTGTTGTTTCCATCGTAAATGGTAATAATAGCCGGATCATCGAAAGGGGCCCCATTGGATTGGCAATCTCGATAAATAATGAGTTGAATTTCATAGGAATTACCTCCCAAGCAGCGGTAGGAGAGTTCACCTCCCACTAAATGAGCCGCGTAAGTATACAAGTGACTTAACAGGAGCAATATGACAATAAAAAACCTCTTCATTTAATTCATCCTAAAGCAAGATAAAAAAATGAGGCTAGCGAAGACCGACTTGTTTAAAATCTTTGTACGATTTCGTAAAAATGGAAAACTTGAGGATAGCCTAATTCCTCAAAATAACTTTTATCCATCGGTCCAGCATACCAGGCGAAATCGCCACCCCAAGCTCCTAAAGATTTGATGCTACCCTCAAGTTTTGGAAAAAGCTGTGCTTTTAAAGTAGGCCTTTGAATCAAATCGCCTGTTAAGGCCTCATGCATATTCATCCAGTCTTGCAAGCTTTTAGAATCTTCAATGTAGAGTAGATCCTCACTTAATCCGCTTATATTCTCAATCTGATGGCGATTAAGGCCAATTTTTTCAAAACGAACCACCTCTTGAGCGCTATTTTGCTTTTGCCCTAAGTAAACAAGTAAGGTGTCTTCAAAGCAATTTGGAAGATGAACAATTTCCCAATTAGGCTCTTTCGATTCATTAAGCCAATATTTGAGATTTTTACCAAATTCGGCGACTGCAACATCATAACCACTTCCTTTAAGGTACTTAAAGAAAAGGTCCCAGACATCAACCTCTGCCCAGCAAGCAATTAGACTTATAAAAGTGCTGCTGCTTCCTAGTCCCCATTCACGCGGGAAATCAAGCTTTGCCTCGAAAAACCAATCTTCTTTTAGTAGTGATGGTGCGGCGTCTTCCAAAACTCTTTTCACAAGGAGTTCTTGGTCCGATTGGGCTTCTTCGATATCAAAGTCCAGCCAGGCATTGGACTGGTGGTCCAGTGCTTTCCAATGGCTTTGGTTGGCCGATTTACTAACCTTTAAACTTTGGCCCTTTTGGGTGGGGACAGCAATGGCTGTGGCTCCTTGAAGGACACTGTATTCTCCAGATAGTAATAGTTTACCGGGAGCGAAAAAGCTTTTGCTCATTAATTCTGCTTCTTTATTTGCTCTGGGTTTTCAATACCTCTTAGCTCGCAGAATTTATTTACCGCAGCGCTGTGCGATACTACCTTGTCTTTGAAAAAGCTAACAATGGTTTCTTTTTCCTCATCAGTGGCCTCCAACTGATTTAAAATGTTTAGAAGGTGCATTTTCATATGCCCTTTTTGGATTCCGGTAGTGGTTAAAGCCCTTAAAGCGGCGAAGTTTTGGGCTAAACCGCTGCTTGCAACGATACCCATTAATTCTTCCGCATTGGGGTTTTGCAACAGTTCCAAGGAGAATTTTACCATTGGATGTAAACGGGTTAGTCCGCCCACCGTGCCCAGCGCTAAGGGTATTTCGATCCAAAATTTAAATTGCCCATCCTTAACCTCGCAATGGGTTAGGGAACGGTATTGCCCATCTTTTGCTGCATAAGTGTGACAGGCAGCTTCAACCGCACGGAAATCATTTCCGGTAGCGATAATTACAGCATCTACACCATTCATAATTCCTTTGTTATGAGTAGTCGCGCGATAAGGCTCAATTTCTGCGATTTTAACAGCGCGCTCAAATTTGAAGGCAAATTCCTCTGGACTAATTCCGGCATCCCCATTCAGCGCACTAACTGGACAGCTTACCTCCGCGCGAACCAAACATTCTGGCGTGTAATTGGAGAGAATACACATTACAACTTGAATGTTTTTTTCCTCTTCCGTAAAGCTATCGTCCTCTTTTAGAGCTTTTTGAAGTGTCTGGGAAAACTGTTCCAAGCAAGAATTAATGAAGTTGGCTCCCATGGAGTCCCGGGTGTCAAATAAGGCTTCAATCTGCCAATAACCCTCAAGGTCTTCTGTTTTATTAATTAAGCGTAAGGAAAGTATTCCACCACCACGCGCCCGCATGTTGGCGGTAATAGATTCTGTATCCTCATATAATTGTGGCTCTACTTTCTGGAAAAAGTCTTTGAGTTTGTCTGCATTACCTTTGTATATAAAGTGAACATGCCCCACCTTTTTCGTGGAGACGATGCTGGTTTTAAACCCACCCCTTTCCATCCAATATGTCGCACTTTTTGCAGCTGCAGCGACCACCGAGCTTTCTTCAATTGCCATAGGCATTGTATAAAGCTTTCCGTTTATCATGAAGTTGGGTGCAACCCCGAAAGGCATGAAATAGTTACTTAGAGTGTTCTCGATAAACTCATCGTGCAATTTCTGTACTTTGGGTTCCTTGTGCCAATAACTTTTTAGCAGCTCAATGGCTGATGCGCTATTGTCGAAGTACTGATCAGTAAGCCATTCAATTTTAGCTTCTTTGCTGAGTTTGGAAAAACCTTTTATGGGTTTGGACATGCTTAGAACTTTATTTTTCAAATATACGAGCCTCCTAGCTAACCATAGTTTCTTTTCTTTGTTGTAAATCTCAGCTTAAAAAAGGCTTAAAATGAAAGAGGTAAAGTGCGAACATTGTGGTTTTTGGACCAATGGGATGCTTGATGAATGCAATTATTGCGGCAATCGACTGAATGAAAGGCACTTAAAAGAGATTGAAGAAAGGGAGCAAATAGAGTTAAGAGGTATGCCACTTTTAAAAATTGATCCAGATACGCCTTTCATTAAAAAAGGCTTTTTACGAGTACTGCGTTTTCTTCAACTCATTTTTTTTAGCATTATAAGTATGATTGCTGCTATGGCAAGCAGTACTGTTCACTAATGAATCGCTTTAGCGCATTATTTTGGATAGCAAGTTCTCTTTTTACGCTGCATCAGCTTATTGAGATATGGTATAGCATTCCTTGGGTGCATGCTTATTTGGATGATCTTCTTGCTCCAATAATAGTTTTGGGATTGGCTCTTTATTTCTTCCAGTTTATATTTCCAGCTGATCCAAGTTATCAACACTCGGTTTTTCTATTGGTCATTTTTGTATTTTGGTACGGAGTGCTTTTTGAGCTCGTTTTTCCTTATTACGATGCTCGGCATTATGCCGATCCTTGGGACCTTTTAGCCTATGCTACTGGAACCTTACTTTTTTACAAATGGGGAAACGAACCTTTTAAGCAAAAAGTAGTTTAAAAAAACATGTGGAGGCAAGGAGACGTATTGATTGAACGAGTCGATTCTTTCAACAAAACTTCTCTCAATGAAACGAAGGAAAGACTTCTAGTTAGAGGGGAGGGGAAGTATCACGGACATTTTATTATGGGAGAAGTAGAAATCTTCTCTAATGAAAATTTTAGTGGCATAAACACTATCAGTCATTATTTAGAAGTTAAAAAGGAGGCAACCTTAAAACATCTGCATCTCTTAACTAAAGATTGGACCGGCGAGCATGGTGACCTGAATATTGCTCCTGGGAAATATCGCGTTATACGGCAAAGAGAGTATAACCCTTATGCAAAAATTATTGAGATAATAAAAGATTGATGAGTTTATCCCTAGAATACAAAGGCCTTTTAGAGCGATCCCCGAATTTTGGGTATTCCAATAGGGTGCGCGTAGAGCAAGGTTTAGTGTATTTCTACAAGCATTTAAACTTACCAGAACCTAAGGTGATATGTTTTGATACGCCTTTGCAGCTTCAATTAGCTATAAAACAAGTGCTTAAGAAGCCTAAAAGTTTGCGCATTAACAATGCGTCTTTTGATGAATTAGATGAATTCCTAAAATCGGACTTTTCGGGAGCACGAACCAATACTTTGCTTTGGCACCATATAAGCGATAATGCAGCAAGAGCCTTAAAAATTGCATTTGCAAAAGAGGAGGGTTTGATGGCTCTCCATAATCGGCTTAAGCCTGTTTTTTCAAAGGTTGAACTGGCGGTTCAGAGAAAGCTAGAACGCAATCTTGCGGAAGTAGGCGAAAAGGTTGAGCTTTTTGCTTATCACCCCCATTACTTCGATTTAAAATGGTTGCTCCATTATCAAGGTCGACTAGATACCATTGAACACTCCAAAGTGCTTTTTGACATTATCGATGCTGGTTTAATGTATTGCTATAATTTTGAAAATTTGGTTTTATGGTGTCCACTACCTCGCGAAGTCAATTTTGATTCAGATTCTTTGGAATTGCATCATGAAAACCTGCCAAGTTTGGCATGGGATCAACGCTTTCAGTTATTTTATTGGAAAGGAGTGGAGGTTCCTCGCATGCTAATAGAGGCTCCCGATTTAATCCAAAAATCAGATCTTACCAAGATCAGAAATGCTGAGGTTAGGCGTTGCTTTCAGGAAAAGTTGGGAAGTGCAAGATTTGCCTCATTTTTTGACCTGGTTCAAATAGATAGCGATCGCGACCTACAAGGAAACATGCAGCGTCTTTATCGTTCCGCGAACATTGATATACTCGCTAAAGAGCATTTGCAATTTGCTGAGGTTACTTGCCCGAGTACAGGTCGCATCTATTTTCTGTCGGTACCCCCTGATATTACTAATGTATGGGAAGCGGTAGCTTGGACTTTTGGGAAAACACAAGACGAGTACAAGCCCAAAGCGGAACTTTAGTTCCTTTCCATTTCCCAATACTCGCTTAACTTATGGTTATAGGCTTCAATCATACGCGCTTTGGAGCGCTCAATCATGCCGAGCAACACATAACGTCGCTCGAAATAGGGGAGTTGTTCTGGTAGAGCCAGCATTTGTTTGTCTTTTACAATCAAGCCATCGATGCCTAATTCTTCCGTTTCTGCAAATTCGGCTATAAATACATTTTCTGTTTTTAAATCACTTGCTTTAAGTTCAGCGTCAAAAAGAATTCCTTCATAATTTCCTTTTCGAATGGCCTCACTATTAGAGCTGTAGAAGAAGAGGACCGGACAAAAATCAAAGGTGTTTTTGAAAGAAAGTAAAATCTCGCGATTTTCTTGATATTGAATTTGCCGTAATCGTTCCGCTTCTTTGCTTTTGCCTTTATCTTCAAGTGCTTTTAAGCTTAAAGCCTTGTCCTGCAGCCGAACAAGCAGGGTGGCTTGTTTGAAATCTTCAATAAATTGGGATCGATTATAATTGCTACTTTCTTGAGCTAGGCCAGCAAAAAAGAAACTCAAAAAAAGTAGACTTAGGACGATTCTATTTAAAGCGTTGTTAAGAAAAAACATAGGCAGAGTATAGTATTTATAGGGATTACGGCTTAACTTGCTAAGACAATATTGACCTTAAAGGTATCTAAATATTCATTTCTAAATGACCGATCTTGACATCGCAAAGCAATACCAACCTCAACCTATCATTGATATTGCTAAAAAGCTTGGATTAAGTCCAAACGATCTTGAACTCTACGGCAATTATAAGGCTAAGCTTCCATTAACAACAGCGGCTGATAAAAAGCAGGGAAAACTTATTTTGGTTTCAGCCATTTCTCCTACGCCGGCTGGGGAAGGGAAAACAACAGTTTCTATAGGTCTTCACGACGCCCTTTGTAAGCTAAATAAGAATTCCATTGCCGTTTTGAGAGAACCTTCCTTGGGTCCTGTCTTCGGGGTAAAAGGGGGCGCAACAGGCGGTGGTCATTCCCAGGTAGTGCCTATGGAGGATATTAACTTACACTTCACCGGAGATTTTGCCGCTATTGAGAAAGCACACAACCTATTATCAGCTTTAATAGATAACCATATTCATTTCCAACTGGATCCAAAGTTGGACCCTCGGACTATTCTTTGGAAAAGGGTAGTCGATCTTAATGATCGGGCCTTACGCTTTGTAAACGTAGGATTAGGAGGTAAGACCCATGGTATGCCCAGAGAGTCGGGGTTTGACATCACCGCAGCATCTGAAATAATGGCGATACTATGTATGTCTATAGATTTAGGAGACCTCAAAAAACGCCTAGGTTCCATCCTCGTAGGATTTTCTTTTGAAGGAAAACCGGTCTATGCAAGAGACTTAGGGGCAGAAGGTGCGATGACAACCTTGTTGAAGGATGCAATCAAGCCGAATTTGGTTCAGACTTTAGAAGGAAATCCTGTATTGCTTCACGGGGGTCCCTTTGCGAATATTGCTCAAGGCACAAACACTATTATTGCCACCAAAATGGGCTTGCGACTGGCAGAATACGCCGTAACTGAGGCAGGTTTTGGCTTTGATTTAGGTGGGGAGAAATTTTTAGACCTCAAGTGTAGGGCAGCTCAATTAGCACCCGAAGCGGTAGTGCTTGTTGCTACCGTGCGAGCTTTGAAGTACCACGGTGGTGTTGCTTTGGCTGATTTAGGGACAGAAGACGCTGCGGCCGTAAAGCGAGGCGCGGAAAACTTAAAGAAGCATTTGGAGAATGCCCAAAAGTTTGGCTTACCTGCAATTGTAGCTGTTAATCGCTTCTCTATGGATAGTGATGCAGAAGTAGAGGCCATTATTGACGCTTGTTCTGAAGTAGATGTAAGGGCTATAGCTTCAACAGCTTGGGCAGATGGTGGATCTGGCGCTGTGGCTCTTGCCGAGGGGCTTATTGACTTGATTGAGAAAGAGGAAAATGATTTCAGATTCTTGTACAGTTTAGATAGGTCCATTAAGGAGAAAATTGAAACCATAGCCAAAGAAGTTTACGGAGCAAAATCAGTGTCTTACAGTGCAATTGCCGAGCGAGATTTGAAGCGCATTTCGGCCATTGGAATGAATCATGCACCCATTTGCATTGCTAAAACTCAAAGCTCGCTCAGTGATAATCCGAAACTTCTCGGCCGACCTGAAGGTTTTGAATTTAATGTTCGCGGCATCGAAATAGCAGCAGGAGCTGGTTTTGTAGTACCACTTTCAGGAAATATAATGCGCATGCCTGGGCTTCCTAAGAGCCCAGCTGCTTTGCGGATTGATATAGATTCGGAAGGAAATATTAGCGGACTATTCTAATTTGATACCAAAGAAAGAACTTGTAAAGTCCTTAAAGGAGCATCTTACCCCGCAAAGGGTAGAGCGCATCGAAGCGGTTCTATCCCATAGAACCCGAAAAGTATCTTTAGTCTTAGAAGACATTAGGCAAGAACATAATATAGGTGCCTTGCTTCGCAGTGCCGATATTTTGGGTATTCAAGATGTGCATCTAGTGAGTCAGAAGTATGAAGCTAGATTGGCCAAAGCAATTGCCAAAGGTTCTACAAAGTGGGTGACACTTCATCGTTACCAGGAGAAAGGTGCGAATAACCTCGTTTTGTGTTTAGAAAGACTTCAAAGGCATAATTATCAATTGGTGGTTGCCGATCCAGAGGGAGATATCGACCTCCAAGATCTTCATTACGAAGGGGTTCCTTTAGCAGTTTTAATGGGTTCGGAATGGGATGGGGTTTCCGATCAAGCTAAAGCTGCGGCGAAGTATAAAGTAAGAATTCCACAATACGGTTTCACCCAGAGTTTTAATGTTTCCGTGGCAGCGGCATTAATTATGCAGCAACTAAGTTCCAGCCTTCGTAATTCTACTTTTGATTGGCACTTAAATGAGGCTGAGAAACTAGATCTCGAGCTGGATTGGGTGATGCAACGCCTTGGCGATTCGGCAGGCCCTTTGAAAAGGAAGATAGAAGAAGACTGGATAAAGAAAAGCAATGAATAAAATCTACTACTTAAGTACCTGTGATACCTGCAAAAGATTAATGAAGGAGTGGCAGTTGGATGATACTATTGAGAAGATAGACTTGAAGCGCCATCCCTTGAACGAATCTGAGCTTGAAAGTCTGTATCAGCAATCTGGATCCTATGAGCTTTTATTTAATAAAAGAGCAAGACTCCTCCGTGAAAAGGGCCTTAAGTCCAAAGACTTGAAAGAGGATGATTTTAAGGCACTACTTCTTGAGCATTACAGTTATTTAGCACGGCCTGTTGTTTTGTTGGACCAACATATTTTTATTGGTAACTCTAAAGCAAATAGTGAGGCTCTCATGAGTTTTCTCTCTGAGAGATCATCGCAGTCATAAATCGTTTATTGGATATATTGCACTATGGAAAGTGATAAGCCAAGAGCAGGCTCCGCCCAGAATATTCAGGCAGATGAAGAGCCTTCTAACCATGAAAATTATTTAGCCATTTCGTTAAGGTCTATGAGGATATTCCTCACTAAAACCTTAAGAATTCAAGGAAATGCACAGCCCCACGAAACCATAGAGTCGATCAAAAATGATATCGACTTTCAAGGTTATAATGTTTGGATTTTAATATTTAGTATTCTAATTGCTTCCATAGGATTAAATGTGAATTCGGGAGCTGTAGTTATAGGCGCCATGCTTATTTCTCCTTTAATGGGACCTATTTTAGGGGTGGGTTTGAGCTTGGGGATTAACGATTGGGCCACCATGAAAAGGTCGCTTCGAAATTTTGCGATTATGTTTACGGTGAGTATTATTACCAGTACTCTATATTTCACTCTCACTCCTCTCGAAGACGCTCAATCTGAACTGTTAGCCCGGGTACGCCCCACACTTCTAGATGTGTTTGTGGCCTTTATAGGTGGTTTAGCTGGAATATTGGCAGCTAACCGAAAGATAAAATCCAACGTTGTGCCTGGTGTTGCTATTGCAACCGCATTAATGCCTCCACTCTGTACAGCCGGCTATGGAATTGCAAATGGAGAATGGTCTTTCTTTTTTGGAGCATTTTATCTCTTCATCATTAATTCTATTTTCATCAGTCTCGCCACTTTTGTAATAGTTCGTTTTCTGAATTTCCCAGTTAAGGATTTTGTAGATCCAAAGCGGGCGAAAAGGGCTCGAAGTTACGTGGTGATGGTACTCTTCATAATTATGGTGCCAAGTGCTTACACCTTTTATAATGTGGTAACCGAGTCCTATTTTAATAGAAGAGTAGATTCTTTTATTCAAGAAAATGTTTATTTCGAGGGAGCAGAACTGGTTAAGAAGGAAATTAGACGGGCCGAAGGCAAACCCGTTGAAATTAATTTGGTCTTTTTTGGCGAGCCCATTCCTAATAGCGTGATTGATTCCTGGCGAAGCAAACTTGGTCTTTACAGTTTAAATGAAGCAGAGATTAAGGTGATTCAGCCACAGAATTTAGAGCAAATGAACTCTAGTGAGGTGAATAAGTTGGTGGACGTCTTTTCCAAAAGCCAATTAGAGCTTCAAGATAAAAATCTGACGATTTCAAATTTACAGTCGGCGCTGTCAAAAGAGCGGGCTTTACATTTACCAATAGAGCAGCTCAGCAATGAGTTAAAAGTGATGCACCCTCGTCTTTATTCTTTGTCCATGGCTCGCATGGTAGAATACCATCAAGGGGCAATGGATACCCTGATGATTGCTAAATTGAAATGGGCCACTCCGGACACAAATGGCTTAAATGCAGAATGTCTAAAGATTTCGGAGTGGTTAAAGGTTCGATTAGGATTGGATACCCTGGCTTTTGAAACTCATCTTTATCAACCTATGAAAAAAGAACTTCCGAGTAAAGGACTTAATTAGTCTTTTACGCCCAAGTATTCTTTTAGTTCTGGGTTTAGCCACAAGTGCGAAAATACCTCCAGTTGGTACGAGTTAAACATGCTGATTCCTTCTACAAATAAAGGGATGAAGCTACCTTCCTCAATGGCTTTGATCCCGAAAGTTTCTTGGCGTCCTTCCCAAAGCACCACCCCTTTGCTATACTCTCCATCGGGGTCAATTTTAAAGTAGAGGATATCCCACTCGAAAATATGTCGGTTGTTCCGGTCTTTTAAGCCCGTAAACTCGTCCACAAGATTGTATTCCGGCTTATAGCCCCGCCACCAAAAACCATCTTTGGAATACAGAACCATGGAAGAACTAACCTTACGCATATAGCCCACTATCTGGTCGTCTTGTCTTAAGCGAAATCTTTTTTCTGGGTTTGCCATAAGCATTAAACCCCTAAAAGCTATTTAAGTTTTTCAGACAAGTATTTTGCGGTATGCGATTCTTGGTTTTGCACCAAATCCTCAGGTTTTCCTTGGAAGATGAGGTTACCTCCATTATTCCCTCCTTCTGGACCTAAGTCAATCAGCCAATCTGCACATTTCATCACATCTGGATGATGTTCGATTACTAAGACCGAATGCCCATTTTTAATAAGGGCATAAAAACTTTTAAGGAGTTTGTTTATATCATGGAAGTGTAAACCGGTTGTCGGTTCATCAAAAATGAATAAGACCGGGTTTTGAGCGCTTCCTTTACCGAGGAAGGTGGCTAGTTTTACCCGCTGAGCCTCACCGCCCGAGAGGGTAGAAGAGCTCTGCCCTAAGCTAATATAGCCAAGCCCCACATCTTGTAAAGGTTGAATCTTGTATGCAATCTTCAATTGATCTTTTTCCTTGAAAAAGGAGATTGCTTCATCAACCGTCATTTCTAAAACGTCAAAGATGGATTTACCTTCAAACTTGACATCTAGAATTTCTTTTTTAAAACGTTTACCCTCGCATTCATCACAACGTAAATGGACATCCGCCATGAACTGCATTTCAATTGTGATTTCCCCTTCTCCCTGGCATTTCTCACATCGACCACCGTCTATATTAAAGGAGAAAAACCCGGGCTTGTATTTTCGCGTTTTGGCTAGACTTTGCGAAGCATAAAGTGCTCGAATATCATCGTAGGCTTTTAAGTAGGTTACTGGGTTGCTTCGCGAACTTTTACCAATCGGGTTTTGATCTACGAATTCAACATCGCTTAAACTATCAATGGATCCTTCTAAGCCAGCGAATTTCCCTGTTTTATCGGCATAGGCACCGAGGCGCTTTTTTAGGGCCGGATAAAGAATTTTTCGAATCAAACTTGATTTCCCTGAACCGCTTACCCCAGTAACAACGCTAAAGCAATGCAGCGGAATATCGACATCGATATTCTTCAAGTTGTTTTCTCGAGCCCCTTTAATGGAAATGAACTTTCGCGGAGTCTTCTTTTGGGGTACTTCAATTTTTTCCTCCCCATTTAAATATTTAGCCGTGTAGGAATCGGCAACATTTTTAACGCCTAAAGCGCTCCCTGCGTAAATGACCTCACCGCCATGAATTCCCGCTTCTGGGCCAATATCTACTAAATAATCCGCAGCTTCCATTACTTCCTCATCATGCTCAACCACAACTACCGTATTTCCGAGATCCCGTAGATTTTTGACCACCTTGATAAGCCTTTCGGTGTCTCTTGGGTGAAGGCCGATACTAGGCTCGTCTAAGATATAGGTGGAACCCACGAGCGCACTTCCCAAACTAGTAGCAAGGTTTATCCTTTGCGATTCACCACCGGATAAACTGTTGGATACCCGGTTTAAAGTTAGATAGGGGAGTCCTACCTCGCAGAGGTAGTCTAGACGACTGCGAATTTCAATTAGAAGCCTTTTGGCGATTTTATGATCTTCCTCCGAAAGGTTTAGTGCATTGAAATGATCACGAAGCTTATCAATCGGCCAGTTTACTAAATCGGTTATTGCTGTGCCGTCAACCTTTACGTAGCTCGCTTCTTTTCGAAGGCGGCTGCCTTTGCAGGTAGTGCATCGTGTTTTACCCCGATAACGAGATAGCATTACCCGGAATTGGATTTTATAAGACTTTGATTCGAGGTAATTGAAAAATTGGTGCAATCCTTTAAAATGGGCGCATCCATCCCAAAGAAGCTCGTATTCTTTTGATGTTAATTCAAAAATGGGGCGATGGATTGGAAAGTTAGCCTTTTCCGCCCCTCTTAAAAGTTGATCCTTCCATTCCTGCATCTTTTCTCCTCGCCAAGGATAGATGGCATCTTCATAAACCGAAAGACTATTATCTGGGATAACAAGATCCTCATCAACGCCCATTATGTTGCCAAAGCCCTCGCATTTTGGGCAAGCCCCATAAGGATTATTAAAGCTGAATAAATGAGGACTGGGTTCTTCAAAATCTAGTCCATCTGCTTCAAATTTGTTACTGAATTGAGTTTGGTCTCCGCTCGGATGAATCTCAATAATACATATTCCTCTTCCCTCAAAAAATGCGGTTTGAAGCGAATCGGTCCAACGGTTGATTTGATCATCTCCCTCCATATCAGCCGTAAGGCGATCTACTACAATTTCGAGCTCTTGCTCAGCATCTTTTACCTTAGAGAGGTCAAGCTCGGAAATCATCACCGTTTCACCTTTAAAGCTAAGTCTAGAGAATCCTTGCTGCTCTAATATGGCTAGTTGATCTTTAAGCTTTCTATCGTGTAATAAGAATGGACTCTTTAAAAGTATTCGGGTATTGGGGTCGAGACTCTTCACATAGTCTAGGGCATCTTCAATTTGATGCTTTTTAACTTCCTTTCCTGAAATAGGGGAGAAGGTCTTTCCGATTCGAGCGTATAAAACCTTTAAGTAGTCATAAATTTCGGTGCTTGTTCCTACCGTAGAACGCGGGTTTCTTGAAATCACTTTTTGCTCAATGGCCACCGCCGGTGAAATTCCTTTAATGCTATCTACTTCAGGTTTGTCGAGTCTACCTAAAAATTGACGTGCATAGGAAGACAGGCTTTCAACGTAGCGCCTTTGTCCTTCCGCATAAAGGGTGTCAAAGGCTAAAGAAGATTTACCCGAACCAGACAATCCGGTAATAACCGTTAATTGCTGATGTGGGATTTTTAAATCAATGTTCTTTAGGTTGTGAACACGTGCACCTTGGATCTCAATCCAATCTTTATTACTTGCCTTCTTTGAACTCATTTAATAGGGGGAGGAAATACGCCGTCAAAAGTATCAATTTGCTTCCGTTTGCAGGATTGACAAAGAAAATTATATATTTGTTTAAGCGCATCTGTTAAAAAGCGCATTTACTAACTCACATTTAAAGACTCTTTGCCTATAGAAGCATAGTTACTTGATTGAATTTTTGGATTGAATTACTAACCCAATCAAGGTTAACTATGGACTACAAAGCAATGACTGACGGACAGCTGATTAAGCTGTATTTGGAAGGTGAAGAGCAAGGATTAGCTTTCTTAATTTCCAAGCACGAACAGCGGATTTTCTCTTATATATTGAGTAAAATTCAAGATCGTGATTTAGCGAATGATGTTTTTCAGGACACTTTCGTGAAGATTATTAAAACTCTGCGCAAAGGGAATTACAATGAAGAAGGTAAATTTCTCAATTGGTCACTTCGAATCGCTCACAATTTAGTGATTGATCATTTTCGTAAACAAAAGCGTATGCCTACGGTGGCGCCTAATGACGAATACGATATCTTCAAAATTATTAAAGATGGAAGCCCCGATGCTGAGTCGGAGATGATCCGTGAGCAAATCGAAAAGGATTTACACCGTTTGATTCTAGAATTACCAGAAGAACAATTGGAAGTCTTGAAGTTAAGGCACTTTAGTGGCCTGAGCTTTAAGGAAATCGCCGACCAGACAGGCGTTTCCATAAATACAGCTTTAGGTAGAATGCGCTATGCATTGATAAACTTGAGGAAGTTGATGGAGAAAAATCATGTTTCCTTAACTACTTCATAAAATAATTTTTTGTGCACCTGCGTTAGTAAGCTATCTAACTAAATTAAGGTGCATGGATAAAACTACTATTCTAGAAAATGAGTATCAAATTAATGTTAAACCCAATCCGCAAACCATTCAGAATATTTTAAACTTTTCGCGGTCTTACCACTGCGCTGAATTGAAAAGCGGTCTTAGCTTTGAAATGATCCAAAACTGACAAAAGTCCCTTCGGGGACTTTTTTTATGAAATAATTTTTGGATTAGAGGTGAGTCATTCCATTTTTTTAAGGCTTGTCCATACTTTGTCCCACCCTTGATGTAAATATTCAGGTTTGCTAAGTATATTTTTGCAACATGAGGAACTATATGCAAGGGGTTTACATATTTAGTCTTCTTTTTATTGGGCAATTATGTTACTCTCAAACGCAATTAATCGAGACTCTAAGAGACTCTATTGCTACTCAACAGGAACAGGATGAGATCAAGTTAAAGCTGTTTAATGAAATCGCGGAGGCTTTTGTCTATGTTAACATGGACAGTGCCTACGACTATGCTAAGCGGGCAGAGTCATTAGCAATAGAGCTTGATAAGGAGTATCACTATCTATATGCGATTCAACGAATCGGTGTTTATTATTACTATAAACGACAGTTGGATACGGCCTTTGCTATTTTTAATAAAGGCTATAAACGTGCCATCAAGGCAAATTTACTGGAACGGCAAGCCTCCTATTTGGGGAGTCTTGGTTTGGTAATGTATTCAAGAACACAGTTCGATTCTGCCCTGTATTATCTTGAAAAGGCCTATCAAATAGATGCCGAATTAAGGGACACGTTTAAAATTCTGGTTAGGTTAAATAATCTCGGTGGCATTTATTCTTTGGCAGATAGGCCAGTGGATGCGATTGAATCTTTTCACAAAGGTTTACTGCTAGCCAAGGCATTGAATAACAAAAATAGGATTGCCTATATAGCCAATAATATGTCAATGATTTATCAACGATACGAAAGCGACGAAGAAGCTCTGTATTATGCAAAATTGGCCTATGAAAATTTAGACTCTAGCGATTTAGGAAGGCAGCAATTATTGGTTAACATCGGTGAATATTATTTAAAAATGGATTCTTTAATGCTGGCTGAACGTTTCTATTCGAAGGCAGTATTGGATAGCACTAAAGGCAAAAGCTGCCAGGTAGCAGCGGCCTTTGTTGGCCTTTCGGATTTAAATATTCGCAAGAAAAAGATGAAGGAGGCCCAGCATTATTTAAATAAAGCTTCCTCTTTTATAAAATCCTGTCAGGATAGTTTTCATGTTTATAACCACGCTATTATCGAAGGTCGGTTAGCGCGTCTTATGGGTAACTATACGCAAGCCCGCCTAAGCTTAAACCGAGCCGAACGGTTCCGGAATAAGCATATGAGTACTTATCTCGCTTTAGGAAAGGAGAAGAGTAGGCTGGAAGAATCATTGGGAAATTATTCGGAGGCTCTTAAATATTCGAGAATATACAGTTCGGAGATAGAAGCCTTTCATAAGGCCAAATATAATCGCGAAGTGGCGCGAGCGGAATTACGTCGCAATTTTGAAGAAGAAAAGCATCAATTACTCCAGCAACAAAGTGAAATGCGTCAATCTTTAGAAGCCGATTTGTCGGCATTTGAGGACCTGAGGGTAATCTGGTCGATTGCCTCCGCTTTTTTTATTATCACCATTGTTGTTCTCGCCGTGTCAGCAAATCGAAGGAAAAAAACTGCATTTCACTTTAGAAAGCTCAACGATATTATCAATCAACAAAAGGAAAATTTACAGCACAAGAGCGAGCAATTGGCCATTAGTAACGATAAGATTAAAGAACTATCCGAGTTTAGAGAGCGACTAGCGGCTATGGCGGTGCATGATATGAAAGGTCCCCTAAGCACAATAATTGGTCTAGCCGAGGGAGTAATGACCGATCGCAAACAGCAACTTATTCGGAAAGCGGGTCAGCAAATGTTAAACTTCTTAATGGACTTACTGGATATCTACAAATTTGAGAAAGCTAATATTGCTTTGCAATTACATATGCATTCCATTTCCAAGCTGATCGAGGAAGCAAAGGCTTCCGTTTATTACATTGCTGAAGATAAGGGAGTTACTTGTGAGATGGATATTCCTTCGGACCTTCGGGCACCCCTTGATGAAGGCATCGTAGTACGGGTATTAACCAACTTATTGTCTAATGCAGTTAAGTATTCACAAGTCAATTCTAAGGTAAGAGTTAAAGCAGAACAGATCGATACCGAAACGGGTAACAAGCTGTTGGTTTCAATTTCCGATGAGGGTCTAGGATTAAGTAAAGAGCAGTTGGAGCATATGTTTAAACCTATGGATTTCAGAAAGGATGTGTACATCTCTAAATCGACTTCAACTGGAATCGGATTGGACTTTTGCAAGCTAGCAGTTCATGCTCATCGAGGCAGAATTTGGGCGGAATCCAAAGAAGGAGTGGGGACTAAGATTTTTATTGAATTCCCAATGGTATTGGATAAGGAACTGCAGCAAATTCATCCTAAGAAACAGGAAACTAGCAAGACAGAGATTTCGGATAAGGAAACGTATCAGGCTTTGATTAAGGAGTTACAGGTTTTTAAGATACATCAGGCGGGAAAGATTTTGAAAGTTTTACATCTTTTAGAAGACCAGGGAGCAGATCCTCAATGGATCGCTAAGTTGAAAGCAACCGTTTATTCGGCTAACGAGGAGCACTATCGGGAACTAATCAATAAAGTTTTAGGAGATGGATTTTAAAATTTTAATCGTGGATGATGACCCTGGGATTCTAGAATTGGTAGTAGAGTATCTTAACGACGAGCCTGAAGAGATTTTATACGCGCCTAATGGAAAACAAGCAATTAGTTTGGCGATAATTGAAAGACCTGACCTAATCATAATGGATTGGGAAATGCCCATTTTAAATGGAATTGAGGCAGTTCGAATTCTTCAGGAGCGAGAGGAAACCAAGAATATTCCGATTATCATTTCAACCGGAGTAATGATGGAGCCCCAAGACCTGAAGCAAGCTTTGGAATCTGGGGCGGTTGATTATATGCGCAAACCATTACACCCCATCGAATTCAATGCTAGGATTAGAGCCAATCTTCGAATAAAAAGACAACACGAAGAGATACTTCGATTGCTGGAAAGAGAAAGAGAATTGATGGCAGAAGATTTAGCGCGTAAAGATCGAGAGCTTACTACTGCAGCTTTAAATGATAGTAGGCATCTTGAACTGGTAGAAGGTTTAATAAACGATTTAAATGAACTCATTTCCAAAAGTGTTGGAGAAGAGAGGCGCGCTATTCTCCATATGCGTAATAATTTAAAGTCCTATTTGAATTCCGAACAAGACAGAAGCTTAAGTTTCTTTAAGCATTTCGAAGAGGTTCATCCCAATTTTTTCCAAAATCTGGAGATCGAATTCCCGCAACTCAGCATCAACGATAGACGCCTTTGTGCTTATTTGAAAATTGGTTTAGCAAGCAAAGAAATTGCTAGTTTAACCCATGTTGCTACAAACTCCGTTCGGAAGAGTATGAGCCGCTTAAAGCAAAAGTTGAATTTGACTGTTGAAGAAGACTTACGACTGTTTATCAGTAAGTTTTCGTAATATTTTTTGGGGTATGTCCTCACTTTGTCCCGCCTAAAATTCGATTAGAGGACTTTAACAGTGGTATTTTTGCCTCGTTAATATCACGGTTATGAGAAGAATGGCAGTTATAGACGATTGCGTGATTGTAAGAGCAATTGTCAAATTTATGATTCCAAAGTCAGATTGGGAGGTTGTCTGTTATAGTGACCCTCAAGATTTGGTTAATGATTTAGAAAACGGCCACTGGGATGCGATCATTACAGATTACAATATGCCTGGTTTAAATGGATATGACTTAGTAAGAATGTCAAAGCGGTACTCGCCGGAGACCAAGGTAATTATGATTAGCGCGAATCGTCAGATTCCAAATCAGCATCCAGATATTTTAAATTGGGTTGAATCTTTGCTCTTTAAGCCTTTCTCAAGAGCTAGTTTAGTAAATGCCATAAAAAGTATAGGTTAGTGTTGAAGAGGCCATTTCTTTTGAAGGCCAGGTTAGAATTCCTGGTCTTAGCCTTTAAATATTGCGCGTTTAGAAAGCGTTTTCTACTGCGCAACATTTACTATCAAGATTTGATGCCAGATTTTCATTTTAAAGATGAAATACCCAAACTCATTGAAAAATGGGATAATGCTGAAGCGAGAGATCTTCAAAATCTGAGTTTTGCCCCTTTTGGAATTAAAATAGGTAGTACCGTGGATCAGCTTTTTTCATCCTTGGGTAAACCTAGTTTTATGGATTCCAGTTCTTACCGAACCCAACGATGCTATGAATTGCAATATCGAACCAAGGTTGGTAAGTTGAAATGTAAGATTAGTTTTTTAGTAGCCAGTTTTAGGGTACAATTAATCCTTTTGCAGATTGCTGGAGACCCAGACAAGGAAGTGGCCGATAATCCAGTGGATCTTCTATTAGGTCATGAGATCGGGCCAAATCAAAGATTAAATGAATTTTATCGGGTGGGATCAAATATCCTGCAAATCGAGCAGAATAGTTTCCGAAGTCAATTTCTTATCACAAACAGCAAGCTTTCAAGCATTAGAAAATTTAAGCAGATCTCAAAACCTAAAGCTAATCTTAGGTTTCCTTGTCAAAGGGTTGAATGGTATCGCAGGACCTTTGGAACTTTAGATGAGGTAGAAATTTAGGCCTTGTCCACAACTTGTCCCGCCTATTTTTAGGTAATGCAGGAATTGCCGTTCTAAATTTGTTTTATGAATGATCAAAAAGTCATCGTCTTGATTTCAGCGGATAGTAATCTGAGACAAAAAGTTTCGAATTACTTTGTGAATTCACGTTTTCGATTAGTCTACTTGCGTAGAATGGAAGACCTTACTTCATGGAGTGTATTGACTTCTAGTGCCATGATCATTTGCGATTACCATTTAAGGGACTGGCATGGCTTTAGTCTGCTTTGCGCTCTTCAAGATAGGGGTGTTTCAGTACCTATGGTTATGGTTGTAGATGATTTGAATATTAGGAATCAATGCCCTTTGTACTATCGAGTTTTAAGCGGGCTAATTGCTAAGAAAAACTTCGAAAGTATGATGCTGCCTATTCGAAGCAGTCTTTTTAATTATTCATTTATTGAAGAACCCCTTTAGGTTATTCAGCTATTGGCCACTCACTAGTGCACTTAAAACTCCCCTTGCTCTTGTTCCGAGTAAGTTTTAATTGCAAACTGCCCGTTATAGTGAGTGGCCTTTTTTATTTGTTAGTATGAAAGAATATTCATTAAAAGGAGGAAAGTTGGGCTCAGATCGTCTAAAAACGCTTTCATCCACCTTGGCTTGTAGTACGGAGTCGTTTTTAGAAAAGCATGTATCAAATTTTGAAGGATTAGCTTTGGATTTGGGCTGTGGGAATGGTTCTGTTACTAGACTCTTATCCAAATTGGGCGGTGCTAATGCCAAAGTTTATGGCATAGATAGGGATCTTTCAAAAGTTGAAGCGGCAAGAAAGTTAGGCCCATTTGATTCGGAGCGAATCGAATTTAAAGAAGGTGATGCCTACAAGCCCTGCACCTTTGGGCCTTTTCAAATCATTTATGCGCGCTTTTTATTATCTCACCTTAGGGAGCCAAAGAAGGTGTTAAATCGAATTTCGGAGGCATTAAATAAAGACGGGATGCTTTTACTAGAAGACACCGACTTTTCGGGTCATTTCTGCTTTCCTTATTCGAAAGCATTTTATCGATATGTAGAGTTATACCAGTCATTGCTGGCGTCTCGAGGTGCCAATGCTAACATTGGTCCCGCTTTAAAGCTTTTATGTGAGGAAGCTGGTTTTAAAGAGCTTACTTTAGAAGTTACTCAACCTGCGCACGCTCAGGGTTCTGGAAAGTACATGGCAGAATTGACCTTTGAGGCCATTAAAGAATCTTTATTGAAGGAGGGAATTTGTGGACTTTTAGAATACGAACATATTCTTCAAGAATTAAAGGAACTAAGAATGGATGAAGGAGTAGTTATGAGTTTACCTCGAATTATTCAAGTTAAGGCCCGGAAAGCCTAGCCTTAAAGGGTTTGCCAGCGGAAGCTATCCAGTTTTACCAAAATAAATAGCAAAAATGTAAATCCCCAAAGTGAAGAACCACCGTAGCTAAAAAAGGGCAAGGGGATACCAATTACTGGCGCAAGTCCAATAGTCATTGCTATATTAATGGTAAAATGAAAAAATAAGATACTGACCACTCCGTAAGCATAGGATCTTGCGAATCTATTCTTTTGTCGTTCTGCAAGTTGCACCAATCGGAAGAATAATACCATAAATAGAATGATTAGGAAACTACTTCCTATAAAGCCCCATTCTTCACCCACGGTACAGAAAATAAAATCGGTACTCTGTTCAGGAACGAAGTCAAACTTCGTTTGAGTGCCGTTTAGATAACCTTTACCTGTAAAACCACCTGAACCGATGGCAATCATAGATTGAGTGGTGTTATATCCTATGCCTTTAGGGTCATGCGCCTTTCCTAAAAGTATGTTTATTCGATTTCGGTGTCGGTCTTCTAGGATATTATTGAAGGCATAATCCACTGAGTTAACCACCACTAAGGCAAGCGCCAAAACGGCTACAACCCGAATCCAAAAGCCTTTTATATGCCGACCAAGGAAAATGATGATAAGAGCGATAGAAGCTAATCCAATCTGTAGGTATAGTGCTGGTAAGAGAAGACTGAGAACAAAAAGAACCGCAGCACTGATACCTAAGAAGATATAGGAACTGGATAAACCTTCACGGTACAATACAAGAATTAAGCTAAAGTAAACTAGTGCGGAGCCAGGGTCGGGTTGTGGTATTATCAAAATGGCAGGTAAGCCAATGATGATAAAGGCAGTAATCTTATCTCTCCATCTCGATAAATCCCTATCCTGTTTATCTAGAAAAGCAGCTAAAGCTAAAACTGTTGCGAATTTGGCGAACTCGGAGGGCTGTAAGCTGAACCCTCCCAAAACAAACCAAGATTTAGCTCCGGCGATTTCTTTGCCGAACAGGAGTACGCCAATCAGACTTAGCATGCTTAAAATGTAAATGGGATAGGCAAGGGTCTGGAATAAATTACCATCCAAAACAAATAGGAAAATAATGATAAGAATCGAAGTGCCAATCCAAAGCAGTTGCTTTCCGTAGCGCTGACTAAGGTCAAATATATTGGCGTGATTTTCATCGTAAACTGCCGCATAAATATTAGCCCAGCCTAAAAAGGCAAGAAGAAAAAATAGCAAGATTGTTAGCCAATCGAGGTTAAAAAATAAGCGCTCATTCTGCCTCATCTGAAGTCGCTATTTGTTCTAAGACCTCTGGTCCATATATTTTTTCCAATTGCGACTTGTACTCATCACTCAAGTCGCCCTTTAACATTCGTGCCTCCATATTAGGTCGCGAAATCGTATCCGTTAAATACTTTTCAATCATTAGACTGGCGATAGGGGCGGCCCATCGACTACCCCAATAGCCATTCTCCACAATTATAGATAAAGCAATTTTTGGATTTTCTTTAGGGGCAAAAGCCACAAAAATAGAATGATCTTGGCCATGAGGATTTTCTGCTGTTCCCGTTTTTCCGCACATTTCTATGCTTTCCATACGTGATCCTCTCGCGGTGCCCGTTTCAAATACATCAAACATTCCTTCGATGACAGTTGAGAAATGTGCACTATCAATGCTCGTATACTTTGCTTGGGTGAAATTACTATCGCGGATAGCTTGATCGCCAATCCTTTTTACAATATGCGGGGTGTAATAAAACCCTTTGTTGGCAATTGCTGCAGTCATATTGGCCATTTGAATTGGGGTGAGTAATAATTCTCCCTGGCCAATCCCCAAGGAAATGGTACTTACCGCTTTCCAACCCGTATATCCAAAGGCCCGATCGTAGTAATCGGCATCAGGAACTAGGCCCTTTCGCCCAGTTGGTAAATCATTGTTTAGAAAGCGCCCAATGTTAAAGCTCTTTACATGATTACTCCAAACATTCATTCCTTCTTGAGCCGTGGGGTATTTTTCGATTACACCTTTAAAGACGCGACAGAAATAGTTGTTGCAACTTTTGCTAATCGCCTTGCGCAATGCAATTGGAGAATAGGTTTCACAATGGCAAGCGACGTGAAGGCTACCCCAGTGAAAACCATGATTGCAGGTATAAGTAGTTTGAGGACTCAGGGTGCCTTCTTGCAAGCCGATTAAGGCATTTATAACTTTAAAGGGGGACCCAGGCGGATATTCCGCTAATAATCCGCGATCAAATAGCGGTTTGTTAAGGCTATCTAAGTATAAGCGTCCATAGTTTCGAGTGCGATCTCGACCAATCATTAAGCTCGGATCGTAATTGGGGCTAGTGATAAGAGCTAGAATTTCTCCACTTTCAGGTTCTATGGCCACCACTGAGCCTCTCTTTCCTTGCATAAGCAGCTCGCCATAGGCCTGAAGGTAAATGTCTATGGTGCTATATAAGTCTGCTCCAGGAACAGGAAGCGTATCGTAGAGGCCATCTTCATAGGAACCCTTACTTCGATTGTGGACATCAACTAATTTATAGTTCACACCTGCCTTACCGCGAAGGTTGTTTTCATAACTCTTTTCTATGCCTGTTTTACCAATCAAGTCGCCTTGATTGTAATCGGGGTTACTCTTTATAAAGTTTACCGAGGCTTCGCCAATAAAGCCTATGACATTGGCAGCAGCATTGAAATTGTAGGATCTTAAAATTCTTTTCTGTGGGTAAAAACCAGGAAAGCGGTGAAGCCTTTCTTGAATGAAAGCAAACTTCTCTCTTGAAATCTGCTTGAGGAAAGAAGATGGTTTTAGGTAGCTGTACCTTTTCGCCTTCAGCAAATTTTTGTCGAAATTTTCACGATCTATCTCCAGTAGCCTACAAAAATCATTGGTGTCAAATTCTTGGACCTGACTAGGGATCACCATTAAATCATAGGCACTCTGATTGCCCACCAGTAAAACTCCGTTCCGATCGTAGATTAAGCCCCTTCCTGGATATACCTTTTCCTTTCGAATTACATTGTTTAAAGCCGATAATTTATACTCATCCTTTAAGATTTGTATGTAAAAGAGCCTCCCCATCAAGACCAGGGCTATGCTTAAAAAGAAGAAAAAGAATAAGTGCTTTCGTTGCATTTAGCGGCGCGCCTTCCAAATTTGATATATGCCTACAAAGGTAAAAGAGAAGATGCTGCTGTACAGACTTCTCTGTACTAAGATACCCACATTGTTTAAACCAAAGTTTTCGGCCGTAAACAAAATGAAGTGGTGAATGAAAATGGTGACAAATAGAAAAATTAAACGCCTTTGCAAGTTAAGTTGATTCAACCATGGTGCCTCCTCTTTTTCTTCAGTTTGATTTTGAATCAATCGCCAGAGGTAGGGTTGTAAGAAGGCAATAAAGGTTGTGGCAAAAGCGTGCATCCCACCGCTACCTTCAAAAATATCAATAGAGGCGCCTAAAGCAAAAGCAAGGAAAAGAAAGAGTGACCTTTGTTCTTCATTGTTTTTAGCCAGTAACCAGTACACATAAATGTAAGGGTTCATGTAGCCAAAAAACAGGAAATTATTAAAGATAGTGACCTGAAGAAAGACCACCACCAAGAACAGTACTATGCTCTTTAGGGTATTCATAGATCTTCAAGCATTAGGGAGTCCATTTCCGATTTGAGGAGATTTTTAACCACGTAAACATGATCTAACTTTGAGAAGTCTGTACTCAAGCGGACTTCCAACTGATAAAAGTTTTGATCCGCCTGCAACTCTCCGTTTACAACGGTCCCGACTATTAAATTAGGTGGAAAAAGGTTAGAGCGTCCGTCACTAATAATGGTGTCTCCTGGACTAACCTCCGCATAGCGGGGTATATCGTATAATTGAGCAAACCTATAATCCTTTCCATCCCATCGAAGTGGACCAAAAAAACCGTCATTTTGTAAGCTTGCACTTACACTTATGTTCGGATGTATGATGGGAAGGATTCTTGAGAAGTTAGCGCTAACTGAAGTGATAACACCTACCAATCCGTTACTGTTAATAACGCCCATATTGGCTTCTAAACCGCTACGGCTGCCCTTATCGATTAAAATATAGTTATTGGTCTTAAGGTAACTGCTGTTTACAACTTTAGCAGGAATGTAAGTATAATGTTGTTCTAAAATACTGTCCCGGATGGTATCGGCTCCATAGTTTTGAGCGAGAATAGATGCGTCAATTAAGGCTCGCAACTGTGCGTTTTCACGGGCGAGATTTTCATTTTGAATACCCAAGTTTATGAAGCTGCGCCATTCCTTTCCCCATGTATTATAGGCACCACTTATCTCTGCCGTCTTGCTAAGTGTTTGGGAACGAGGATAGGATCTGCTTGAGCTTATCCAGGATAATGCAAAAACTTCCAGAACCAAAAAAAGGATCAGAATACGGCTCCGCTTGAGCAGTAAAAGGAAGTAGCGCATAATAGATTTAGCTCATCAGGAAGTTATACTTACCGATATTCTTAAGTGCAATACCCGTTCCGCGCACAACCGCCCGCAGTGGATCCTCTGCAACATAAACCGGTAAATCGGTCTTCATGCTAATCCGTTTATCAAGTCCTCGCAACATAGAACCACCACCCGCTAAGTAAATGCCACTATTATAGATATCGGCTGCTAATTCGGGAGGGGTTAGCGACAGCGCTTCCATAATAGCGTCCTCAATTCGGATAATCGATTTGTCTAGCGCCTTAGCGATTTCCTTATAGGTGATAATCAACTGTTTGGGCTTTCCTGTAAGTAAATCCCTGCCTTGAACTGGCATTTCTTCTGGAGGATTTTCTAAATCATCCAAAGCCGAACCTATTTGGATTTTAATTTCCTCTGCCGTGCGCTCTCCAACGAATAGATTGTGTTGTGTGCGCATGTAATAGGCAATATCATTGGTGAAAACGTCGCCCGCCACTTTAATGCTTTTATCCGCCACAATTCCACCTAGGGCTAACACTGCAATTTCTGTTGTACCTCCGCCTATATCGATGATCATGTTACCCTTCGGCTCTTGAACATCAACTCCTGTTCCAATAGCCGCAGCCATTGGTTCATGGATTAAGTAGACTTCCCGTGCTCCAGCATGTTGAGCCGAATCTTTAACCGCTCTTTTTTCCACTTCGGTGATGCCAGAAGGGATACAGATTACCATACGAAGGGCAGGGGGGATTAATCTTTTTTGAAGGGCAGGAATGCTTTTGATCATTTCCCGAATCATTGCTTCTGAAGCCTCAAAATCAGCAATCACCCCATCTTTCAAGGGGCGAATGGTTTTGATGTTCTCGTGGGTTTTACCATGCATTTGGCGCGCCGTTTGCCCAACTGCGATAATTTTACCACTGGCACGGTCCTTAGCCACTATTGAAGGCGCGTCTACCACTACTTTGTCATTATGAATGATAAGTGTGTTAGCCGTTCCGAGGTCAATAGCTATGTCCTCCCTTAAAAAATCAAAAAGTCCCAATTTTTCTTAATGTTTAAAATGTCGTACTCCTGTGAATACCATTTTCATCTGATGCTCATCGCAATAGTCAATCGATAATTGATCTTTTATTGAGCCACCAGGTTGGATCACAGATTTAATTCCTTCCTCGTTAGCAATTTCAACGCAGTCGGGGAATGGGAAGAATGCGTCGGAAGCCATTACAGCCCCCTGCAGGTCGAACTTAAAGGCTTTTGCTTTGACAATTGCTTGGCGCAGAGCATCTACTCTTGAAGTTTGACCGGTCCCTCCAGCGATTAATTGCTTGTTCTTCGCTAAGATAATAGTATTTGACTTGGTATGCTTACAAATTTTAGAAGCAAATAGTAAATCTTCAATTTCCGCATCATTAGCAAGCTCTTTGGTTACATTTTTAAGGTCTTCCTTGCTATCTGTATGATGGTCCTTTTCTTGAGCAAGCATACCATTAAGCAAGGTGCGGTACTGTAATTTAGGACGTTCAAAGTCCTTGAGAATTAAAATAATTCGGTTTTTCTTCTGCTTTAGAATTTCAAGAGCCTCAGTACTGTAGGATGGTGCAATCACAATCTCAAAAAAGATCTTATGCATTTCCTCGGCAGTGGCGGCATCTACTTCACGGTTTGAAATTAGCACACCTCCAAAGGCAGAAACTGGATCACCTGCCAAGGCATCATTCCATGCCTCTAAAACCGTTTCACGGCTCGCAATGCCACAGGCATTGTTGTGTTTTAAAACCGCAACCGTACACTCTTCAAATTCATCTAATAAATTTACCGCAGAATCCGCATCCAAAAGATTGTTATAGGATAAAGCTTTTCCATGTAGCTGCTCAAAAACATCTTCCATTTTACCAAAGAATGTTCCTTCTTGATGTGGGTTTTCTCCGTAGCGCAATGGATTTGCTTCACCTAAAATCAAATTGGAATAGTTGCCGCTTAGGTAGGCCTGAATATGGGTATCGTATTGCGATGAAATTCTAAAGGCTTCGGCTGCATAGCGCTTTCGGGTCTCCAGATTTTGTTGGTCAGCGTCCAAAACTTCAATAGCGTCTTGGTATAAATCCCTACTCGGAATAATCCAACAATCTTGGTAATTTTTTGCCGCAGCTCGGATAAGAGAAATTCCGCCGATATCAATCTTTTCAATAATGTCGGCATGCTCGGCTCCCGAAGCTAACGTTTCTTCGAAAGGATAAAGGTCTACCACAACAACATCAATATTGGGTAATCCATACTCCTTCATTTCCGTTTGGTCTGAATCCAAAGAACGACGACCTAGGATGCCACCAAATACCTTTGGATGAAGTGTTTTTACGCGACCCCCTAAAATAGAAGGGTATCCGGTAAGATCCTCCACAGCCTCCACCTGGTGACCATGGTCTTCCAAAAACTTTCGGGTGCCCCCTGTAGATAGTAGTTGATAACCTTTGGCAACCAAAGCATTAGCCAATTCATTCAAGTGGTCTTTGTAAAAAACTGAAATTAAGGCTCTAGGAGCATTCGAATTTTGGGACATCCTGTGAAATTTAGGTCTGCAAAATTAGGGTTTTTTTGGGTGCTTTCTGCTCCTGAATTTAATAATCTCGTACATTTGATTCACTCCTATGGTATACCTCAGAATCCTTAAAGAAAGTCTCAATTTTGCGCTGCATGCATTACGTGTGAATCGCCTGCGTACCTTATTATCTTTGCTGGGTGTTACCATTGGTATTTTAACGATTGTGGCCGTTTTTACAATGGTGGACTCGCTGGAAAGAGCTATTCGTTCAAGCGTTCAAGGCTTAGGGTCCAATGTTGTTTACATTCAAAAGTGGCCATGGGGTGGCGGAGGAGGAGAGTACAAATGGTGGCAGTATTTTCAGAGGCCAGAGCCTAATTACTATGAGATGGAGGAGATGGCCGATCGATTGAATAATGCCGAGCATATCGCCTATCTTTTCGGGGTTCGCCAAACATTAAAATATGGCTTAAATAGTGTGGAGGGGGTAACGGCCATGTGCGTCTCCCATGAATACAATTACATCTGGAATTTTGATATTGAAGAAGGGCGTTATTTTTCCGAGCTTGAATCTCGAAAAGGTGCACCTATTGCCATTTTAGGGCACGATGTCGCGAATGGACTATTCCCAAATATTAGTCCAATTGGTCGCACCTTTAGTATTTTGGGAAGAAGACTCAAAGTGATCGGAGTAATATCGAAGCAGGGTAAAAGCTTAATTGGTAATGACTTAGATGGTAGTATTCTGGTTCCAATTCAGTATGTTGGAAATCTGATGAGCCTTAAAAATCAAAATGGATCAACCATAATGATATCGGCCAAAGAAGGAGTAGAGATGTCTGAGCTCAAAGATGAAGTTATTGGAACCCTTCGCTCCATCAGGCGCTTGAAGCCAAAGGCGGATAATAATTTTGCCATGAATGAAATTTCTATGGTTTCCAATAATCTTGATAAACTCTTTGGAGTGGTTGGTTTAGCCGGCTTGGTAATTGGTGGTTTTAGTGTTTTAGTAGGCGGTTTTGGGATTGCCAATATTATGTTTGTAAGTGTTCGGGAGCGGACCAATCAGATTGGCATACAAATGAGTTTAGGTGCCAAACGGATTTTTATACTGCTGCAATTCTTAATAGAATCGGTAGTGCTTTGCACGATGGGCGGCCTATTGGGAATCTTCCTCGTGTACCTCGGGCAATTGGCTTTACCGTATTTTATGGAAGACATGAGCTTTCAAATTCAATTGAGCCTCAAGAACCTCATTCAAGGTTTAAGTATTTCAATAATTATTGGCTTGGTCTCTGGTTTTGTTCCCGCTTTGAGTGCCTCCAAGCTAAATCCTGTGGATGCAATTCGCACAGGGGTTTAGCTCACCCTAAACTTTGTGCGTATTCATTTAATGTATCCCCAAATCGATCGGCAATGAGTTTATTCACTTCTTGTAGGAATAAATCGTCGCGATGATCAAAAGCATTTAGGGTATTGCTGTCGATGTCTATTTGGCCAATCAAGTGATCGCCTAGATACATAGGAACCACAATCTCAGATTTAACATCGATGCTGCAAGCAATATAATTGGACTGAGCATTAACATCTTCCACTAAAAAACTTTGTCCGCTTTCGGCTACTTGTCCGCAGATTCCTTTTCCAAAGTCAATAACTGTATGATCCGTAGGGGCACCGACATAGGGTCCCAAGTGAAGCTTTCGACTTTGGTGGTTCATAAAATAGAAGCCAACCCAGTTGTACTTTTCCAATTGAATTTCTATGGCACTACAAACGCGAAATAAAGCCTCCTGCACCGTGTGCTCCTGACTTAAAGTGGTTTTTATGTTTTCGATTACTTCAGAGAACATCTACAATTTTTGGAATGAAGATAATTAGACCAATGATTAAAGCAAAAATAGCGGAGATTAGCACAGCCCCGGCAGCAACATCCTTTGCTTTTTTAGCTAAGGGATGTTTTTCGGGGCTCGCCAAGTCTACGGCGTACTCCAGAGCTGAGTTCATCGCTTCCATAGCGAGGACCAGGGCCATAGTAAGGATTAAGATGAGCCATTCACTCTTTTCACAGCCCAAAATGAATCCAAGTACGGCTACACTTAACGCCGCAAGGATATGAATTTGAGCATGTTTGCTCCCTGTAAAAAAGGTCTTTAGGCCTTCAAAAGCATAGTAAAAAGCCCTAAGTCTTTCATTTAGATACCCCACCTTTCAAACATTTTAATCGTATTACTTGCAATTCCTTGTCAATCGTGGATAAACCGGTTACTAATTTAAAGGGAATTGTTACTAATTGACCTACATTTGTAGAAGCGATTAAGCTAAATTGCCAACATTTTGCAAACAATTACAATCATGAAGAAGAACCTGTTAAAGACTTTTGCCTTACTCTTAGGCTTAAGTTTTTCTTCCTCACTCTGGGCACAAAACGTTGTATCAGCAGGGAAAATTGACATCCTTAATGGAACCACCAATGTCAATTTTGCTGACGCTACCTGTCAGTGCGACACCATTGTGGTAGAGTATGAAATTAAACCCAATGCCAATTTCCCTTCAAATTCAACCTTTGAATATCAATTGGCCACAAGTCCAAATCTAAACTGGGCAACTGCCACTCTCTTGCAGCTGACCAAACTTGAAAAAAATGACCCACCTGTAGCAGTGACGCTTCCTTCCGACACCTTTAGTAGCGGTAAGAAGTGGGCTTCATTAGTGATGCCCTGTAACGCACCAATTGGGATATACGGACTGCGCATTATAAATAGGAACAGCAATGGTACCATTACGCCAGTAGATGGCTTTAGTGATACCACTTTCCGACAGGTAAATAGAATCCCTACGGTTGGATTCATCGATTCTGTAGCTACTATTCGTGCTGGCCAAAAGATTGACACTGTAGATAACCCTTATTCAACCGCTGTTGATCTAGGGGTTTGTTTTGGGGACTCGATCTATATCCGTGTGAATAGTGATGCAACTGCCATTCAATGGTATAACGGTGCTTTTCAATTAAATGGTGAAACGAAGGACTCGCTTAAGGTAGGGTATGGGCAAGGCGCCTATTATGCCGAATTAACGAATAATGGTAACTGTCCTATCTACTCTGATACCGTTTTAGTGACTCCTATTAATACACCGACTACGATAACCTTCGATGCGGCTAACGCGGCCAATGCGAATGCCTACCGGGTGGATAATCCCTCGCCAGGCAATAATTCGCCAAGAGACTCTATAGAATTGTGTGAATCAGATATCGCACTTCTAAGCGGTCCGGTTGCCCCACCTAATTTAACCTTTACGTACCAGTGGCTAACAGATTCATTCAATAATGTAACCGGTCAGCGTGATTGGTATGCCCTAACTACCGCCACTGCTACCCAAAGAATTTTACAAATTAACCAGAACTCGTCGGTTCGCGGTTGGAACCATTATCGTTTAGCGGTGAACGATGGTTACTGCACCGATACAACGGCTGAAGGGAATAAGTTCTATGTGAATATTGATTCAGTTCCCAATGCTGTTATAGCGGGAGTTCCTTTCCCTGGTTTGGCAGGTCCTACTGTATTCAATGAAATATGCATGAAGGATTCAGTATTACTGACTACGATTCCAACTCAGAGTTGGCCACAAGATGTGTTCTACCGCTGGCAGTGGTATGATCCTACTGCACCTGCTGGAGCCGACCCATGGAAATCAGTGTCAGGTCAACCATTAGGAAGCTTGGGCTTCGATACCTTACCAAACTTAGTAGTAGACACCAGTCTATCGGATCCTGGACAACCTTACTTCCAGAACCCGAAACCTGAATTACGTTATTTCCGGGTTCGAATTGCTCGGCGCACCACTTTTACAGGAATTGAAACTTGTGTGTTCTTCTCGGATAGTGTAGCTGTTCGTTGGTTCCCTGAATACGACCTTCAAGTTGTTAACTCTCCGAATGCCTTTATACTAGGTCAAGATTCAGTAAACTTCTGTGAAACAGATTCAGCTATTCTTCAGGCACCTATGACACCAAATTCTTTAACTAACCTTGGCTATAGCTATAGTTATCAGTGGTTAAGTGACTCTATCGATCCCGTTTCTGGACTAAGAGTGAAATACCCATTAGTGGGCGAAACCAACCAGAATTTAGTAATCAAGGAATCGGGTCGCTGGTTTGTGGCAATCGATGATGGTATTTGTGGCGACACTTCGAGAGTATATAGAAGTTTCGTAGATACAGTTCCAGAAACTCAAGTAGTGGAGGTTGAGTTCCCAGGGGCAAGTAATGGCCTTACGGGTTTAAACCTATGTCTTTATGATAGCGCTCTAGTATCTGCTACTGATACTTTATTAGGATTACTTCCATGGGATTATCAATGGTACCAATGGAATGCGAATGGCAATAGCTGGGCGCTGCTTCAAACAGATACCAATCCTAGTTTAGTGATTGATACTTCTTTCTCGGCGCTTATTCTAACTCCTGGTGTACCAGACACTATGTACTTCCAATTGAGAACAAGTTATGTGAATCGCTTCGGCAACCAGTTGTGTGATTTCCGGGCAGACAGTATCATGGTGGTCTTCTATGATCCTCCAACCTTAAACTTCTTCCCAGGCGACTCCGTAGGCCTTTGTCCGGGCGATAGTATCCTATTTGTTGCGCAGGGTAACTTTAATCAAGTAACCTGGCAAGGTGGTCAAGTAAATGGCGCGACACGCTACATTAATATTCCTGGTGACTATCCTGTAGAAGCAACCGGAATAAACGGTTGTATTACACGCGATACAGTAACGGTTTACCCATTAGTAGTTAACGCAGCTGCCGGCCCCGACCAAGTTATTGAGTCTGGTGAAGTTGCAACCTTAACCGCTTTTGGAGGAACCAATTATCGTTGGTGGGCCAATAAACCGATTGAGTTTAGTGACTTCTTAAGTCAAACTATTCAAGTGAGCAAAGTCTTAGAAGATGGTGTTCTTTCCGATACGGTTTGGATTTATGTAGAGGTGACCAATTCAAGAGGTTGTGTGGGTATTGATTCATTACAACTGATTATTAACAAGACTTTCCCGGAGCAGATAAACCTGATTAATAAGGCTTATAATATGTTCACTCCGAATAATGACGGATTGAATGATGTTTGGGATATTCGAGAGTTAATGGACGGAGATGCTTGTTCTATTCAGATTATGAACCGCTGGGGTTCTGTTATTTACAGTGACGATAGTTTCACTGGTATTTGGACGGGTGTTGATAATGGTGGTAATGAACTACCTGATGGGACCTATTATTACGTATTAGACTGTGGTGGAGATATTCGCATGCGAAATGCAGTCACCATAATCCGCAACCAACAATAAGATGAAAATGATGAAGAAATTAGCCTTTTTGATTGGAATAGGACTAATGGTCACTGTTGCTAAGGCGCAGCAAATTCCTCTCTACAGTAATTATTTCTTTACTCCTTATATCTATAACCCTGCCTTATCGGGGAGTTCAGGAGTAACCGAAGCTACTATGCTACACCGCCGTCAATGGAGTGGTATTCAGGGATCCCCTGAAACTTCTGCGATCGGTATTAATGGATCTTTAAATGATCAGAAAGTAGGATGGAGTATTTACGGATTTAGCGATAAAACGGATATCTTAAGTCGTTTAGGTGCTTATGGTAACTATGCATATTATGTTCGACTTACCGATGATATTAGTTTTTCCGGTGGCATAGGCGCTGGCTATGTGAATCAGAGTATTGACCAAAATGCGGTTCGTGCGCGGGATTTAGGAGATATCTATTCCGTTGTAGCCCCTAACCGTGGCACCTTTGATATCAATTTAGGGTTGAGCCTAAAGGTTCAAGACTTCACCTTGGGCTTTGCAGCTCCACAATTGCTTAGTCAAAATGTGAATTTTGCTCGAAACCCAAGTGATATCAATTATAATTTGATTCGTCATTATGTTGCGACTTTGCAATATGACTTCAAGTTCGCCGGCGATAAGCAAGTTTTGAGTCCAATTATAATGGTTCGTGCAGCAGAATCGGTTCCCTTTCAGGTGGATGCTGGTTTATTGTACCGCATGACGGAGTATGGTTATGTAGGGGCGATGTATCGCTCCGATTATGGAGTTACGGCCAACGTTGGGGTTAATCTTACTGAAGAGTTAACCTTGGGTTATGCCTACGATTTCTCCACCAATACCTATGGCTCTAATTTTGGAACCAGTCATGAGTTTATGTTGACCTACCGCTTTGGAAGCAACAAGGAAAATGAGCGCATGAAAAATGAAATCAAGCGTTTGAAATTAATGCAACGTCGTCAGAAAGATGAGGTTGAAGAAACGGTTGATGAGAAGTTGAAAGAGTTTAAAGACAGCTACAAAGGCGAGATGCAGAAAGCTCTTGAAGAAGAGAAGAAGAAAATGCAGAAAGAGCTTGAGGATCTTCGCGAGAAAGCTGCTCAAAGTGGCGCCAACCAGAACAATACTGGTAATTCCAATCAGCAAAATAATGGTGGACGTCAATTACCTCCTCGTCCTTACGATAATAACCAGCAGTCTAACCAAACTAGCAATGCTAACACAGGTGGTCAAAGCTCCTACCCAGAGTCTAACCGTGCTTCAAATGTTGCCCCTGGTTCTGTAGGTTATTATGTTACTGCTGGGGTGTTTGGTAATCAAGCTAATGCTACTCGTTTGATGAATAAATTAAACAGCCAAGGCTTAGATGCTCGAGTATTCCAGGATAGTGGAAATAGCTTCTTCTATGTTTACTTATTGAAGTTTAACAGCTATCAGGAAGCGGTTCAAGCTAAGTCCAGTGGGCTTAATGGCGCTTTCCAAGGAGATCTTTGGATCAAGATTGTTAAGTAGAATCAATATTAAGTTTTAGAAAAGGGCCGCATTTTGCGGCCCTTTTTAGTTTCCCTTTATGATATTTTCGGCTTGGATAATATGCCGGTGGCTATGACGAATCAATACCAATAGTGCTTCATAGGTGTAAATCCGAAAAACTTTGATCACTCCCTTGATTTTATAAGTAGCCAAATTGCCTTGGTCTAACTCCGCGATAAGAGACTTTATTTGATCTAAATCGGCGAGTAAATCGGCAAAAACTACCTTTGGGACAATAGCGTAGCCTTTTGCTTGTTTTTTAAGAGGATCCGTAGCTGAAGGGGTCTTGTATTTTCGCTTGGAGACACCATGGGTCTCAGCCGGCATGGAAGCTAAAAGCATTTTAGCGTAAAGGCTTTTAGGCAGCGAACTTTTTGGTTTCCCCTTTAATTGCGGCCTATTCTCTAGCTGATCCAAAAAATGCCGGTTTAGGATATTTATGTGGTACAAGGTTTCGGCCACTGTCCAACTGTCTTTATTGCTTCCCTTTCGCTGAAAATCTTCTTCTTCCAGATAATAAAAGGCTTTATCAATAGCAGTTCTTAAGTCCTGCCATTCTTTAATTAGCTCCTCCTTGATTTGTTCTACTTTCATGATTTGGCAAAATTAGACTCTAGTATTGAAATAGGAGATAGCAAGGCTTTAAATCGCATTTCCATAGCCTATCATTTACCTTTGCGACAAAGTGAAGAATTAATGAAGAACCCATTATTGCAGGAATTTAAGGGGCCTTTTGAAACAGTTCCATTTGAAGAGATAGAGACTAAACACTTTCTACCTGCTTTAGAAGCTGCTATTGAAGAAGGATTGGAAGATATTCAAAGGATTTGTGCAGAGCCATTACTCGCGAGCTTTGAGAACACCATTGTGGCCTTGGAGAATGCGGGAGTAAGGGTGAGTCGTGTTGCAGAGATCTTTTTTAATCTTAATTCGGCGGAAACTAATGAAGAAATCCAAAAGCTGGCCCGCAACTTTTCACCCTTGTTGAGTAATTACCGAAATGATGTAATTCTTAACGAAGGTCTATTCCATAAAGTAGAGCAGGTATATTCACAGAAAGAGAAACTAAGCCTTGCCCCAGAAGATCTAATGCTTTTGGAGAAGACCTACCGATCATTTGCTCGAAATGGAGCTCAATTGAAAGGAAAGCAAAAAGATCGATTACGTCAATTGGATCAAGAATTAGCGCAACTCAGCTTAAGCTTTGGTGAGCATGTATTGGCTGAAACTAATAACTATGAATTGTTCCTGGAAGAGTCTGAATTAGAGGGTCTACCAGATTATGCCAAAGAAGCCGCAGCTGATGAAGCAAATGCGAAGGGTAAACCCGGTATGTACTACTTTGGATTACAGGCTCCTAGCTTTATTCCATTCATGACCTATAGTAGCAATCGAGCACGAAGACGCGAATTGTATTTGGCTTTTGGAAGTAAGGCCTTTAAAGGGGATGATCAGGATAATAAGGAAGTAATTCAGAAGCTTGTAAGCCTTCGAAAGGAAAGAGCTGAATTGTTAGGTTACAAGAGCCACGCCGACTTTACACTAGCAGAGCGAATGGCCGAAAGCCCTGAAAAGGTATGGTCTTTTTTAGCGGAGATTGAAGAAATTGCTTATCCTGCGGCACAAAAAGAATTGAAAGAATTGAAGCAGTTCGCTGCTGAAATTGATCGTATTGAAGACTTCCAAGCTTGGGACTTAATGTATTACAAGGAAAAACTTAAGCAGGAAAAGTTTGCCATCGATGATAATATGTTAAAGCCTTATTTTGAGCTGGATAAGGTCATCGACGGTGCTTTTCAAGTAGCCGAAAAGCTTTATGGTATTCAATTTAAAGAGCGTTGGGACCTTCAAAAGTACCATCCAGAGGTGATCACTTATGAGGTTCTCGAGTCAGATGGTTCACATCTAGCGGTCTTTTACGCCGATTTCTTCCCTCGCGCTGGAAAGCGAAATGGGGCATGGATGACTTCCTACCGCTCCCAAAAGATTAAGGATGATAGAGACCAACGACCCCACATCAGCATCGTTTGCAATTTCACTAAACCCGGAAAGGACAGTCCCTCTTTACTAACTTTCAACGAGGTTCTCACCTTATTCCACGAATTCGGCCATGCCTTACATGGAATATTGGCCAAGGGAAAATATGCTAGTTTGAGTGGCACAAATGTGTATTGGGATTTCGTAGAATTACCCTCACAAATTCTAGAAAACTGGTGCTATGAAAAAGAGTGTTTAGATTTATTTGCCGTCCATTATAAGAATGGTACAGAGATTCCAGAGGATTACATACAGAAATTAAAGGCTTCTTCCACATTTATGGAGGGTTATGCAACCTTGCGACAACTGAGTTTTGCTAAACTCGACATGGCTTGGCACCACCAAGCAACAGGCACCGAAGATGTGGCAAGTTTTGAAGAAGAACTTTTTTCAAAAACGGCTTTATTCCCATCTACTCCTGAAACCAATATGTCATGTAGTTTTAGTCATATTTTCCAAGGAGGTTATTCGGCTGGCTATTACAGCTATAAATGGGCTGAGGTACTGGATGCTGATGCCTTTGAGTTGTTTAAGGAGAAAGGAATTTTCGATCAGGAAACAGCTTCCAAGTTTAGAGACTTACTTGCTTCAGGTGGCGCACTGCATCCCGTCGAACTTTACCGTAACTTTCGAGGACAAGATCCGGATCCAAAAGCACTCTTGCGAAGGGCGGGCTTAATTAAAGGTTAATGGTAAGAGCAAAAAAACATTTAGGCCAGCATTTCTTAAAAAGTAGTGAAACTGCTGCTCGAATCGGTGATGCTTTGAGTTTCGAGGGCTATTCTAAAGTGCTTGAAATTGGTCCTGGTATGGGAATCCTAACGCAGCATTTGCTCCAAAAAGATGTTGAGGTTTTTGTGGTGGAAATAGACGGTGAGTCAGTTGTGTATCTTGAAGAGAACTTTCCAAAACTTCAAGGGCATATCATACCTGCCGATTTTTTAAAGCTAAAGCTAGAAGAAGTAGTGAAAGAGCCATTTGCTTTGATTGGGAATTATCCCTACAATATTAGCAGCCAGATCATCTTTAAAATGTTGGACTATGTGGATCAGATTCCAGAAATGGCTGGAATGTTTCAGAAAGAAGTGGCCGATCGATTATGTGCGGAACCTGGATCCAAAACGTATGGAATTCTTAGCGTTCTTACCGCTGTCTATTATGAGCGAGATTATCTTTTTACGGTAGAGAAAGAAGAGTTTAATCCACCTCCAAAGGTGCGCTCCGGAGTGATCCGATTCCGTCGCAAGTCGAATTATCAAGGTGATTTCAATCCGGTACTTTTAAAACGGGTGGTTAAATCGGCCTTTAATCAAAGGCGCAAAACGCTGCGTAATGCCTTGAAAAGTCTAAATTTACCCCTAGATGGATTAGAGGAGTCCCTTCTGCAAAAGCGTGCAGAACAATTATCCTATCTAGAGTTTATTGATCTAACTAAAAGCTTAGACCAAGCATGATTCAAGAAATCACTAAAGATTACATTGAGCAATTGGAGATGGACCTTCAAGAAGGTCGTTTTCAAGGTCATGAGGAACTTTTCAGTGAAGGGCATCCTGCCGATTTGGCTGAAATTATTTCCAAATTGGATTTGGGTCCAGCCAAGATTCTTTTCGAGCAAATTCAAGATGAAATTGCGGCGGAGGTCTTAATGGAATTGGATGATGATCTGCGGGCTAAGTTTTTGGAAGATTACACCGGTGATGAGATTGCTAAGGAGCTCATTGAAAACCTCGATTCAGACGACGCCGCGGATTTGATTAATGAATTGTCCTTAGAACAGCGTAAAGAGGTTCTAAATGGGATTGTTGATCAGGATCAAGCAAGGGACATTGCTAGGTTATTGGTTTACCCAGAAGGAACCGCGGGTTCTCTTATGGGAACCGAATTAATTAAGGTGAAAGACAGCTGGCGTGTTTTACAATGCGTTAAAGAAATGCGCAAGCAAGCTGAGGACGTTGAGCATGTGCACGCGGTCTATGTGGTAAGTGAAGAAAATATTTTACTCGGAACTTTAAGCCTTAAAAAGTTGCTTACTACTTCAACTAAAACGCCAATTTCGGAAGTCTTTTCCCAAAAGGTGCAATCGGTTGAAGTAACCACCGAAGCAGAGGAGGTAGCTAACCTTATGCAGAAGTACGACTTAGTAGTAATCCCTGTGGTTGATCCTTTAGGGCACCTTGTTGGCCGCATTACGATTGATGATGTGGTAGACATTATTAGAGATGAGGCGAAGGAGGATTATAATTTAGCTTCAGGTTTGACGGATGAAGTAGAGGCTGATGATACAATTTGGTCGATTACTCGGGCCCGTTTACCTTGGCTTTTAATTGGCCTTTTTGGAGGGTTATTAGCGGCTTCTGTTATTAGTCGCTACGAAGGCGACCTAGCGGTAATACCAGCACTTGCCTTTTTTATTCCCCTTATCGCCGCGATGGGCGGAAACGTGGGGGTGCAATCTTCTGCAATCATAGTGCAAGGGATAGCTAGCAACTCGATTGGCAGCAGTACCATCTCCAGACTAACAAAGGAACTTTGTGTTGCTATGGTCAATGCCTTGATTTTAGGAGCCGTAATTATAGGAGCGAGTCTCTTTTTGGGTTATCCGGCCGATATGGCCTTAACCGTTTCTATTTCCCTAATTGCTGTGGTTATTGTAGCGGCCTTAATTGGCACTTTCGTGCCCCTAGTTCTCAATAATTACAAGATTGACCCGGCCTTAGCCACAGGACCTTTTATCACCACTTTAAATGATATTATTGGCCTATTTCTTTATTTTCAGATTGGACAATTAATTTTAGGCTTGTAGTATGCGAAGCTTGGGTTTATATTTCTTCCTGCTTATTGCAATCCAAATTAAAGCTCAAAGCCCTTTTAGTTCGGATCGTCCGGGGCAATCCTATTCGGCATTAAGTTTAGCCAAACATGAGATGCAAATCCAGCAAGGCTTTCAATGGCAGGACTTTCGAGACGGCGACTTTATTTCTCAACGCTATTTAGGGTCGTTTACAGAGTTTAGATACGGTGTGGGCGAGGGATTGGAAGCAGGAGTAGCTTATGGATTTGACTATGTCAATCAACCACAGCTCAATAATGATTTTGAGTTTTTCTCCGGACAACCCTGGCTGATGTTGCGTTATAGCTTCAGTAAGGCAGATGATCCTTTACAATTGGGATTTTTAGCAAGAAGTAATTTCGACGCCTATGATTTAAGGTCTATGGCTTCGCTAACGCTGCAAGAATGGTCATTATCTGGAAACCTGGGAATATACAGTGATCAATCGGTAGACTTTACCGTGCAATGGACGCTTAACTTGGCCTATTCTAAGGATAGATGGTCCTCCTTTGTGGAGGTATATGGGCTAAGTTTAAACAGTGCAAATAGCGATTATCTGGCATTTGATGGCGGATTCGCGTATAGGTTACGACCAAACTTACAATTAGAGCTCTTTGCAGGAAATCAACTGGGTATCGGGCCAGCTGTTGGCCTTTATAACACCTATTTTATCAATACTGGCTTCACCTGGCGTATTCGATGAAAGTATTAGTTCTTGATACAGTACATCCTTTGTTTTTCGAAGAGCTTCCTGCTATCGGACTTGAACTTATTGAGGAATATCAGGCTAGCTCCGATCAAATTAATTGGTCGGATTTTGGTGGATTAATACTTCGCAGCCGCATGCCTATCGATCGACCTATCCTGGAGAAAGCTACGAATTTACGCTTCATTGCAAGGGTAGGGGCGGGTTTGGAAAACATCGATTTAGATGCGGCAAAAGAGCTTGGTATCGAGGTCCTTGCTGCTCCAGAAGGCAACCGTAATGCATTAGCAGAGCATGCCCTAGGAATGTTATTAGCCTTATTCAACCGACTGCTAATTGCAGATAAAGAAGTTCGTTCTGGATTTTGGCGAAGGGAAGAAAATCGAGGATTTGAATTGGCTTCAAAAACGGTAGGGATTATCGGTTATGGTTACATGGGAAGTGCTTTTGCTGAGAAATTACGTGCTATGGATTGCCGAATCCTTGCTTATGATAAATACAAACAGGATTATGCTCCAGATTTTGTGGAAGAAGTATCCTTAGAGCAGCTGCAGCAGGAAGCTGACGTTATTAGTTTGCATTTACCCCAAAATGAGGAGACTAATCATTATGTAGATGAGGCTTTTATTGCTAATTGCAGAAAGCCTTTTTACTTGGTAAATACGGCTAGGGGAAAGAATGTAAGTACCCGCGCCCTGGTAGAAGCCTTAAAAAAGGGGGCTATTCTAGGGGCCTGCCTAGATGTTTTGGAATACGAAAAGTCTAGTTTCGAAAACTTATATGAGGGTGAAATGCCAGAAGAGTTTAAGTTTATTTTGAGCTCTGATCGAATTATATTTAGTCCCCACATCGCTGGTTGGACCCACGAGAGTAATATTAAATTGGCTCAAGTGCTTATTACCAAGATTAAAAGTTTGACTTATGATCAGTGAAAATTGGAAGAATGAAGCAGAAGCTATCATTGAATACAGGCAAGAGCCAGAAGGGCCGGTTATGGCTCATATTGATTTACTAAAAACGGAAGCAGGTAAAATAGTTATTCGGCACACTGAGGTGGATCCCGTTTTGGAAGGACAGGGAATTGGTAAGGCCTTACTCAATTATGTTTTCGACTATGCTCGGAAGATTGAATTTAAAATTCTTCCTGTTTGCCCTTTTGCTAAAAACGTAATGTATAATAATCTCGATAAGTACCGGGAATTATTGTAGATAGCACTGAGAGTTTGAAAGCAGCATTTGTGCTACTTATATTTACATTCTTACGTTTTCTGTGATCGTGAGACCATAACCCGTAATACCAACTCTTTTGATCGGGTTATTGGTTAGCAGCTTCACTTTACTTATGCCTAATTCATGTAAGATTTGGGCACCTATACCGAAATCACGAGCATCTTTGTTAAAGCTTACTTTTCGCTCTTGGTCATCGTTTTCAATGTTTTGACGGTAGAGTCGGATGCGTTCTAAAAGGTTGCCCCGATTCATCTCTTGATTCATATAGACCACAGCACCTTTCCCTTCTTGCGCCACCTTGGCTAAGGCCTTTCCTAATTGATGGGAGGTATCTGCAGTAAGAATTTCAAAGATGTCATTAGCTACTGAAGCTGAATGCATGCGAACCAAAACATCTTCATCTTTATCCCATTCCCCCATGGTTAAGGCAATGTGAATTTGATCATTAGTAGTCTGCCGAAATGCTCTCAAGCAAAAATGGCCGTATTCGGTTTCGAGTTCGAATTGCTCTTCTAGTTTAATTAAAGATTCGGCTTCCATTCGATATGCGACCAAATCTTCAATACTAATAAGCTTAAGATCGTGCTTTTTCGCAATATCAGCTAATTGCGGGAGACGCGCCATAGTGCCATCTTCGTTCATGATCTCGACAATAACCCCAGCTGGTTTTTTGCCCGCTAAGCGTGCTAAGTCGATAGCAGCCTCTGTATGTCCTGTTCTACGCAAAACCCCACCTGGCTTTGCGATAAGTGGGAAAATATGTCCTGGCCTATTTAAGTCTTCTGGACGAGTGGATTCGTCTACTAAAGCTTGAATTGTTTTTGAGCGGTCGGAGGCAGAAATACCAGTTGTGACGCCACTACCCAATAGGTCTACCGAAACGGTAAATTGGGTATGCATGGGATCCGTATTTTTCGTTACCATAGGCTCCAATTCGAGCTCTTTACATCTTTCATCGATAAGCGGTGCACAGATCAAACCACGACCTTCCTTAGTCATGAAATTAATCATCTCCGGACTCACCATTTCTGCGGCAGCTACAAAGTCACCTTCGTTTTCTCGGTCCTCATCATCAACTACAATAACCACTTTACCCGCATTGATATCGGCTATAGCTTCCTCGATTGTGTTGAGTTTAATTTTGCTTTCTTGCTGTGGGCTGCCAGGCATTTGTCTTTATTCCTTTGATATAGGTTAAGAACCCGTCTAATAGAGCAAGGTTCATATAAATGAAGTGACCAGGGTATTTTAATAGTCCCCCCTTATTTTTTTGCGAAAATAGGATTCCAAAAAGTCCTAACCCTATAAATAACATATAAAATCCTGAAACCAGGCTGTATACCCAATGGGTCAAAGCTAATTGTGGTGCGCTGATAAGAAGGAGTAGGAGAAAGAAAGGACTAAACCAGCGTAAAATCTTATGTCCTAAAAAGCTAAAGCCGACTGGCCAAAATTGCTTAATAAGAAGGCTTTTGTAGTGGTTTAGGTTTTGGAAATTACCAATTGATATGCGCACTTTACGCCGGTATTCCTCCTGAGGAGAAACACTTACATCTTCGTAAACTTTGGCTCCAGGCTCCCATAGCACTTTGTAATGATGACTAAACAGGTGCATCGTCACAAAGAAGTCTTCCATAAAAAAGAGGGGCGGGATACTGGGAAATAACTCTCGACGGATAAGATAGGCACTACCTTCTAAACCCATGGCTGCTTGCCATAGTCGACTTTCACCGAGTTTTACTCTATTCTCCAGACGTAAGTAGGTGTTTTCTTGCTTGCTGATTCCAGCTTTTCCTGGCTTACTGTAAATGATTTCCGCTCCTACGGCACCAGCTTTGCGGTTGGACTTTAACTTGAGCACGAGCTTTTTCAGGCTATCACCATCAAAAAGGATGTTCGCATCGGTTAATAGAAGATAATCTGCCTTACTTTCCGGTATTAACTGGTTGATAATGTTGCTTTTGCCCTGCCGAGTTTTAAAGAGTTGTATTTTAAAACGATCGTCCTTTTGAGCCCATTCTTTTAAGATGCGATTGGTAGCATCGGTACTATTATCTGAGCCAATACGAAACTTGAGTTTTTCCGGAGGGTAATTAAAGGAGCGCAAGGAGGCAATTTTCTCTCTTAATACCGCTTCTTCATTGAAGGCGGCAAAAACAATATCTACTTCCGGCCATTCATCGAGTTCTAGAGGATAATCTTTATTCTTGGTCAGAATACTGCTCAAGGTCAGAATGAACAAGGGGTACAGGAAATACGCCACGGAAAGCCCCAACAAGCTAATCCAAAATAGATACTGCCAGAATACCATCATACTAGCGTGGCATAGAATTGAAGAATCTCTTTTCCCAACTTAGTGTTATCGAAATTCATTTCAAAAAAGCGTCGGGCTGCGCGTTGCATTGTTTCACGACCTTCCTTATCGTCGAGCAAATATACCACACCAGCGGCAAAGCTTTCGGCATCATCGGCAAGTAGCATCTCCTTTTCATTTTTAATTTCAATGCCTTCGGCACCAATAGAAGTACTAATAATTGCCATGCCCCATGCTAAGTATTCCAAAAGCTTAATTCGCATTCCACTTCCTGCGAGTAAAGGCACAACAGCTACTTTGCCTTTATTCAAAAACTCTTTAGCATCTTTTACCTCTGGATATAACCACACCAAGTCACTTGCTTTTTCGATGATGGATTTAGACATATGTCTTCCACCAAGCGCTAACCTAGTTTTAGGTCGAGCCTCTAGAACAAGTGGCCATACTTTTTCTAAAAACCAAAGTGCGCCTTGCTCATTAGGGAGCCAATCTAAGCTGGCTAAATGTACTAGGTCGAATTCAGCTTCCTCAGCTTCTGCAGAAGTTAAGGGTTTATAAGTTTTTAAGTTTAATCCGCAAGGAGCAACTAAGGATAGAGTTTGTCCGCCCCATTTTCGAAAGGTTGATTGATCTTGCTTGGTAATGAAAAGAGCTGCGTCAACCTCTTTAAAGCTTTTCTTTTCAAATTTCTGAAGGCGTTTACTTTGAAGCTGTAAATAAAACCTTTTCCAGAAAGAGCTTTCGTGACTACTGTGTCTTTGCCAAATCCGATATTCAATATTGTGGGCGCGCAAGACAACACTTGCCTTGGAATACTTTCGAATTAATGGCAGGTAAACCGCTAAGCTTAGGCCCTCCAATTGAATGATATCAAAATGATTACTCAGCAAAAGCTCTTTAAGACGCTTGCTGAAATCTTTTTGTAAAAAACGACTAACGTGGTAAGCTTTGCCACTAATTAAATTTACAAAAGCGCCCCAGGCGCTGATATCAGTATTTACATCTACTTTTTCGAAGACTAGATCATTCGGAAGCAAGTCTTTGAAGTCTTTTTCATCGCGAAAATGTTTTCGAGTATTCAGACTAAGTAAATGCACTTTGGCATTATTCGCCAAGAGTCCTTCGGCCATCGATTTTATAGCAATGCTAGAGCCATCTTTGGCAGGGTAGGGAACCTTATTGCTTAGGAGAAGTATTTTCACGTTTTCGATTTGCTGAATAGCCCTTTAAGGTAGTCACCCACTTTTTGGAAGGGCTTCATGTACATTTCAGCATTAAATATAACGGAATCTGTTGCCGATTTGTAGGTAAGCCAAAGTCCAATAGGTAATAAAATGAAGTTCGCGGTCCACATAGCCTGAAAAGGTGACCAATACATAAATCGACCTAATTTCTCAAAGGAAAAGCTGGTGACATGATAGATGATGAAAATGAAAACACTAACCACTACAGGCATTCCCATGCCGCCTTTACGAATTATGGCTCCGAGCGGAGCACCGACAAAAAACAGAACGATTACAGCAAAGGAAACCGAATATTTTTTTTGCCACTCTAAAACATGTCTGGTAATGATGGTCTTTCGCCAGGTTTGCATCGCATTGGCGTTGCTGTAATAGGCTCGATTGGAATTTGCGATGCGCATGGAGTTTTGAAGAATTCGAGAGCGCATGCGTTCTTCGAAGTTCATGAGTAAATCATTACTTAAAACCCGTTTTGCAGTATCAATTTGCTCTATTTTAGTTTTAGGAATGTCTTTTAGATCCTCATAGGCTAATCGTTTTACCATTTGATCGGAGAACTCTTCTCGAATAGTCTGAAGGTTTTCGTTAAGGCTATCGACGGCAACTTCTAATTGCTTCACATTAAGCATGTCGAATTCTTTTCGCCCCGACTTTCGCAAATCGCCGGCCTGAAATACGCCCAAATTAAAGCGGATTAAACTCTCTTCAAAGTTAGAACGCACAAAGGGTTTGTTGTCTCGATCCTTACTTTTCTTAGGAATCAAATCCTCGTAACTGTGACCGCTGTATAAAGTGATCTCTAGGAACTGCTCATCGCTGGTAACCTTCATTTTACCACTATCTGCGACGATTACCTTTGTATTTCCATTTTTTTGGGTGTGGTCGTAAACGATCACTTTTCGAAGTAGGTTTTGATTAGGACCTAATTTCTCACCTACTTTGATAGAGTAGCCATCAATCCCTGAATAAAAGACTCCTTCTGGGATATTTAGCGCAGGTTTTTTGTTGGTGATGTTTCTCCGCAAAGTTTCACTGCGAAGATTTGCTACAGGAATCACATAATTGGCAAATAGGAAAGCTCCAATGGCTAGAGCAGTTACAAAGGCCAATAAAGGGCGCATTACCCTCATTAAGCTTATGCCCGCAGATTTCATTGCCGCTAATTCATTGTTTTCACCAAGGGTACCTAATACCATTACCGAACTCAGCAAAACGGCCAAGGGTAAAGCCATTGGAACTAAGGTAGCGCTGGTGTAAAATAATAGTTCCGCGATATAATACCATTCCACCCCTCTTCCCGCCAAGTCGTCAATGTACTTCCACACAAATTGCATGAGCAAAAACAAAATCATCACCACAAATGTGATGATGAAAGGGCGGAGGTAAGACTTTAATACAAAGCGATCGAGGGTCTTCATCTATTCGGAGATGTAGTAGTCGGTATAGTTTGCTTTGTCAAAACGGAAGTAATTGGCTGGCCATTGTGCATTCTTTCTAAGGTCTTTTACCTTTAAGGTAGTTACCGTGCCATTGGTCCCCCATTGTTTCATGGAATATACTTCTTTGCTTTTGCTGAATACCCCTATTTGAATTTTATCAATTTCTTCCGAGGCGTTAGGCTTTAAGATAATGTATTGGACTTCTTGACCATTTACTTTTTCCTTTCCCCCCAACTTATAGCTGTATCCTTTTTGAAAGAGCCCTAGCAGCTTTGACGGAGTTAAGCCCTGATCATCTTCCTCATCATAAGTGCTTATTTGAACTTCTTCGTCATCGTGAAGAATGTTGTAGAGTTTGGAGCCAATTCGCAGTTGTTCCATTCCACCTACTTTTAAGCGGTAATCGTCTTTTTTAATGGCAATGGTTCCCGTTTGGCTTTGTAATACTGGAGGATCAACACGGTTGTTTTCAAAATTGTACTCAAAATCAATCTCCAGTGCTGGAAATGATTTCATAGTTTCTGAGGCTTTTTGCAAAAGCGCTTTAGCTTCTGAATGCGACTGGCCGTTAGATTGAAAAGCCAAGATTCCAAATAGGAGAAATAAGCGCAGAGACATACTATTCTTTATTTCCTTCATTATTCAATAACTGTTCCAAAGCATATTCATCTGGAAGCAATACCTCACGAGCTTTTGATCCTTCAAAAGGTCCAATTATTCCAGCGGCTTCCAGCTGATCTACAATTCGACCGGCCCTATTGTACCCCAACTTTAGCTTTCTTTGAAGCATAGAAGTAGAGCCTTGTTGGCTTTGAATGACCAATCGAGCTGCGTCCTCAAATAAGGCATCCCTTTCACTCGGGTCAAGCATATCAACACCTACATTGCCGTCTTCATCAGCACCTTTATATTCGGGTAATTGATAAGCTTCAGGATAAGCCTGCTGTGAGCCGATATAATCGGTGATATTTTCTACCTCCGGAGTATCTACGAAGGCACATTGCAATCGAATTAAATCTGAACCCTGGGAAAGAAGCATGTCACCCTTACCAATGAGTTGTTCCGCTCCGCCAGCATCTAAAATGGTACGTGAATCAATTTTAGATGTTACCCGGAAGGCACAGCGAGCAGGGAAGTTCGCTTTGATGATACCTGTGATAACATTAACGGAAGGTCTTTGTGTAGCTACAATAAGGTGAATTCCGATGGCCCGGGCTAATTGAGCGAGACGGGCAATAGGAGTTTCCACCTCCTTACCAGCGGTCATAATTAAGTCGGCGAACTCATCAATTACCAAAACGATGTAGGGTAAATAGCGATGACCCTCTTCAGGATTTAGTTTGCGCTGAATGAACTTAGCATTGTATTCTTTGATGTTACGTACCATTGCGTTTTTCAGCAATTCGTAGCGATCATCCATTTCAATGCACAAAGAGTTTAAGGTGTTAATTACCTTAGTGGTATCCGTAATGATAGCTTCCTCTGTATCGGGTAATTTAGCCAGGTAGTGACGCTCAATTTTATTGAAAAGAGTAAGCTCTACCTTTTTCGGGTCAACTAAGACAAACTTTACCTGGGAAGGATGCTTTTTGTACAGTAGGGAGGTGAGTATTACGTTAAGCCCAACTGACTTACCTTGTCCCGTAGCACCAGCCATTAAGAGGTGTGGCATTTTAGCCAAATCGGCTACATAGGTCTCATTGCTAATCGTTTTGCCGAAAGCAATGGGAAGCTCCATATTACTCTCCTGAAATTTTTCACCAGCGATTAGATTACGCATGGGCACCATCTGTGGATTGGTATTAGGTACCTCAATACCAATGGTGCCGCGTCCAGGAATAGGTGCAATAATCCGAATGCCCAAAGCCGATAAGCTTAAGGCAATATCGTCCTCAAGATTTTTGATTTTTGAGATTCGCACGCCGGGAGCAGGAACAATTTCATAAAGCGTTACGGTAGGACCAATGGTTGCCTTAATCTTTGCGATTTCAATTTTATAATTGTTAAGCGTATTAACAATCTTATTCTTGTTTTCGGAAAGCTCTTCTTCGTTAATGGTGATATTGGTTGAACCAAAGTCCTTCAATAATTCTAAGGTAGGCAGCTTAAAGCGCGAAAGGTCTAAAGTAGGGTCGTATTCTCCGAACTCTTTCACTTTTCGATTGAGTTCTTTTTCGCTAAGTGCTTCTTCCTCTTCTTTTTGTTCTATTTCAAAGGCCGTATCGTCTTCAAGCTTTACCTCTTCCATTTTGGGCTTTGGTTTAGCCTCAAGCTCAATGGATGATGAAGGCTCTTCTTCAAGTTCAATTTCGGGTTCGGTTTCCGGGTTTTCTTGCTCAGAGTCTCCTTCCAAATAATCATCCACCAAATCAAAGCTTGGTGCCGCTTGTTCTTTCTGAGGAACGATATCTTCTGCATGTTCCTCTGCAGCCGTCATTGCCGCTTGTTCTACCTGAGCATCAGCCTTCGTTTCCTGACTTTCACGCTTAAATTGCTGGAAGAAGTTCACCAAAGTTTCGCTAGTCCATTTAAAACGAATGCTTAAGAATACGAGCAGACTTAAAGTTAAAACTAAAATGCTTCCCAGGGGTCCGGCTAAACTTTGAAGCCATTGGTCAAAGAAATATCCAATGGCTCCGGCCCACTGCTTTTGAAAAGGGATGATGGCGGCAAAGCTAGTGGGTAGCCATATTAAAAAGAAGAGCGCACTGGCTAAAGCACGACTCAACGGAATGCGCTTAAAGTTTAAGCTCAGGCGTATGCCAATTAGAACTAAAAGCCAAGGAACTATAAAAGCGGCAGCACCAAACCAACGATGTAGGAACTGATGAGCGATTCCTGCCCCGATTTTACCGAATGCGTTTTTAGCTTGAAGCTCGGGCCGACTCATAACCTCTGCGAAAGATTGACCCATAAAGGATTGGTCATAGGCCCAGGAACTGAGGTAAGAAATGAAGGAAGCGGCCAAGTATATGCCCAAAAAGACTAAGAATAAACCTGAAACCAATTTGGTATTGGGTTTTTCTACAAAGCTTTTAAAATCCGCTGCCTTGGCACGAACAGCATTCTGTTTTGGTGTGGTCTTTTTCTTTTTTGCCATAGAGCCTATGCTAATGCAAAAATAAGAACATTATTGCGCTAGCTGAGGCCTTTCAATTTTGTAATTAACATACTTCTTAATAAGTAAGTGTTTGGATCGAGCTGCTCGAAGTCCTAACAATACCATAGCCACCGTTAATGTTCGAATGAATTTGAACCGGTTCGTTAAAAAAACCATCGCTTTCAAAATAGGCTGCTTTGGTAATTTCATGCCGGTAATAGCTTTCTGAAATATTATGAACCCTCAGGTTAAATGGGTCCCCTTCATCGAGTTGACCAAAGTTATCGACTCGTATGGAAAATTTTCGCTTTTTGCCATTAAAGGACTCGTCGGTAATAAAGCTTCGATCCCCAAAATAGCGACCGTCAAAATCGTCCCCTACGAAAATATCAAACTCAAGGAATTCAAGGGCGGGATCTAAAGAGGAAAAGTAGACACGATTAGCACTTAGTTCTTCAACCGTAATCATATAGTAGTTTTGAGTTTCGCCTTGGTCTTCAATTTCAAATTCCAAATCGTGGCTTTCTCGGTCATAGCTAATGTTACGAATTACAGGTTCTTCTGGAATCCGAACACTAACATTGACCTCAGGCAGAACGGAGTCCTTGACCGTAAGTGTATAAATAGTATTGGCTTTTAGAAGTTCAAAGCTTCGGTATACATATTTGGGTTCGAAATCACTTTCTTTTATGGTGGTTAGCACCATAGGAATGTTGGTGTCATTGGGTTGCAAACGAACGTCAAAGTCATTTCTGGTAAAGGGAAAGCTGTTTGACATCGAGTAGACCGATTGACTAAGGTAGAGGCTTGCAACACGACCACTCTCAAAACTTGCATCTACTACAATTCGATCCCCAGGGTTAGGAATTTCGTAGTCAATTTCAGTTTCGCAAGAAACTAGCAGAAATATGAAGGATAGAAGGAATAGCTTTTTCATCTTAAAACTTGAATTGATAGGAGATAGAAGGAATTATCGGGAAAAGGCTAACTTGATTGACGCGTTTATCGCCATTGAAGTTTTCACTGATATACAGGAAGAAGGGGTTGTTCCTCGAATAAACATTATAGACAGAAATATTCCAGGTGCGTTCTCCCCAAGAGGTTTTTTTATGCCAATTAAAACCTAAGTCCATCCGGTGATAGGGAGGCATTCGAAGTCCATTTCGATCACTAAATCTTTCATATACTTGTCCAAAACCCGCTTGCTGTCCCAGTAATAAAATGCGAGCAATGGGAGCGGTAAAGGTATTTCCAGTGCCGTAGACCCAGGTTAAGCCTATGTCGAAGTTTTCACTGAATTGATGATTGAGTACCACGGAGACATCGTGTCGTCTGTCGTAGCGATAAGGATACCATTCGCCATTATTCAAGTTCGAGAATTGACGATTAGACCAGGCTAAAGTGTAGCCTATCCAACCTGTAGTTTTCCCCTTCTTTTTACGGAAAAGTACCTCTAAACCATAGGCTTCACCAACACCATCGGTTTCAACTGTGTTTTGCCAATCTGTGGTAGCGATAAATGATGCCCCTTCTTTGTATTCAATAAGGTTGCGCATCGTTTTATAGTAAGATTCGGCACTTAGCTCGTATTGATTGTTAAATAGTGCTTTGCTCGTGCCAATAGCAATTTGGTCAGACCACTGAGGGGCGACTTTTGCCGTGGAGCTCACCCATAAATCAGTGGGTAAACCGATTCCAGAATTGGATAGCAAGTGTACATATTGATTCATCACTGCATAGGAGGCCTTTACAGACCAATCATCCCTAATTAAGAATCGGGACGAAATCCGAGGCTGAAGATTGTGATAGAAGGCATTATCGTCGGTAAGGTATAGGCTGTAATGCAGGCCGAAGTTCACTCTCCAACGATCTGTAATGCGCCAATCATCTTCAATGTAAAGGAAAGCGTCATGGGCTAATACGGGTATCGACAAGTCTAAAATCGAATCAATCCTTTCGCCATTAAAGTTTTCTTCCACTTGGGCGACCCCAGGTCTAAAGGTATGATGGGTATAAGATGCTCCGAATTTTAATTGGTGATGTTTGTTTAAACTGTACTCAAAATCATATCGCAAACCATAATCGCGAATCATAGAAAAATATTCAAAACCGCTACTGCTTTCCTCGGTACCGTCATTGTAATAGGACTCAAAGCCGATCGAAAATTTATACTGTGAAAAGGTGGCCGTGAGATTACTAAAGAGCTTGTCGTTAAAAAGGTGGTTCCAACGTAAGGCTGCGGTATGGTTTCCCCAGTTTAAGCCGGATTCATCATAACCCTCGCCACTTCCTCCGAAGAAAGGATCTTCTTGATATTCTTCCCGAAAGGAAAAGTCATCGATGCCATTGTAATAGCTGGCGTACAATCGATCTTTGCGACTGATAATATGGTTGAGCTTTGCGTTTAAATCGGCAAAGTAGTAGCCAAACTCTTGACCTTCAGGGATGAATGGTCGAGCGAGTATATCGTAATAAGTTCTTCGACCGCTAATAATGAAAGAGGTGCGATCTTTCCAGATAGGACCTTCAAAAGTGAATTTGCTGGAAATCAAACCCAGGGACCCTTCGCCATGAAATTCCCGAAGGTTTCCTTCCTTCATGTCAATTTCCAATACCGAGGATAAACGACCTCCAAAACGGGCTGGAAATCCTCCCTTGGTAAGGTTTACGTTTTTTATGGCATCAGCATTGAAAACGGAAAAGAAGCCAAAAAGGTGAGAGGCATTGTAAACCGGTACACCGTCCAGTAAAATTAGATTTTGATCAGGGCTTCCTCCTCTAACGTAAAAACCAGTGGTTCCTTCATTACCGGATTGAACCCCAGGTAGTAATTGAATGGCTCTGATGATATCGACTTCCCCCAAAAAGGCTGGTATTTTTTTAATTTCAGCTGTGCTGAGTTGAATCTGACTCATCTGAACGCGCTCTACCTGTTGCTCTTCGGCGGTTACCACCACTTCTTCCAACTGTTCAACGAGTTCTTTTAGTTCAAAATCCAGTTTCAAATTTTTAGAATCAAGGGTGATGGTTTTACGTATGGTTTGATAACCAATGAAGGAAGCTACAATGGTATAGTCACCTGGTTTAAGTGAAAGTGAGTAGAATCCGAAAGTGTTGGATATGGTTCCGATGGTGGTTCCTTCTAAGTAGAGATTTACACCAATAATGCGTTCGCGTGAATCTGCATCTTCAACATAACCATTAACGGTATAGGTATCTTGGGCCTTAAGTGTCCAAGCCGCAAACACTAAGAAAGAAAGAAATAGGTTAAGGCGCATAAAACTAGAATGATAGAAAGGAATGATTTACTTCCTAGACGCTTAAATTATTAATTAGGTTGGAAGGTCAATGAGCTCAGAACATTAAAAAAGGATTAATATGTATTTAGTCGAATAAATTCTTTCCATGAGGGTGCATAACCAATTATCCCCTAAATAATTTCTCGGCTTGCCTCCATTCCCTAATTTTGCGGCCTCTCAAAGAAGATTATGTCTCAAAAAATTGAAATATTAGGTAATACCTCCGAATTAGGTGCCGGAACCCGTGGCGCTTCCCTTGGATTAGATGCCTTGCAGGTAGCTTCCTTAAAATACGATCGCAGCTTTTTCTTGCGCAATAAGGTTAAGACCATAAAGACAGTAAATAATTTGCTGTTTAAAAAGGTCGAAATGCCTTATGCAAAACGTTTAGATGGTATTGCGGAAATGTATGCTCGCATTGAGGCAAAGGTGAGTAAGACTCTAGATAGAGGGGCCTTTCCTTTCTTAATTGCAGGAGACCACAGTAGCGCTGGAGGAACTATCGCGGGTATAAAAAAAGCCAATCCCAACAAGCGATTAGGAGTGATTTGGGTGGACGCTCATGCCGATTTGCATAGTCCCTATACAAGTCCGAGTGGCAACGTACATGGAATGCCCTTGGCTACAGCTATTCACGAGGATAACTTGGAGTGCCAAAACAATGAGCCTGAGAATGAAACCAAGTGGCATTGGAATGTGATGAAAGGACCTAATCCTCGCGTTTTGCCAGAAGATATAGTTTTCATTGGCTTGAGGAGCACTGAGGCCCCTGAGGATGCAATTATCGATCGTTTTGAAATACCCGTTTACACGGTACCCGAAGTACGCGAAAAGGGAATTGAAGCAACCGTTTCAAGCTGCTTGGAATATTTAAAGGACTGCGATATTATTTACGTTTCATTTGATGTGGATTCCATGGACCCATCGGTGAGCGAAGGTACTGGAACACCAGTTCCCGGTGGTTTTGATGAAGAAGAGGCGAAGGCAATTTTAGTAGGTCTAGTAGCTGATCCTCGGCTGGTATGCTTCGAAATGGTGGAGATTAATCCTCTTTTGGATAAGAAGGGCAATAGTATGGCGGAGGCGGCTTTTCGCATAATGAAGCCGGTTTACGAAAAAATTGAAGCAAAGTAGAGCGAAGATGCAACACAATATCTTAGATCAGCTTAATGCGGCTGTGGCAGAAATTTTAAAGGATCTTTACGGTTTAGAAGAAGCCATTATTGATTGGCAGCCTACCCGAAAAGAGTTTAAAGGAGATTTAACCTTGGTGGTTTTCCCTTATCTGCGCTCTAGCAAAAAGAAGCCCGAGGCAACAGCTGAAGAAATTGGAGTTGCTTTGCAAGAAAAGCTGGCTGAGGTTAACAGCTTCAATGTAATTAAGGGTTTTTTGAATATTAGTATTTCGGATACCTACTGGACAGCTTGTTTACACGGGATTCAGGATTTGGAAAACTACGGTTACCAAGTTCCAGCTCATGAAACCGTGCTGGTCGAATACAGTTCTCCCAATACCAATAAGCCGCTGCATTTAGGTCATATTCGCAATAACCTTTTGGGCTACTCGGTAGCCGAAATATTAAGCGCAGCCGGTAAAAGGGTGAAGAAGGTGCAGATTATCAATGATCGAGGCATTCACATCTGCAAGTCTATGTTGGCTTGGCAAAAATTTGCCAATGGCGAAAGTCCCGAGAGCTCCGGTTTAAAGGGCGATCACTTGGTTGGTAAATATTACGTTGAGTTTGATAAGGCTTACAAATCTGAAATCGCGGAGCTAGTTGCGGCTGGTAAAAGTGAAGAAGAGGCTAAAGAGCAGGCCCCATTGCTCATAGAAGCTCGCGAATTGTTGCTTAAGTGGGAGCAAGGAGATGAGGCTACAGTGGCCTTGTGGAAAAAGATGAATGAGTGGGTATATGCTGGTTTTGAGCAAAGCTATCAGAGACTCGGCGTAAATTTCGATAAGAACTACTACGAGAGTGATACCTATTTATTAGGTAAGAAAGTGGTAGAAGAAGGTCTGGAAAAAGGCGTATTCTTCCGTAAGGAGGACGGCTCAGTTTGGTGTGATTTGGAGGATGAAAAGCTGGGTGAAAAGCTCTTGTTGCGGAAAGATGGTACTTCTGTTTACATGACACAAGATATCGGAACAGCCATTCAGCGGTATGAGGACTTCGGTATTGATGGTATGATCTACACCGTGGGCAATGAGCAGGATCATCACTTCAAAGTACTCTTTGCCATATTAAAAAAACTGGGCTACGCTTGGGCGGAGCAGCTCTATCATTTGAGTTATGGCATGGTCGACTTACCCAGTGGTAAAATGAAGTCTCGAGAGGGAACGGTAGTTGATGCAGATGACCTTATCGACCAAATGGAAGCCACAGCCAAGGAAATTTCGGAGGAACTGGGAAAAACTGATGGAATTGGAGAGAGTGAAAAACAGGAGCTGTACCACATGATTGGGCTGGGAGCTTTGAAATACTTCATCCTCAAAGTGGATCCTAAGAAACGCATGTTATTTAATCCCGAAGAGTCCATTGACTTTCAGGGAAATACCGGTCCTTTTATCCAGTATACTCATGCTCGGATCCAATCCCTACTGCGCAAAGCTTCCGAGCAAGGTGTAGATCATTCAGGTACTTACACCGAATTACATGAACAAGAACGGAGTCTGATTCAAAGCATTTTGAAATTTCCCGAAATCGTTTTGGAAGCCGCTTCAGAAAAAGCACCATCGGTTATAGCCAATTACACTTATGATTTGGTGAAAACCTATAATTCTATGTATCAACAGGTGAGTATTCTTAATGATGAAAATTCAGCCGCCGTTGCTTTTAGAGTGGATTTGTCACGTAAAACTGCTGTAGTGATACGCAATGCTATGCGCTTATTAGGCATTGGTGTGCCTGATAAAATGTAATTAGAAATAGCTGAATTTTTGGCACTGTACAAGGTTTACAAGCTCAGGCTCGAAGCCTTTGTACATTCTTCTTTCACGGACCAGGCCACTAGAATGCTGCTGGTATTCAAATGAATACCATTCCCCATATGGTTCTTGATCCCCAAACAAGACCGCTGTTGGTAAGTTTGGATTTTCTATTCCCAGCCAATTCCAATCTGCGTATAAAAAGCCGTCATTTGGAATATTTTCACTGTACCGATATTCATAATAGTCTTGAAGCTGGTAGAAGTTACTTTCCTTCTTCACTCCACTTCCCACAACTCGATGCATACTGTCAATATTATAAAAGGCATTTATGCTGTCTAACGCAAGCCTTGAAGCATCAAAGGAAAATAAACGGCCTCTTTTCCAGAGGGTGTCTTGAGAACGTGTGATTTTATAGGATGCCACATGGCTTATATCAGGACCGCAGATTACGGTATCCTTAACTAAATAACACTGATTATTGGTGTAATAATAATAGCTGCTGCGGCACAGAGAACTGTTGGTTTTGGAATACTGCTTTACGACAATCAAGCTGTCTTGGTAACGAATTTCACGCAGCCAATTGTCTTCGATGTAAATTGGTTTACCCTTATCGAGCCCGACGATCACTTGCTGCGGATCACAATCCGTAGAAACCATCGGCTCTTCCTTACAGGCTGCTAAGAGTATTGTGAGAAAAACGAGGACAAAGTTTATAGGTTTCATATTTCGAAGGTACTAATTGCAGGTCCCTTTAAAACAAAGGGGATTCAGTTTTTCGAGCGCCCCATCTTTAGTATCTTTGCCCACCAATTTTAGGAGAATGTTTGACAATTTACAGGATAAACTCGATAAGGCCTTTCACGTATTAAAAGGCCATGGACAAATAACAGAGGTAAACGTAGCTGAAACACTAAAGGAAATTCGCCGTGCTTTGGTGGACGCCGATGTGAGCTTTAAAATTGCCAAGGAGTTTACGAATACCGTAAAGGAGAAAGCTTTAGGAGAAAAGGTTTTAACCAGCCTAAAGCCGGGTCAGGTTCTTACTAAAGTGGTCCATGATGAAATGGCGCGCTTAATGGGTGGAGAAGCGGTCGAATTAAATCTGGATGCCAAGCCAAGTATTATTTTAATGGCAGGCTTACAAGGTTCAGGTAAAACGACACATTCCGGTAAGCTGGCCAATTACCTCAAGCGAAAGCGCACGAAAAAGGTATTACTGGTTGCTTGTGATGTATACCGTCCTGCGGCGATTGATCAGTTGCATGTAGTTGGAGATCAGATCGGAGTGGAAGTATTCTCTGATAAAGAAAATAAGAACCCTATAGATATTGCGGAAAAGGCTCTGGCTCATGCGAAGCAAAACGGCCATAATGTTGTAATTGTCGATACCGCGGGTCGTTTGGCTATTGATGAGGATATGATGACCGAGATTCGGAACATCCATCAGGTTCTTAAGCCCCAAGAAACTTTGTTTGTGGTCGACTCTATGACGGGCCAGGATGCGGTGAACACAGCAAAGGCATTTAATGATGTCTTAGATTACGAAGGAGTTATATTAACCAAATTAGACGGTGATACTCGTGGTGGTGCTGCTTTAACCATCCGAACAGTTGTAGAAAAACCTATTAAATTTATTGGTACTGGCGAAAAGATGGAGGCCTTAGACGTATTCCATCCAAGCCGTATGGCCGATCGAATTTTGGGCATGGGTGATGTAGTTTCTTTGGTAGAACGTGCCCAAGAGCAATTCGATGAAGATGAGGCTCGTCGAGTTCAGAAGAAAATTGCCAAGAACCAGTTCGATTTTGATGATTTTCTTGGCCAGATTTCGCAGATTAAGAAGATGGGAAATGTGAAGGATTTAATGGGCATGATCCCGGGCATGGGTAAAATGATGAAGAATGTAGATATCGATGATGATGCGTTTAAAGGAGTAGAGGCGATAATTCAGTCCATGACCAAGGAAGAACGTGCTAATCCTAAGTTAATCAATGGAAGTCGCAGACAGCGTATTGCTCAGGGATCTGGTACCAGCATCCAAGAGGTGAATCAGCTAATGAAGCAGTTTTCGGAAATGAGTAAAATGATGAAAATGATGCAGGGCGGCGGAGCAAAACGAATGGCTGGAATGATGAAAGGAATGGGAGGCAGAGGCCCCATGTAGTTATTTGAATACGACTTTTATTCTATCTTGGCTTTAACCAACTAAACGCTTAGAATCGATGCGCAAATTAATCGGTACCATCATTATCCTTATTTCCATAGGAATTCTTTAACATCTATTGTACTTATCTCCTGAGATTTACGAGGAAGACCCGATTATGTGGCAGAATTACAAAAAGGATCCGGATGAGTTTATGATGAAAGATGACATGGATAAGTTATTATTCTGGGTCCTTCATTTAGTAATACCGGCCATCTTATGGGGTACCGGAGCTTCTTTAAGAAGAAGGGGTAAAAATTTCTAGGCTATCCAAAGGCTTCTTACCTTTGTTTCTTAATACCAAGACGCATGATTATAATTGACGGAAAGAAGACCTCTCAAGAAATTCGTAATGAGATCGCAGAAGAAGTAAAAGCGATTACCGCAAAGGGAGGGAAGACACCTCATTTGGCTGCCGTTCTAGTAGGTAATAATGGGGCTAGCGTCACTTATGTCAATGCTAAAATTCGCGATTGTGAGGAGGTTGGCTACAAGTCAAGTTTGATCAAACTTTCCGAAACCATTACCGAAAAGGAATTATTAGAGGAAGTAGATAAGCTTAATAGCGATGAAGACGTCGATGGCTTCATTGTTCAATTACCGCTTCCCAAGCATATTAATGAACAGAAAGTTTTAATGGCCATTGATCCAGAGAAGGATGTGGATGGTTTTCATCCTACCAACTTGGGTAAGATGGCTTTGAACCTGCCTTCTTATGTTCCGGCTACCCCAATGGGAATTATGGATTTATTGGACCGTTACAATATTGAAACGGGAGGTAAACATTGTGTTGTGGTAGGTCGCTCTCATATTGTTGGATTACCGGCAAGCATATTAATGGGTCGAAATCATTATCCTGGAAATGCCACTGTAACGCTAGCTCATAGCCGCACGACTAATTTGTCGGAATTACTTAAGTCAGCCGATATAATTATTGCCGCACTAGGGAAGCCCAATTTTATCACGGGTGATATGGTTAAAGAGGGGGTGGTAATCATTGATGTGGGTACAACTCGAGTGGTAGATAAAACTAAAAAATCGGGCCACCGATTAGTTGGGGATGTAGAGTTTGATAGCGTATCACCAAAGGCCTCCTATATAACACCAGTTCCTGGTGGCGTTGGTCCAATGACTCGAGTTAGTCTCCTAAAAAATACTCTTTTGGCGGTTCGCCACAAGATGTAAAAATTTAATTATCAACATTTTATATCAATTTTTAGCGCAAGACTTTGAAGGTCCGAGAAGTATTATTTAAAGTTTTGTAGCTGAGTGCATTTAGAGTCAGTAGTTTACAATTTAGGCTATTTAAATAGCGCGCTATCGTTTTTTAACCAATCGCAACTGTTTATAAATCAATTGATTAGAATGGAGGTGAAGCAGAATATGCGTAACTTGGTTAAAAATCTGCTTTGAATCACTTTGCTACTATTCGTTGTTATTATCTCAAAGACGGTAAAGAAGCTTCCTTCGTGAGTGCCTGGAAGGCCGTTGCTGATTTATATTACCGCTATGCAGGCTCTTATGGCTCCCGATTGCATAAGGTAAATGAACACAAATTTTGTGTTTATACCTTATGGCATAATTCGGAATCTTTTATGAATTCAGATAGTCGACTTCCTGTTGCAGCACTAGCCTTACAAGCCAAGCTTAAGTCCTGCTGCACCAAAGTTGAACCGGCCATGGAAATGGGAATATTGGTGGATCATATCCACATGGATACATTTAACTTGTCCTAACGTTTCATAGCGCGGTCCATTTCACGCTTTACGTCTCGTTCCTTAATACTTTCACGTTTGTCATAGGTCTTTTTACCTTGGGCCAAAGCAATTCTCATTTTAGCCAAACCACGATCATTGATGTAAAGATTTACGGGTATGATGGTACGATTTCCCTTTTCCACTTCCGCAGCAAGTTTATGCAACTCACGTCTATGAAGTAGCAGTAATCTCTCTCTCAAAGGATCATGGTTATTTATGTTACCATGACTGTATTCGGCGATGTGCATATTTTTTACCCACAGCTTATTCTCACCCTCAAAGTAGCAATAAGCTTCTTGAAGGCTCGCCTGACCGGCTCTCACGGATTTAATTTCGGTCCCTAAAAGCTTTATTCCAGCCTCATAGACGTCCAGTAATTCGTAATTAAACTTAGCCTTACGGTTCTTGATATTTATTTTTTGGTCTGCCATCGCTCCGCGAAGATAATCAATGCGATTAGCTGGCTAAATAGAAAATAAGCGAATTATCTTTGCCGAAAATTCGCCATGTATCGATTTCTGATTAAGCCTCTTTTGTTTAAGCTTCAGGCCGAAACGGCTCACCATTTTACTTTTAAGTTAATTAAAGGTTTACACCGGGTTCCTGGATTCGGTGCGATAAGTAGATCGATATTTTACCCTAAAAATGCGGAATGGGTTGAGGTTTTCGGCCTCAAATTCCCCAATCGTGTGGGTCTGGCGGCAGGTTTTGACAAGGATGGAAAGCTTTACGAAGAATTAGCAAACTATGGTTTTGGGTTTATAGAAGTGGGGACAGTCACCCCAAAGGCACAGGCTGGTAACCCTAAGCCACGACTGTTTCGGCTCCCTGAGGATAAGGCCTTGATTAACCGCATGGGTTTTAATAATGAAGGGGTGGAGGCCTTAGTTCGTCGCTTGAAAAAGCGTAAAAAAGGAGATTTAATTATTGGAGGGAATATTGGTAAGAATAAAGTTACGCCTAACGAACAAGCCTTGGATGATTATCGAATTTGCCGCAAGGAGCTTCATGATTATGTCGATTACTTTGTGGTAAATGTTAGTTCTCCTAATACCCCAAATCTTAGAGATCTTCAAGAAAAGGAGCCCTTGAAACGCATTTTGAAGGCATTAATGGAGGATAATAAAGCTGAAGCTAAGAGTAAACCAATTCTACTTAAGATTGCGCCCGATTTAACTGATTCACAATTAGATGACATTATCGAGATTGTTGAGGAAACAGGAATTGATGGTTTGATTGCTACCAATACAACCATATCACGAGAAGGCCTTAAAACTGCTAAAACTCAGGTTGAATCGATAGGTGCAGGTGGATTAAGTGGTTTGCCAGTGCGAGATCGTTCTACTGAGGTAATCGCTTATTTACATTCAAAGTCGAAAGGTGCTTTCCCTATCATTGCGGTAGGAGGCATAAGTACCAAAGAGGATTATCAGGCCAAATTGAAGGCCGGAGCCACCTTAGTGCAGGTCTACACTGGTTTTATTTATGAAGGACCAGCTTTGGTAAAAAAGCTATTGAGCTAGCTTGTCAATTTTGGCCAAAAGCAAGTCCTTATTCAAGGGTTTACTGATGTAGTCATTGCATCCAGAATCTAAAGCTTTTTCCTTGTCAATAGGCATAGCATAGGCCGTTTGAGCAATAATTGGGATAAGCCCACCTTTATTCCGAATCTCTTCAACGGCTTCATAACCATCCATCAAGGGCATTTTTAAATCCATTAAGATCAGGTCTGAATTGGGGAACTGTTCATAAAGCTTAATAGCTTCAACCCCATTTTGCGCTTCGTGTATTTTAATGGCGTGCTTCTCCAGCATTTTTCGCATTAATTGCAGGTTGATAAGATCATCATCTACAATGATAACCTCTAAAGCCTCCTTGTCGGCAAGAGTTTTACCTGCTAGTGCAGGTTCTGGTGCTTTAAGCTCTTCATAGTGGCGATAGGGAATGGATAAAGAGAAGGTGCTGCCCTTTCCCGGAGTAGATTCGATTAAAATTGTGCCATTTAAACTTTCTGCAAATGCCTTCGAAATGCTAAGTCCAATGCCCAAACCATCACGTTGGCGAGTGAGATGGTCTTCTACCTGGGTGAAATGTTGCGTTAATAATTTCAGATCTTTTTCCTCAATGCCCGGACCCTCATCGCTCACATAACCAAGCAATTGGTCACCCTCCAAACGAAAACCATAGCGGATACAGCCCTTCTCACTAAACTTGATCGCGTTGTTAAGCAGATGGAAGAAAATACTTTTGATTTTATTAATGTCACTAAGAATAATGGATTCCTTAGGAGCTATTTGAAACTCTTGAATAAGTCGTAATCCTTTTAATTGGCATCTGCTATGATAGCGATCGAAAAGGACACCATTAATTTCGGCTAGATTGCAGGCGCCTAGTTCCATTTTAATGGCCCCTGCCTCAATCTCTGAAATTTCAATAAGATCATGTAAAGTGTTTAAAAGCCTTTCACTACTTGTTTTAATATTTTGAATAAACTGAGATCACATTTCTCCCTCAAGATCAGGATCTTCGAGATAGTCAATGAAACCTAAAATCCCATTCATCGGGGTTCTTAGTTCATGAGATAAGTTATTGAGAAAAGAGGTTTTCAATCTTTCGCTTTCCTCGGCCTTCAGTTGCGCCATCTTGTAAGCACGCGTTTTTTCGGCAATCTCGCTCTCTAGCTTGTTTTGTCGATTCTTAATTTCTTCAAAACTCTGCTTTAATTGGAGTTGTAAACCAAGTCTAAAGTCCAAAAAGTCTTTAGTGATGGGATAGGAAATGAAATCCTGAACGGCATCCTTACCGAGCTCAAAAATGGAAGGATGCTCATCCATTTTTCCAAAAAGAATGAGTGGAAGTTCTAAGCCAGGGTACTGTTTCTTTATTTTACGCAAAGCTTCAATCTCCGCTTTTCTAGAATCTTCGGAAATATTGAAGAGAATGAGTTGGAAATAATCGAGACTATCCAACTTTGGTAGTTCTGCAATTTTAGCAAGCTTGCTGCATTTAAATTCCAAGAGACTACTTAGGCTGCAGAATTCATCTAACAGTTGATGATCTGCCGAATAGACAAGAAGCTTTGGCGCGGAGGAAGACATGGAATTGGAATCTAATCTAAGGTACTATACCTTGAGCAGAAAAACGAGTCTATAGGCGATTGATGTAATTGAGACTTTTGGCAAGCCGATGGCTGTACCAAGTGAGCATTTCTCCATCCAGGATTTTGCACGTAAATCTTGCCTTATGAAATTCTATCGTATCAGCAGATTTAAAAGGATAAGGCTCGGAACTAAGAAAGATATACTTCGGTTTAAGTCTTTGTACCTCCTCCCAACTAAGTTCGGGGTAGCGGCTTCCATTAGGAGCGGCGTTTTTAAATCCCTTAGCCTCTAATAAAGCTGATATATAGGAGTCGGGTCCGGCCACCATAAAGGGCTTATTCCAAATGAAAATAAGAAAACTACCTTCGGATTTATCCATTTTAGAAAGTGCCTCAGTGGCCTGGTGCAAATAGACATGAGCTTTCTCATCCGCTTGCAGTAGGTTGCCCATCTCTTTAATTAGGCCTCGGGCACTCTTTAAATCACGAACATCGCTTACATAAACTGGGAAGTCTTTCGCGAGTATCTCGATTTGCTCTTCAATATTTTCCTCCTTGTTGGCGAGGATTAAGTCGGGCTGTAATTGCCGAACGAGTTCCACATTTACATTCTTGGTCCCACCTATTATGGTTTTAGATTCTTTTAATCCTTTCGGATGTACACACCATGTGGTTAAACCAATTATAGAATCTTCACCGGCAAATTCCGCCGCTAGTTCGGTAAGAGAAGGCACCAATGATATAATTCGCCTTGGTTTCCTTTCTAGTTTAAGGATTCGTCCTATTTGATCTTGAATCTCGAGCATTAGCTCAAGGCATTAATCAGATCTTGCTTGGTTATAATATGATAGGATCCATTAGTCTTTTTAACCATAACAGCAGCATTGTCCTTGTTAATTAAGGCCGCCACAGACTTCACAGAATCCTTGTGCCCTACTATAGGGAAAGGCTTGTCCATAATGTCTTCCACGAATTTCTCAGCCAAGCTAGGGTCTTCAATAATCGAGGAAAAAAGGCGACTATCATCTAAAGATCCTACCAATTCGCCATTCTGTAAAACCGGGATTTGAGAGATCGAAAATTGTTTCATCTTCTGAATTGCAGAAGCAATTACCTCTTGAGGACCTACAGACACTAATGGCAGGTTTTCATGAGCTTTAACAAGGTCGCCTGCGGTACTATTTTCAGTAGTCAGGAAACCGCGATCGCGCATCCAGTCATCATTAAAAATTTTACCTACATAGCGGCTTCCGTGATCATGGAATAGCACCACCACGCAGTCATCTGGCTTTAACTCATTCCTTAGCTGGCGAAGGCCCTGCATGGCCGATCCACAAGAATAACCTAAAAATAAGCCCTCCATTTTAGCAAGGTCGCGCGTGGCTAAAGCCCCATCTTTATCGCTAACTTTTTCAAAATGATCGATGATACTAAAGTCAACGTTTTTTGGTAAAATATCCTCACCTATGCCTTCGGTGATGTAACTGTAAATTTCTTTCTCATCAAATTCACCCGTCTCATGGTATTTCTTGAAAACGGAGCCGTAAGAATCGATGCCCCAAATTTTAATATTGGGATTTTTCTCCTTTAAGTAACGACCAACACCAGAGATGGTACCACCAGTTCCAACGCCAACAACAAAGTGCGTGACGCGACCTTCCGTTTGTTCCCAGATTTCAGGCCCGGTGCTTTCATAATGAGCCTCTGAATTACCCGGATTGTCATATTGGTAAGGGTAGTAGGAGTTTGGTATTTCTTTATGCAAACGATCGGCTACCGAGTAATAGCTTTCGGGGTGTTCGGGTGGAACGCTGGTGGGACAAACGTAAATCTCGGCGCCCATTGCGCGTAATACATCCATTTTTTCTTTACTCTGCTTATCACTAAGGGTGCAAATAAGTTTGTAGCCTTTGACGATAGCAGCCAATGCCAGCCCCATACCGGTATTACCCGACGTACATTCGATAATAGTCCCGCCTGGTTTCAGCTTTCCCTCTTTCTCTGCATTTTCAATCATTTTAAGGGCCATTCGATCTTTTACCGAGTTACCAGGATTGAAGTATTCTACTTTCGCTAATACCTCACAAGGGAAATCTTCCACAATCTTATTGAGTTTGATCATGGGAGTATTACCAATAGTTTCTAGAATATTGTCGTATACCTTTTTTACGGGGCGCATGGAAATCGTTTCAAATTTGCCGCAAAGCTAATCAAAACGTATGGCTTTATTGGGACTAACACGACTTACCAAATAGGAGGGTATTAATAAGCAAATAAGGGCTATAAATAAGGTGATTAGGTTTAAACCGA
>CBFHRN010000001.1:74911-119373 GCA_965658275.1 Croceimicrobium sp.
GGACTTAAATCAATGCTCACAACACTCACATAATAAGTCTCTGGGTCTAACTTAATAAAGCCAAACTGCTGTTGTAAAAAGGTAAGGCCCAAACCAAGAATATTTCCCCAAAGCAAACCCTTGCCAATTAGATAGGCCGCATTGATTAAAAAGATCTTTTGGATATTGAAGTCTTTTGCCCCTAAAGCCTTCAGCAGTCCAATCATGCTGGTTCGTTCCATAATTAAGATGAGCAAGGCGATGGACATATTGATCGTTGCCACCAGGATGATTATAATTATGATAATCAATATGTTAAGGTCGAATAGGTCCAGCCATTGAAAGAGTTGCATATTGAGTCGTCTTGCCGTAAGGGCATCGTATTCAAAAGGCAGGGCGAACCTAATATCACTCGCAACTTGTTCGGCATTTTCACCATTCACCAAATGAATTTCATAGGCCCCTACTTCATCTTTGTCCCATTTTGAAAGCCGGCGAACATGTTTTAAATCTCCTAGGATAAAGGTTTCATCCAGTTCCTCGAAGTCGGTTCGGAAAAGTCCAGCTATGATAAATCGACGTCGCAAGGGCGCCTGATTATTTCGTACAAAGAACATTTCAACTTTCTCATAGAGCGCCAACTTAAGCTTGCGGGCTAATTTTTCACTAATCAAAATGCTATCTTGATAGGATTCGCCGGCAAAGGAGGGAAGCTTTCCTTGGGTTAAAAAGCGTTCAAAAAAATGGAGTTGATAGTCAGAATCGAGACCTTTTAGAACGACTCCTTCAAAAAGATCTTCTTTTTTTAGGATGCCCGCTCTTTGTCCAAAGGCTTGAACTCGATCAATTCGCGAATCGGAGTTTAAAGCCCCTATTAAGCTATCCGAGAGCGCCAAAGGCACTTGTTCATAAGTCGGGTTGGGTCGGTAATTTAGGATTTGAATATCTCCACCGAATCCGGTTACTTTGTTTTGAATGGCTTTGCGCAAGCCGTTTCCAGTAGAAACGGCTAAAATCATTATAAGAAGTCCTAAGGCAATAGCCCAAACGGAGATGTTTAATACCGGCTTTGCCACCTTGCGGGCGGCTGAAGGGTTTTTAAGAATGCGACGGGCTATGAAAAACTCGAATTTCAATGATGAGGTTTAGTAAACAAATACTTCGCGCCAAATATACATTAATGCTCATGCTTTGCACAGTAATTCTTCTGGGCCAAGCACCGCTGAAGGAATCTCCTGACCTAATGGTTGCAGCAGACCGACCAGGCGCTTATTTACCGAGCCTTTATGGTAAAAAAGTAGGTTTGCTGGTTAATCAAACCTCGCGTTTACAGTCGGGCCAGCATTTACTTGACTTTCTATTGGAAAATCATATTGAGGTTGTTCGGATATTTAGTCCGGAGCACGGTTTTCGTGGAAAAGCTTCCGCTGGAGAGCATGTTGCGGATGGAAAAGACCCCAAATCCGGATTACCCGTAATATCCCTCTATGGAAATAACCGTAGGCCTACGAAAGAACAAGTTCAAGACCTTGATGTCGTCGTTTTTGATATTCAGGATGTGGGAGTTCGGTTCTATACTTATATCAGTACGATGACTTATATGATGGAGGCTTTGGCTGAAGCGGGTAAGAAGATGCTAATTCTAGACCGTCCTAATCCCCATGGTTATTATATCGATGGCCCAGTCTTGAACCCGAAGCACAAATCCTTTATTGGTTTGCATAGGGTCCCGGTTGTGCATGGCATGACCGTTGGGGAGTACGCCCAAATGCTAAACGGGGAACGTTGGCTGCGTGGCGGTTTTATTTGTGATTTGGAGGTAGTGCCTTGCTATGCCTATGATCATAACACCCGATATTCCATTCCAATTAAGCCATCACCTAATTTACCTAATGATACGGCGATTACACTCTATCCTTCTCTATGCTTCTTTGAAGGCACTACGGTAAGTGTGGGAAGGGGAACGGATTATCCATTTCAAATGATAGGCGCTCCTTGGTTTAAAGATGGTACTATTGATTTTACCCCCAAAGAAAATGAAGGGGCTAAAAGCCCGCCTTACGAGGGGCAATTGTGTAGGGGTTTTCTACTGCAAGATTTCTCCAATGCCTATATAGACGGTTTAGGGGAGCTTTATTTGTATTGGCTCATTGAGTCTTACAAGATGGCTCCAGAAAAAGAAAAGTTTTTCACCAATTTCTTTAGGCTCTTAGCCGGAACCACGGAATTACAGCAGCAAATTGAAGAAGGTAAAACGGTGAAGGAAATTCGGGAATCGTGGCAACAAGGGCTTTCGGAGTTTCAACTTCGCCGCCGAAAGTACTTATTGTATCCCGATTTTGGCTATTAGGATTCTAAAACCAAGCTTTCGTAAAATGCTCCGTAACCTTTAATGGTATTCTCAGCGCTAAAACGAGTTCGAATCCTTTCTTTGGCTGCTTCTCCCATACGCTTAGGTGCATCTGGGTCTTCGTACATCTTCTCTAAAGCTTTTGCCATCGCTTTTGGGTCTTGCTTCGGTACCACGTAACCACTTTCTCCATTTACTATCATTTCGCGGTTTCCGGGGATATTGGTTATAATCGCTGGGGTAGCTAGGGACATACCTTCCAAAACCGATTTGGTAATAGACTCACCATAAAGTGATGATAGGACAAAGGTCTGCGCCATCTTAACAATGCGTAAACTATCCCCTCGCCAGCCCATAAAATGAATCCTTTCTGGATGAGGGCAGGCTTCAACGATTTTCAAGTTTTCGGGAGTGTCCATGTCTTTACCTAAAAGGAGAAGGTGGATATTGTAGTCGGGATTAATGTGTTGAAAAGCTTTCAGGAGATAAGGAACCCCCTTCATCTTACGATTATTCGCGGCGCAAACAGCGTAAAAGGCATTAGGGTCCAGTCCTAATTCTTCGTGTTGCATAGCCTCTACTTCTTCATACCACTCCAATCGGTGTCCTTTATTAACGGTATGCAATCGAGGCTTACTAAAAACCCGCGCCCGATTGATGTGTTCCGCTACCCCTTCGGAGTTACACATGATGGCATCGACTCTTGGATGTAAAAACTTGAAATAAGCAGCGGGGTCATACCAATGAATATGACCTTCAAAACCACGGTATAGTACCACTTTTACCGGCGTCCCCTTAGCCGCCTGAATACCATTAACCATGGCTTTTCCATTGAAAAGATGCATAACATCGTAGGCTCCATCTAGTATTTCGCGGCGGATGAATTGAATTTCATCTTGGTCGAATTTTTTCTCTGGGTGAAAATCAATCACTCGGATTCCTGCATCTTCGAATTTTTGGCAATACCAACTATCCCCATAGGTCATAATGGTTACCGAATGCCCTGCTTTTTGAAGCCCTATAAATATTTCGGCCTCTGGTCGAACGGTAATGGTAGTGCGGTAATTACTGATTACAAGAATCTTCAAAGCCATGCAAAGAATTTCCGCGAAGGTAAGGATTAGAAAATGCTTGAAAAGTGAACATTCATGGTGAAAAATCATATTCCGACTAGGAGGGCCGTGTAACTTTGCGGCATGATTTGGAAGAAGCAAACAAAAGATCAAATAAAGCAGCGCGTTTTTAACGCCTTAGATGCCAACCGTAATTACGATAGCGACTATATTCTAGGAATTCCGGGAACTTATTTGGACACGGAACAGTTTCACCGGGACGCACCTTTTCTGGAAGATGCTCCATTTCTTCGGACTTTTATAAATAACCCCAACCATATTGGATGTCATACCCTTACCGGTGATGAAGGCGAAGATATGTTTCGAGGAACACAGCGCATCGAAGTAGAATTAATCCGTTTGATTTCGGAAGAGATATTTAAGGCTGAAGAAAGGTCGGTGGATGGCTATGTTGCTCCGGGGGGCACTGAGGCCAACATCCAAGCCCTATGGATTTACCGAAACTATTTTCAAGCAAAGCATGGAGCTAGTCTTAAGGAAATCGCCGTTTTGTTTTCTGAAGATTCACATTACAGCTTCTTTAAAGGAGCTAATCTCCTTTCGATTGAAGCTATATCGGTTCCGGTAGATGAGTTTTCAAGGAAGATTGATGAAATGGCACTTCAGGAGGCCCTGGAGTCTGCGAAAGCTAAGGGTATTAAATACATCATTGGTATAGCCAATATGAGTACAACTATGTTTGGATCTGTGGATGATGTAGATGTATTGGCCGATAGTTTTGAGTCCATGAATTTGCCCTATAAAATTCACGCCGATGGAGCCTTTGGCGGCTTTATTTATCCATTTACCAATCCAAATTCGAAATTGCATTTTGCCAATCCTCGCATTACGAGTATTACCATTGATGCCCATAAAATGCTGATGGCTCCTTATGGAACAGGGGTATTCTTAATTCGGAAAGGATGGATGCATTATGCTGCTACGAGCGAAGCTAAATATGTTCAGGGTTTAGACTTTACTATGGTGGGCAGTAGGAGTGGGGCTCAAGCTATTTCTATTTGGATGATTTTAATGACTCATGGGCCTCTTGGTTGGCAGAACACCATGCAAAGGCTTATTCAAGAGACAGATAAGCTTTGTAGGGCTTTGGATGATCTTGGCATCAATTATTTCCGGAATCCGCATTTGAACATTGTTAGCATGCAAGCCGATCAAGTTCCTGAGGGAATTCCTGAAAAATACCGATTGGTGAGTAATAACTTCGAAGGACAACCACGTTGGTGGAAAATCGTAGTGATGCAACACACCATCGGTAAAGTCGTGGATACCTTTATTTCAGATATGAAAGGAGCACTGGCTTAAGATTGCCAGTGCTCTAAAAGAATTATAAATACCGCTCCTTGGTCGTTTTTAACCTGGATTTCTCCATCATGGGCTTCCACATACTGTTTCACAATACTTAAGCCAAGACCGGTGCCTTCTTTTTTATTCTTGGTTGTGAAAGGCTCAAAGAGTTTGTTCATAATGTCATCAGGGATACCTGGGCCATTGTCTCTAATTTCAATTTCCTCCTTTCCATTCACAGTCTTGCTACTTATGGAGATTGTAGGATTAGCTATTTTAAGGTCAAGCAATACATCAGCCGCGTTTGAAACGATGTTCATTATTACCCTTTTTAATTTGCTTGGATCCCCGGCAAGTTGAATTTGCTCATTTACCCCAATCTCTAGTTGGATGTTTTCGAGACTCCTTCGGTTTTCGGCGAGCTTCACGGCTTTGTCCGTAATGTCCAAAAGGTAGAGTAGCTCTTCATTAGCACCATCTCCTCGAAGCAGCTCGGTAATCTGCGGGATATTTTTTATGGGTGTTCGCAGGTCATGCATAAGCATTCCTAAGGCTTTTCCTGCCGCACTTAATTTCTCCTTCTTTAAAAGCTCCTCTTGCAAATGCGCATTTTGGATCGCCTGAATTGCATTTTGTATAAACAGTTGAAGTAGGTATACCTTTTCTGTTTTTAAGGTTTCATTGGGCTCCAGCAGTGCGAAAACCGGATAGTCCTGAAGTAAGGCTAGAACCACATTTTTTTCCTGAATTATAGCCTGATTATTTTGTCGAGCTCGCTGAATAAGATTTTGCCTGATCAATGATGGATAATAAATCCTTCGTTTCTTTTGAGTTATGTTCTGAGCTCATATTTGGAGTTTCATGCCCCGAAAAAATGCAAAAAAAAAATCCCCGCCAGAACAGAGTCTAGCGAGGATTATGACCTAAATAATAAACCAAATTATTCTTTAGTAGCTAAAAGCTCTTCCTCAATCACATTTTTTAAGTTGTGCTTAGGCATTGCACCTTTAGCCATCATAGGGGTTCCTTCGGTAGGGATAAAAAGGATGGAGGGTATACTTTGAATTCCAAAAGCTGCAGAAAGCTCTTGTTCTACTTCCGTGTCTACCTTGTAGATAATCACTTCTTCAGCATATTCATCACTTAATTCTTCAAAGATGGGAGCCACCATTTTACAGGGTCCGCACCAATCTGCGTAAAAATCAATGATGGCAGGCTTAGTTCCCTGATATTTCCATTCTTTATGTTGGGTGTAATCAAATACATCCTTCTTAAATTGCTCTGTGCTTAATTTAACTGTTGGCATAGTTCTAATTTCTTGCAGCAAAGGTACTTTCCTGCTTAGGAATGGCTAGTGTTATAAGTTACACTCAATATTAATATCGTGATTTCCAATATTTTCCAAAAACTAATTTCTAAGCCTAGTGCCTTGGCCTGGTTCATGGATTTAGGCTTTTTTGGTTTTCACCAACCATTTAAATGAAATTGATAAAAGTGTTTCCTATGGCTATGGCTGGGTTCCATTTAAATCAGGAGAGCGTTTTGACAAGGGCGACCTCGATCTTCAGGAGCCTTATTACATTCATGGTGGAAGTACGGAAGGATATCAAAGCATGGCAGCATCCATTAATAATGGTCAGACCTATATTGTTATTCTTTCCAATTCGGGAAACGGACGTAAAATTTTTGAACTCACAAAAACCATTGCTCATGCGATTTATCCTAATTAGTATCCTTATCACTTTATTGGCAATGCCTTCGGAAGCTCAAATTTCGGAGACTAGCCTCTTGGGTTATTGGCTAGTAGAAAAAGTGCAGGTGGGAGCAAGGAATATGACTCCGGATGCCAAGTGGATTTGCTTTAAGTCCGGTCGGTCTTTTTCATATCCTTTAAATTTTTAATTAAAGGTAGAGACTCTTGGTGCTTTATAATTCGGTTAATTCAATTTGTAACTAATCCAAATTGAATTAAAAAGCCACCCGGAGGTGGCTTTCTCATTAGATAATGGAGGGATAAGTTTGATGTTTATTTAAGAGAGCCAGTTTAGGACTCTCTTGGGGCGATGAATTATTAAAGACTTCTCTAATGATGATCTTATCATCCTCGATAATAACCTCTTGGTTTGTATTTTCCTTTTCTTCTGCATCCTCTACTTGATTTTCCCATTTTTCCATGATTTCCTCCGTGTCTGAGCAATCGGTGCAGAACAAACCACGTTCCGTCATGGTCCAGTAATGTCCTTCCATATCACCATCCCAGTAATTTTGAACATTGGTGACATCGTAAATTAGTCTTCCCGTTCCTGGAGCGAGGAAAACCGTATCCCCTTCGGCCAAGTAAAGAACCATCTTTATGCTGTGCGCTCTGTAATAAGCTCCTTCTTTGATGGTGAAGTAATTGGCCGCTGTAATTTCATTGGAGTCAATTTCCAAGTAATGATTAGCGGCATTGGCTGTTTTACGGGCAGAGTGTCGATTTGGTCCACGTGCTGTAATATTAGTTACAAGGTAGGACTCTTCTTTGTTGGATCTACGAATGTCAAATTCAACATCGGTAAAGAATGACTTCCCATCGTAAAAAGACCAGAACTCATCCCGGTGTCTACTATCTGTGATTTCGTAAACTGAGTCTTGAAGAACCTCTAAGCGAATCATTCCATCTGGGGCGGTAATAAGCTCCTCAGAGGTAATTGTGCTAGAGTCATCAAATTGACGTGCTAGCTTAGCTCCCGAGATGGATAGAATCACAATACCCAATAAGGTGCTAAAAAGCAATCCATTGCGAACCCCTTTATTTAAGGGCTCCACACTGAATAAGAGGCGTAAACCAAAGTAAATGATTAGGAATAGGGGACCAATAATAAGCAAAGCAGTCCCAAACATTAAACCATTGTAGATTCCACTGTCGATGGAAAGCAGTTGCAGTAAATCGCTTGCCTCAAAGAGGGTGTAATGGTAATCATTGATATCAATGCCGATGAATACCGCCATTAAAACACTCAATAGGACAATGAAGCCAATTCCTAGGAAAAAGAAACCAATAAGCTTAAAGAAGAACTTGAAGATTAACTTTATTAGGTCAAATACCGCGGTGAAAAACTGGGTAAATATATTTCCGCTACGACTACCATAGTTTTTCATATCGCCTCCTAGCTTAGACATTTTGGCCCCTACGGCGTGAGCCTCATCCTTCACAAAAGTTTCAATATTGCTAAGAGTGACGGGCTTTCCCCGCATTTGCAGTTTCTCGGTGGTAGTTCTAGCTGCAGGAACTACTAACCACAGAATTATGTAGAGTAGTACACCAAATCCGGCAAACATGAGGGCGATAAAAAGTAGTCGTACCCAAATAACATCGATATTAAAGTATGCAGCCAAACCACTTGCTACCCCGCCAAGCACGCGGTTATCAACATCACGCATTACTCGTTTTTCGTAGTTCATGCTGCTAGAGTAACTGGTAGAACTACCTTCTTCTTCCTGCCAGAAGTCCTGAGGCTCACCAATAATGGCGATCGCTTCATTTACATCTTTGATATTGATTACTTCTTTTGCAGCAGAGGTACGCTCCTTGAAGAGTTCGGCAAAACGCGTCTCTACATCCGATAATATTTCATCACCACCACTAGTGGAAGCAAATTGTTCTCTTAAAGCCGATAAATAGGCCTCTAGTTTATTAAAGGCATCATCATCGATATGGAATATCATGCCTCCTAGATTAATATTAAATGTCTTTTTCATCTTGTTTTAGGTTTCGTCTATTCGTTTATACTTTGGTTTACGGCGTCTTGCAGGTTTTCCCAAGTTTGTCTTAATTCGTTGAGGGCTGCTTTGCCTAATTCGGTTAATGCGTAGTACTTTCGGGGTGGTCCACTCGTGGACTCCTCCCAGCGGTAACTTAACAATCCGCCGTTCTTTAAACGGGTAAGAAGAGGGTAGAGCGTACCTTCTACAACGATGAGCTCAGCTTGCTTAAGCTCTTCGATGATTTGGTTGGCGTAGGCATCTTTTGCACTGAGCATATTTAAGATGCAGAGTTCTAAGACGCCTTTGCGCATTTGCGCTTTGGTGTTTTCCAAATTCATAGGGCATCTGTTTTAAAAATGAGTTGACCTGAAAAAATTAGCATAAGTGCTTCACGATCATCGCGGTCATTGATCATCATAATTAAATGAGGGGTACGATTACTGCCAGCTTTCTTGAAAACTAGAATTTGGGTTTCTTCTTCGATGTCCCAATCTTTATCTACTGAAACGTACTCATAGCCCCCTTTAAAGAGCTTTCCGATGATTTCCTTTTCACTGCGCAAGGCAGGGCGGAATTCATCAAATTTGATAAAACGAAGTTTTCGGACTTCGCCGCTGATGTTTTGACGAAAATCGTCGGTGTCTATGTCCAAGTCGATGTCCTCAAGAAAATCCTCACCCAAATTGATGTTTAGGCTAAACTTATTTCCGCTGTAGTCGCGGTAAATGGATTCGATTAGATCATCCCCCTGGGCAGAGGCTCCTAGGCTAATTGCCAAAAGAAGACTTAAAGAGAGAAGCTTTTTCATTTTTATGTTGTTTTGTTTTGCAAAGATATGTTAGGATTTAGGTACTATGCAAAACAAAGTACCATATAAATTTGTAAATAACTGTAAAACAGAGATGTAAAATTTACACAACTGCCTCTTTTCGATTAAAACTAGGCACTAGTGTCGGTAAATGGAGGGAAAGGGTCGGTAAAAAGGTTACCACTTTTGCCGGTCCGATTGGCCGGTTAGAAGATATTGGTATAGAAAGGAGGTTCGATTTTCATCTTCCTCAAATTGACAAAAGCTAATTGTTTTTAAAGGGAAGCCTTCCGGTAAAACTAGTCCGCCTTCTAATTCATTAATCTGTTTGGAGAGATGAAATTCGGCGATTTTATTGGAGCTAAGGTGGTGGATTTGTTTATACCATTTTTTGAATCGAGTTTCGCGAGCTTTCCGAATGGCTGGGTGGTATAATTTGGTGCTCGACCAAAAGTGAGGAATCTCCGGATTTAGCTTTCTCCAACTATCCTCCACTGGATTATGGATGAATTCCCAAAGTTCATTCTTATGGGCAGCAATTAAGGTAAAAGGTTCAATACCTTCACTCAACCAATTTTTCTGAAACTCTGGAATATTTCCAATCTGAAGTAAGTCTGGTATAACTGTGCCTCTGCTGGCCCGGTAGGGTAGTTTTCGTAAATAAGGTTTGGAGCCTCCATTAAGGATACAAGCAACTAAGCCCTTGCTGTCAGCGCCCATCCAGGTACCTCCAGCGCGAAGGTCTTGGGGAAAAACAATCTCTCGATCGTCTATTTCTTTTCGAATTAGTTCAGAAGAACTTTTTCGATAGGGAAACTCGTCGCGGTTATGGCTTAAGGTAAAACCTTTAGTCCGGGGTATGTAGCTTAAACTACACATCTAAACTTTTGCCTTCCAGGGTCTTATTATTAATCGAATTTTACGATCGTAGCTGAAGTAATTAATGACCCAATTCATAAGGGTAACGAGCTTATTGCGGAACCCCACTAAGGAGATCAAGTGAACCAACATCCAAACTGCCCAGCCCGGAAAGCCTTTCAGCATAATTTTGTTGTACAGCTCTGCAACTGCTTTGTTTCTGCCCACCGTAGCCATGGTACCCATGTCTTTGTATCGGAATTCCTTCCAATTGTTACTAAGGGAAGACTTATTTAAATTTTTAGCCAGATTTTGCCCTTGTTGAATGGCCAATTGCGCGAGCATTGGATGACCTTTTGGGTTTTCCTCGCTTAACATGGCCGCCACATCACCCAAGGCATAAATATTTTTATGCTTGCCGATTTGATTAAATGGGTTTACTAAATAACGACCACCTTTATGATCTTCATCGGGCTTTAAGCCTTTAATCACATTTCCGCTAACCCCAGCAGCCCAAATTAGCGTTGAAGCGGGGAGGTCCTTTTTATTTGTTTTCACCACTTTGCCATCGTAGTCTTTAACAGCCGTTCCTAGCCAAACTTGTACGCCAAGACTTTCTAGGTAGCGAAGTGCCGTGCTTGACGAAAATCCCGACATTGGGGGTAACACCTTATCAGCCATTTCCACTAAATGGATGCTCATCCGTCTAAAATCCAAGTCGGGATAATCATTGGGTAGAACATGGGTTTTCAACTCGGCCAAAGCGCCGGCTAATTCTGTTCCAGTTGGGCCTGCCCCTACAATTACAAAATTCATCAGTGCTTCCCGTTCTTTAAGATCTTGACTCAAGGAGGCCGCTTCAAAGTTTTGCAGTATAAGACTTCTTAAGTTGAGGGCCTCCGGTACTGTTTTCATGGGCATGGAGAGGCGTTCTACTTTTTCCATACCAAAGTAGTTGGTGTTGCTACCCGTAGCAATTACCAAGTGATCATATTCTAATTCTCCGATGTTACAGAGGAGCACGTTGCGTTCGGCATCAATTTCCTGCGCTTCAGCCATTCGAAAGTAGAAGTTTGCCTTTTTTCGAAATATATTCCGAATGGGGTAGGCAATGGAATCGGGTTCTAAACCGGCGGTCGCAACTTGATAGAGTAGGGGTTGGAAAGTATGGTAATTATGCTTGTCAATCATTACCACTTGGTAGCGCCTGGTGTTGATCTTTTTGGCGAGGTTTAAGCCACCAAAGCCACATCCAATAATTACAACACGTTCTAAATTGGTGTCGGGTATATTTAAGCTCGCCATAAAAGGTTGAAGGATTTTTGCATTCGCATAGATTACTCTAATTAAACTTCTAAAAAAATGAAACTAAGAATCTGTAGGATAAAGGATAGCTCATTTACTGTAATCCACTTATGATGTAGTTGTAGAGCGGGTCTTGATTCTCTGTTCTTGGTTTCTCGAAGCTTTTAGTTACGAATTTTGGAGTGTGTAAAATTTCCCGATCAATCATCTCGCTGATGTCGGTATAAAAGTCGAGCGATGTTTTTCCTATAAGCAGTGGGTTTAAATCGACTCCTTGCTCATAGAGCTTTAACACTTGAACAAATCCAGCTAGGTATAAATAGTCTTTGGTGAAGCCACCACCTCTAAAGATTCGGGTTACCGTTGTGAAGGCATCTGAACTATTTAAACCCTGCTCAAAGTGCAGATAGTTGAAGCATTCGATAAAATCAGCACCATTACACATCATATCAACTACAACTACTCTTTGCGCTAACTTTTTTAAGCGCTTTAGACTAATATTACCACTTAGATACTCAGCTAAAATGGCTAGGCCCTCTTGGGTTTTGGTATTAACGGGTAAGCCAAGATTAAAGATCTTAAGTGCCTGTAGGGCCGAATTTTGAGTGGTTACCATATGTACCCCAATCTCATGCTCAATAAGGGCATTGATTTCTTTTTCGGTGTAACGGGCATCGGGCCGGAATAGAATGGTTTTTTTTGAATTTAAAACCATTACCTGGGAAATCACTTTATTACTCCGCTCTATTTTTCCTTTAAACCCATACGACTGCATGGCTTCTGCGAAAAGCTCCATGGCTTTTTCCACAGGTATCCGAGGCATCCTTTTGGGCTCATTGGGAATATCGGGAAGATGCAGGAGGTAATGGGCATTCTTTAAATCCTGGCTAGCGGGGCGGCCAAAATAGCGTAAGGAGTTAAAGAGAAACTTTTCGGAGTTTAGGCTTGATAGCAAGTCGATTTTATCGAAGTAGCTGTTAATTACAGATTCATATAAATGCCGAATTGAAACGTCTCCGATATCTTGAGTCTTTAAACCACCCAAGGCTTGTTTTAACTCGAAGGAATTAATTCGAATAGGGTTGTATTTAAATCGGGGGACTTCAGTAAATCGATTGTTGATAAAGCGTTTTTGCTCGCGCGAAGTATTAACCGGGTTTACATAAGCCAATAATTCGAATTGATGGAGCAGTTTAAATAGGGCTTTGTCAACCTTTAGTAAGGCTGGATCTTCACTTCGATCCATTAAGGATCCAGGCTTGCGGTGCTTGTAATTACTTTCTTTTTGGGCAAAGTTTTGAGCTGTGTTTAAAATCGCTTGTTTGAGCCCTCTTTGAAGTTGTTTGATAACATCTGGATAATCCTCTCCACTTAGTTCATTGCAATACAGTTTTGCTACCTCGGTAGCCAATACCAGCGTATTGTTAAAGTTTTCTGTGATAAACTCAAGATTGTAACCACGACCATAAAAAACGTCATTTACCGCGCATTGGTTTTCTATGCCATTTAATTCAATCGCCGCTAATTCTTCACGCCAATTCTCTATATAAGGGCCAAAGCGATTTTGATCAATACGCTCGCAACCAATATTAAATAGAGGTACTTTCCGGTCCCAGCGCTGCCAATTGTAGGAGTGCATATCAAAAACTACGCATGCCCCAAATTGTGTTTCAAGCTTTTCAATAAGGGCGCCTAGTACCTTGTAATAATTCTTATGCTTATTTAGACTTCTTTGCTTCTCTCTTTGGTTAAGTTTTGCCTTCCATACCTTTTTACCCCAAGCGATTTCATAAAGGCATTCTTCAGGTTTTCGATTTAAATCATATTCATATCTTGAGTCATGTCCCACTATAGTTATGGGCATAGAACTTATGAAAGCATCTGTGTAAGGATCTTCTTCATACCAACGTTCGTATTCATCTAGATCTATTTTTTCCCTTAGTTCTTTTCGCAAATTGGAACCTGCATGGATCGCGGTACAGCAATAAGGTAAGTATCGATTGATTTTGATGCTAAATGATTGGTCTTCAAGGATTGCCTCAAAGGTCTGCCCTTCCTTGATACGACGTATAATTTCAGATACACTAAGCTTCTGCATCTCCTAAAAGCATTTCAGGTCGGAAATCGTCTTTCAAGGATTTTCGAGTTTTCACCACCGTTTCGAGGTAATCTATGATTTTCTCTTGCAGACGTACGTTGTTTAATCGATTAATATCCTTTAAGGTTCCCGGACTCATAACATTGACTTCCACTAATTTCCCATTAATTATATCGAGGCCCGCGTAATAGATACCATCTTTTACGAGCTTAGCTCCAATTTCTTCGCAGAGGTAGCGATCCTGCTTTGTGAGCTTGTATTTTTCAACGGATCCACCTGCCGAGATATTGGATCTTACATCACCTTTTACTGGCCTTCTTCGAAGCGCCCCAATGGGCTTACCATTAAGCATAAGGACCCGCACATCGCCTTCTTCGGCCCCTTCAATATAATCTTGGACAATTACATAATTCGAATTGCCCTTTTCCCGATGAATGTAGAAATCTAGCAAGGATCGAATATTATGCATGGCAGACTTCTCGATGACAATAACTCCTGACCCTCCGTAGCCATCTAATGGCTTCATAATCATCTTCTCTTGCTCAGATTCATTGATGATTCGCAACAAGTAATCGATGTTTTTTGATACGTGCGTCGCTGGAATTAATTCGCGTTTTGGGTCTTGATAGGCAGCAGTATATATTTTATTATTAGCCTCTCGTAATCCGTTGATATTGTTGATAATAAATACATCATCCTTAATGGAGTCTAGAAAATTAAGCACCAGACTATCCATGGGTGGATTATCACGCATAAAAATCACATCGAAGGAATTCAAAGGCTGCATGTCGGTATCGAATTGAACCTCTCTGTAAAAGGTCTTTATGCTTTTACTGGGTTTATTCGGATTCGTGATTTGTTTACACAAGCTCAAGGTTACGCTATCCCGAATGGTTAAATTGGATGGGTGTGTAATGGCAACTTCATGGCCGCGCTTTACCGCTTCATGAATCATACGGATTGTAGAATCTTGCCCTGGATCTATTCGGTCCCAGGGGTACATTAGGAAACAAATTCTCATTATTATCTTTTAAAAGGAATCTTCATGTTATACTGCTCAAAAGCCATTGTATTGGCCTCAGGATTAAAGGTCATTTTGATGCCCGCAGCTTTAAACTCAAAGACATGTTTATCAATAGCTTTTAAGGGAAAAGCGGCTTGATTGGTTGCCTTGGCCTTTAGTTGGTCGCCTTCAATAAAAACTTCTATATCCAGGGGAAAGTTACTGCTTCTATAAAGGCCTTTATACTCCATTAATTGAGCAAGTTTAACATCAATTTCTGTAAAGACCGGAAGCTCGTAATCCTTGCGTTTCCAATAAATCGATAGTAGGTCAATTAAGAGGTCATTTAAGGGGTATTGACTACCATTTAAGCAAACAGCGACACTCAATTTTTCATCAGGGAAATAACTGGCGTGACTCTGGAAGCCGTCTATTCCTCCATTATGGCCATAGGCCTTGTGCTCGTAAAAGGGGAATGCCATCAGACCTTTACCTAAACCTTGATCTACTTTCATCAGATTTAGGCTTTGTTCTGAAACCAGTTTTCCTTCCAACAGGGCGGTAAAGAATACAGTTAAATCTTGTGGACTACTCACGATGCCTCCAGCTCCTAAAGGAATTGATGGATGAGTTTTACTACTTTCTATCCATTTGCCGCTGTAATAATAGGATTTGCGCTCCCATTCGTCTTTCGCTTTTGTGCCCGAATAATAGGTATTCGAAAGGTTGAGTTTAGCACAAATTTTCTCTTGAAGGATTTCAGAATAGGTTTTGTTGTAAACCTTTTGCAGAATGTAGCTCAGCAATACATAATTAGTGTTCGAATATTCTTGCTTACTGCCTGGAGAAAAGTCCAAGTCCATAATGCTAAAACGTGCAATCATATCCGCTTCACTCTGCTCTTGATCTAAAAACTGTGGATAGCTAGCATCATTCGTGAAGTTATGTAAACCACTGCGATGACTAAGCATCAAATCAATTGAAATGCTATCATTCCCAATGCTTGGGTACCATTGCGTTAATTTGGTATCTAGACTTAGTTTACCTTCTTCAATGGCGATAAAAACAAGGCTAGCGGTAAACGTTTTTGAAATAGAACCAATGTGGTAACGATAGACCTGGTCTTTAGCATCCTTATCAAAGTGATGGGTGTAAATTACCTTTCCTTCTTTGCGAAGACAAACAGAGCCTTTAAGCTGATCATTTTCGCGAAGTATTTTAGCAAGATTGTCAAAGTTGATTTCTTGAGCGATCGAAAAACTACCCAGAAATAAGATGATGAATAGGCTTAAGTGTTTAACCTGCATGTTGTTTTTTTGGCAGATTAAAAGTAATCATTTCTACTTAGGGGCCTTAAAAAATAATACAAGCTTTATATACCCTTAAGCTTCATTTTTTTAACTTTACTTCGTATTCAAAATCAGAATAGTGGACATTGTATTTTTCGTTTTTAGTGGATTTTCGGCGGTCATGCTTTTGTTGGCAGGAGTTACCCGCTATTTCCCAGCGAAAAAGGCAAATCACCTTTACGGATACAGGACCAGCCGGTCCATGCGCAATCGGGAAAACTGGAAATATGCCCAGTCGCTCTTACCCATGATGTTTCTGCGCATTGCAGTTTACTTTTTACTTGTTTCGGTATTATGGCTTTTTAGTCCGGGGTATGGAGAGCGCAATGGAATGATTCTGTTCTTAATCCTTTTATTCGCCTCTTTTGGTTTCGAAATCTATCGTTCGGAAAAAAAGCTAAAACGTTTTTCAAGGAAAAACCGCTAAGACTTCGGAAAGGGGTCGCCGAATTTCTCATCATTGATTAGCACATCATCGCTGAGCGTTTGTAGGAATGCTACCAAAGCGGCTTTGTCATTCGCATTTAAATTTAATCTGCGAATTCCCCCACCAGGTAAACGTAAAGGTGGACTTAAATTCGGATTGTCCTGAACACCCGAATTATAATGTTCGATTACCTCTTCTAAAGTGCTAAATCGGCCGTCATGCATGTAAGGAGCGGTAAAATTGGGGAAGTTATCCGTGGGAATATTTATCTGCGCCCGTCCTTCATCATATTTGCTGTTAATACTAACCATGGAACGAACAAATTGAGCTAGAGCTCGGCTTACTCGATCGCTGTTTATTTCATCGGTTCCAAAGGCAGCGCTAAATAGGGCAGGGTAGTAGTCGACGCCTTCCAAACGTTCAACCATCTCATTTAAAGTTAGGCCCATTTCCACTTCGTCTTGAATTGGCATGAGTACTTGAGCTTCTAAGGTACTAGCGCGTTCATCCCAAAAGAAGGCTCCATTGTTATAATAGTGGCTATTGGCCAAAGACATGGAATGACGACCGGTCAATCCGTTTTCAAACCCTAGGGATAAGGTAGCCGGGTCGCTAAATCCATTAATGGCCTGGTGGCAAGAACCACAAGATATAGTGCCATTAGCGCTCATTTGCTTTCGTAAAAAAGCACCCGTCCCAAAGTTGCGCCTGCATCACTTACCGGATTACTTACAGGTGTATTGTCCGCGTCGGCTACAGGCCCATTTTGGTAATAGGCGGGTAGGTTAGGCTGACTATAATTTGCGAGACTGCTCGGAAGAATGGGCTCATCAATAGTTAGGGTATTTAGACTTCCTGAATTGTCATCCTTATCTTTGTTACATGCAACCAAGCCTAGACCAATTGCTCCAATTAAAATGAGCTTCTTCATACTTTAAATTTAACCCTGGAGTAAAGAAATTTCTTGAGTTTAATGAAGCTAAGAAATTTCCTTATACTCGTATTTTGAAAAAACTCTCTCATGCGTAGAATTATATGGATCGCTGGATTAGCGTCAGGAATACTTATTGGTTCGAATTTTTTTCTTTCTGAAAATTTAAGCGGTCCCAACTACGACAGTATGGAGCTCCGGGGCTACCTAAGCATGTTCATCATATTTGCCCTATCCTTATTTTTAGGTGTAAGGCAAGTAGATAAGTCTAAATATGATGGCCATATAAAGTTCTCACAAGCATTTGTAGCTAGTTTATATATCGTGCTCATAGCAAGTGTAGTCTACACCCTCATGTGGGAGATTTATTTTCAAAATAATGGTGATGCCTTTGTAGACGGTTTCATAGATAATGTTGAAAAAACACTCAGGAACTCAGACTTGGATGCAGATACCATTGAAAGCAGATTAGCCGCTCAATCTCAAGTAATGGAATCCTACCGAGAGAGCTTAATGGTTCGTTTTAGTTTAACCATGACAGAGATCTTTCCGATAGGATTACTCATGTCCTTGTTAAACGGAGGTTTGCAGTCGTTTATAGCTCGGAAAAAAGAAAGTAAAGCTTAAAATGGATCGACTCGAAATAGTTGGAATAAGTATTTTAATTCTCAATTTAGGCCTGACCTATTGGGCCTTTCAAAAGCCTCAATACTTTGCCAAATGGCAGCTGAGAATCGGTGATTTAAATAATGGGGAATGGCATCGTCTCCTCAGCTCCGGTTTCATTCATGTAGACTGGACACATTTCTTTTTTAATATGTTTTCCCTCTTCATTTTCGGCGGATCGGTAGAGCGTGAATTAGGTCCTTTTTTAATGGCACTTCTCTACTTTGCTAGTTTGCTTGGCGGAAATTTATTGGCTTGGTTTTATCATCGAAATGATATGGAGTATCGCGCTGTAGGTGCTTCAGGTGCGATTAGCGGATTAATTTTTGGGGCCATTGCCCTATTTCCGGGCATGCAATTAGCGTTATTGTTTTTGCCTTTTTTCTTTCCCGCTTGGATTTATGGATTGCTCTTTTTGCTGTATACCATGTACGGTATAGGAAAGCAGCATGATAATATTGGGCATGAAGCCCATTTAGGAGGCGCTGTGATTGGACTTTTAATTACCCTGTTAATGGTGCCCAGTTTGGTCGAAACCAATCCGATGACCATTCTTTATTTAGCTGTTCCCTCCGTGGTGTTTTTGATCATTCTATTTTATCGACCGCAGCTTTTAAACCAAGTTTTAGCGAAGCCTTCCGACAATTATGGTGTGGAAGATTTATATCGTGAAAAACGAAAAAGTCAAGAGGATGAATTAAACCGTATCCTTTCAAAAATAAAAGAACAAGGAGAGTCTTCCTTAAGTCAGTCGGAGCGTGATTTTCTTCAGAACAACTTTTAGTTTGTGGCTGAAGGAAAAGCTTTATTTTAGCCCCATTCAAACCATAGACGATGTCGAATAATTTACTAGCAGGAAAAAAGGGAATCATATTCGGAGCCCTAAATCAAGATTCAATTGCTTGGAAAGTAGCCGAAAAGGCACATGAGCAAGGAGCAAAATTTGTATTAACCAATGCACCTATTGCCATGCGCATGGGCGAAATCAATGATTTGGCGGCTAAAACTGGTTCGGAGGTAGTTCCTGCCGATGCAACCAGCATGGATGATTTAGATAATCTATTTGCCAAAGCAGAGGAAATTCTTGGAGGTAAATTGGATTTCATTCTTCATAGTATCGGAATGAGTGTCAATGTGCGCAAAGGCAAACATTATACTGAATTGAATTACGATTGGTTGGAAAAAGGTTGGGATGTAAGCGCCGTGTCCTTCCATCGGGTAATGCAAACGGCATGGAAACGCGATGCAATGAACGAATGGGGTAGCATTCTTGCTTTAACCTATATTGCAGCGCAGCGTACATTCCCAGACTATAATGATATGGCCGATAATAAAGCCTATTTAGAAAGTATTGCCCGAAGCTTTGGTTATCACTTTGGTAAAGCCAAGAAAGTGCGTGTGAATACGATTAGTCAGTCGCCTACGCCTACTACCGCGGGAAGTGGTGTTAAAGGTTTTGACGGTTTCATCAATTATGCAGAAAAAATGAGTCCCTTAGGCAATGCAACAGCAGAAGATTGCGCTGATTATTGTTTAAGCCTTTTCAGTGATCTTACCAAGAGAGTTACGATGCAAAATCTTTTCCATGATGGCGGTTTTAGTAACACCGGTGTGAGTCAAGAAATCGTAGAATCTTTCTCGAGCGACAGTTAGAGAGGGTCAATAAATAGTTGAAACCCTGAAGCTTTATCGAAAAGTTTCAGGGTTTTTTTTATTCCTTTTTGAAACCTTAGCTAGCTCCAAGTTCTAAATGTTAAAAACATGTGGAAAAAGCCTGAAAATACTAGGGTTTTAGGTCTTTTAAGCTATGGGGAAAAAGGTATCTTTGAAAGATATCACATTTAGCGTAACTGCAAGATTATGAGTGAAGTACAAAAAGATTACGGTGCCAGTAGCATTCAGGTACTGGAAGGATTGGAAGCGGTGCGTAAGCGTCCTTCCATGTATATTGGTGATGTAGGCGTAAAAGGACTGCATCATTTGGTTTATGAGGTCGTTGATAACTCCATCGACGAAGCTCTCGCTGGTCATTGCGATACCATTGAAGTGACCATTAATGAAAATAACTCAATTACCGTTAAGGATAATGGTCGGGGGATACCTACAGACATGCATGAAAAGGAAGGTCGTTCTGCCGTTGAGGTAGTTATGACCGTGTTACATGCTGGAGGTAAGTTTGATAAGGATTCGTATAAAGTTTCAGGTGGACTGCATGGTGTGGGGGTTTCTTGTGTGAATGCCCTATCCACTAACCTTAAGGTTGAGGTGCATCGCCAGGGTAAATATTTCCATCAAACCTATCAGCGCGGGGTTCCAGATTATCCTTTAAAGGAAGAAGGTACCACCGATTACCGCGGTACTATTGTTACATTTCAACCTGATCCAGAGATTTTTCAGGCCCTTGTTTATCAATATGAGATCTTAGAGGCACGCCTTCGGGAATTATCCTTCCTAAACAAGGGAATTAAGATTAGCCTTACGGACAAGCGCCAAATAGAAGAAGATGGTGAATTCAAAATGGACAACTTCTACTCTGAGGGTGGTTTAGGAGAGTTTGTTGCTTTCATTGATCAAAATCGTGAGAAATTAATGCCTACCGTAATTAGTATGGAAGGCGAGCGTAATGATATTCCTGTTGAAGTGGCCATGCACTACAATACCTCGTATGCAGAGAATATTCATTCCTACGTAAACAATATTAATACCCATGAAGGAGGAACGCACCTCGCTGGTTTCCGCAGAGCTTTAACTCGTACTTTAAAGAAGTACGCTGATGAAAGCGGTATGTTGGCTAAGGAAAAGGTAGATGTTAGCGGAGATGACTTCCGTGAAGGTCTTACTGCCGTTATTTCGGTAAAGGTGATGGAGCCTCAATTCGAAGGACAGACCAAAACTAAACTAGGAAACTCAGAAGTATCTGGCGCGGTGGATCAATTGGTAGGTGAAATGCTAACCAACTACTTGGAAGAGAATCCTAATGAAGCCAAGACCATTGTTCAAAAAGTGATTTTGGCGGCAAAGGCGCGCGTAGCGGCCAAAAAGGCGCGCGAAATGGTGCAGCGTAAGACGGTGATGACAGGTAGTGGTTTGCCAGGGAAACTGTCGGATTGCTCCGAGACCGATCCTCAAGTATGTGAGATATTCTTGGTGGAGGGTGATTCTGCAGGTGGAACGGCCAAGCAAGGTCGTGATCGTAACTTTCAGGCCATATTACCTCTTCGCGGTAAAATTCTGAACGTCGAGAAGGCCATGCAGCATAAGGTTTTCGAAAACGAAGAGATTAAAAATATTTTCACTGCTTTAGGTGTTAGTATTGGAACCGAAGAAGACTCCAAGGCGCTCAATACTGAAAAACTTCGCTATCACAAGGTTATTATAATGTGTGATGCGGATGTGGATGGTTCTCACATTGCAACTCTTATTCTCACTTTCTTCTTCCGATACATGAAGGAGTTAATCGAGGCAGGGAATATCTACATCGCAGCTCCTCCCTTGTATTTGGTTAAGAAAGGCAAGAAGGAAGAGTACGCCTGGAATGACGATCAACGAGATCGCCTAATTTTAGAATATGGCGGTGAAAACAAGTCTAACGTTGGGGTACAGCGCTATAAGGGTCTTGGTGAGATGAATGCCGAGCAGCTATGGGTAACTACCATGGATCCAGAAAAACGCACGATGCGTCAGGTTACCATTGATAGTGCTGCTGAAGCAGACCGTATCTTCTCTATGTTAATGGGAGATGATGTGCCTCCGCGGAGGGAGTTTATCGAGAAGAATGCTAAATATGCTAAAATTGACGTCTAAGCATTCTTAGCCTAAAAATAGTAGAGCCTCAACCTATGGTTGGGGCTTTTTTAATGTCTGTTTACGTAGAAAGTATTCCTTTTCCTCAATTAGGTTGTTGAGAAACATTTGGTTAAGATGAACTAAGTCTCTATAGTAATTGGAGTTCTTTGAGTCGATATTCTCAGTGTAGCTGCAATCTGGGCAGATCGAGAAAAGCTTTTTGTTAAATGGAACTATAGGAATAAAAAACAAGCTGAGTCTATCGCAACTTTCTTTGATAACATGATACTTTTCTTTGCCGCAGTTTTTACAAGATTTTAGTTCACCGGGTCCTAATTCGCGAATCTTATTGCTAATTCCTCCAATAAAAATCATAAATACTCCCTTCTTATTTTGCTAGAGATGAATGAATTAAGAAAGGTCGATAAAATAATCTGAAGTACAAGTTCAAGCTTGAGCTTTGCGGATCCAATTACTGAGAATTTTTTTTCCGCCTTCAGTCATGATGCTTTCTGGATGAAATTGAATTCCAGCAAGAGCGAGTTTGGAATGTTCGAAGGCCATTAAGGTTTGATTTTCTCGTTCAGCAACGATCTTAAAATTTTTTGAAAAAGGATCTTTCGCTTGTATGGCCCAGCTGTGGTAAAGTCCCACATTGAATTGGCTTTCAAGCCCATCTAGGAGCCAAGAATCCCCTAATTTATAAGCTTTTCGAGCAATTCCATGTGCCACTTCTCTCTGGTTGTATAATTCAGCTCCGAAGAATTCTGCGATAGCTTGCGCGCCTAAACAAACCCCGAGCATGGGAATTTTTAAGGCGTATTTTTCAATGACCTGCAGAGTTTTACCGGCATCCACAGGAAGTCCAGGACCAGGTGAAATAAGGATGAAATCAAAATTTGATACTTCTTCGATTTCGAATTGATCGTTTCGGAGCACATGAACTTCCAATTCTAGAGCTCTCAGATAATGCTCCAAATTGTAAGTAAAAGAATCGTAATTGTCGATCAGTAAAAGCTTCATAAATTACACGCAAATAGACGAAAAAAATGCAAAGAGAAATACAAAGTGATCAAGCACCTGCACCTATAGGTCCTTATTCCCAAGCCATCGGATTGGAGAACTTGATTTTTACGTCGGGTCAAATAGCGATAGACCCCTTAAGCGGACAACTATTTGAAGGGGAGATTGAGGCTGAAACAGCCTTAGTTTTAGATAATTTAAAGGCGGTGGTCGAAGCGGGAGGAAGTAGTCTTAAGCAGGTGCTTAAATGCAGCATCTTCATTAAAGATATGAGTTTATTTACTCGGATTAATGAAGTATATGCCAGCTATTTCCGGCATGATCCGGCCCCAGCGCGCGAAACGGTTCAAGTGTCAGAATTACCAAAGGGTGCCAACATTGAAATATCCTGCATTGCGTATAAGCTTTGAAAATATTGGATTTTAGCCATCGCTTCTGGCTTTTCTGCTAAATTTGTGGCTTCCAAATTCTACAATCATTAAATATTTATTTCATGGAATTTGATTTAATCGTTTTAGGTAGTGGTCCTGGTGGTTATGTAACCGCGATTCGCGCCTCTCAATTAGGTTTGAAAACAGCCGTCGTGGAACGCGAAAGTTTGGGTGGTATATGCTTAAACTGGGGATGTATTCCTACCAAAGCGCTTTTAAAAAGTGCCAACGTATTTGAATATATAAATCACGCAGAAGACTATGGTATAAAGGTCGAAAATGCGGATAAAGATTTTGAGGCCGTTGTTAAACGCTCTCGCGGTGTTGCTGAGGGAATGAGTAATGGGGTGAAATTCCTCATGAAAAAGAATAAGATTGAAGTAATTATGGGAGAAGGTAAAGTCCTTCCCGGAAAGAAACTTCAGGTGACCAATGACAAGGGCGAGGTAAAAGAATACAGCGCAAAGAATATCATAATTGCTACCGGAGCTCGAAGTCGCGAGCTTCCCAACCTTAAGCAGGATGGAAAAAAGGTAATTGGATACCGTCAGGCCATGGTTTTACCCGAACAGCCTAAGAAATTGGTAGTGGTTGGTTCTGGAGCCATCGGGGTCGAATTTGCTTACTTCTACAATGCAATGGGCACAGAGGTTACTATTGTTGAATATCTTCCTACGATTGTTCCTGTAGAGGATGAGGAGGTGTCAAAACAATTAGAGCGTTCCTTTAAAAAAGCGGGTATTAAGATCATGACTTCCAGCGAGGTAACCCAAGTGGATACCGCTGGGTCGGGATGTAAGGTAACCGTTAAAAATAAGAAAGGCGAGCAGGTGATTGAAGCTGATGTAGTTCTCTCAGCAGTAGGTGTGCAAGCCAATATTGAGAACATTGGATTGGAGGAAGTAGGTATCAAGACCGAAAAGGGAAAAATCGTTGTAAATGATTTTTACAAAACCAATATAGATGGCTATTACGCGATTGGAGATTGTGTTCCGGGTCAGGCTCTAGCGCACGTGGCATCCGCAGAAGGAATTATCTGCGTTGAGAAGATTGCTGGGCACCATCCACAACCTTTAGATTATGGCAATATACCTGGATGTACCTATTGTTCACCAGAGATTGCTTCGGTTGGGATGACTGAGCAGGCGGCTAAAGATGCAGGCTATGAAATTAAAGTCGGGAAATTCCCCTTTAGTGCCAGTGGTAAAGCCAGTGCTGCCGGCCACAAAGACGGTTTTGTAAAAGTAATCTTTGACGCCAAGTACGGAGAGTTCTTAGGTTGTCACATGATTGGCGCCAATGTTACGGAAATGATTGCAGAAGCTGTTGTTGCTCGTAAGTTGGAAACTACTGGAATGGAAATCATTAAATCCGTGCATCCTCACCCAACTATGAGTGAGGCGGTAATGGAGGCAGCAGCGGCTGCTTATGATGAGGTGATTCACTTATAGAAATAATTACAACATATAAGAAACCCTAAGCTCGCTTGATGAGTCTTAGGGTTTTTTTATGCGCAAGAATAGACAAGATTTAGTCCTCAAAAGTTAAAAAAGCATTTAAGTATTGTTAAAGTGAATTTCTTTAACAGTGTGGACCTAGAATTATTCCAAAATTCGCCTCACTAACCGTTTTACCTAAATCCGCTGCTTACCCAAATGCATCATGGCAAGTTTAAGCTTAAGGAAAGGAAGTGAAGAATTAACGCTGTTGAATAGCTTCGAGAACCATTATGGGGAAAGCTCAATTGGCCGGACATGCCCTAACAGAACCAATGGATACAGTATTAAGTATGCCTGTAACGGACATGAGAGTTATTGGATAAGAGGAAAGAAACTAAACCTTGCTCCTGGAGAGGCACTCTTTATCAATCATAGCTTGAGTGCGACAAATCGCTCTCAAAACGATTACCTTAGTAAGGGCTTATGCTTATTCTATTCGGAGCAAGAAATGAAAAGGCTCTGTTCTAGTTTGTTTAGCGCCGGGGCCGTTTCCTATGAATCAGTTGAGAAGCTTTCCGAATTAAAAATCGTAAGGACCTCAGACATTTGTCTTAGCCTAGCCTCCCTATTTCGAAATTATAATGGCCCTAAAAGCAACCTCAGGCAAGACTTAATTCATCTCTTGTGGACGGATTTCTTGAAGGGTATTGACCCATCGATCATTGAGATTTCATCTCGATTAAGGTCTATGGCGCCTTCGACCCGTCAGTCCTTAATTCGAAAGTTCCAGTTGGAGGATCAATTTATGAGTGAAAACTTGTCTCAAAACCTCCAATTAGAAGATATAGCCACTCATATTGGAATGTCGCCCTTTCACTTCCAGAGGCAGTATAAGAAGGCCACTGGATTTAGCCCCAGTCGAAAACTGGTGAAATATCGCATGGAAAAGGCAAAGGAGCTAATTATGGCAGGGAATTTGCGTATTGTAGAAATAGCGACTTTTTTAGCCGATAATGATTTACCCACTTTTTCCAAGGCCTTTAAAAGGGAGTTTGGTTTGAGTCCAATGCAATGGAAAAGAATGCTTTAAAGAAAAGATAAAAATGAGTGCTTTAAATACCAACGGTCGGTAAAATGAGATCGTTATGCTCCTAAGTATTTATCGCAAAATCCTTTTGAAAACCTTGCGGGATATCGCAAGCTTTGATTTATTGGTTATCCCGAAAGCCCGCATTTATTGCGGGCTTTCACTTTTTAGACGTTTCCGAAACGCATTCAAGTACTTTCCTATCAGCCTTGGACTAGGATGACCTGCATATTTGTGGTTCAAATTTTTAACCCGATGCGCAGTTTCCAGTTTTTCATCCTCTTTTGTTTGCCCTTTTTAGGAATAGGCCAATCCGCCTGGATAAACGAATTCCACTATGATAATGTAGGACAAGATGTAGGTGAAGGAGTCGAAGTGGTTATAGACACTACTTTACTCGATTGGAAGCAAGTTTACCTGACGGCCTATAATGGTTCTAATGGTAAAAGCTACGGGGGAGATTTGGCCATGTTGAATGCAGATACAAGCAACTCAATTCAGGCTTATAAAATCTTTTGGTTCAATTTTCCTGGTTTGCAAAACGGACCCAAAGATGGCCTATGTTTATTTGAAAGAGTAGGAGGAAAGGATAGTCTTTTACAATTTATCAGCTATGAGGGGGCCTTCCTGGCCCAGGATGGTCCAGCCCATGGACTGAGTTCAATAGATATAGGGGTAAGCGAAAGCTCCACCACTTCGTATCATCAAAGTCTTCAGCTTCAAGGCTATGGTTTAGACTACCATAGTTTTCAATGGGCTAGTGATTCAACCAGTCCGGTAGTACCTAATGAAAATCAGGGTTTTTACATTCCCTTGTCCTTAGCTTCAAATAGCGCTCATTTTGTGCAGAACTATGAGCACCAAGGAGCTTTGATATATAGGGACTATCAGGATACAGCGGCGCAGGGCTTCCTGCTTGCCGAATTCAGTATACATGATGGAAAACCTAGCGATTCAGATACTTTGGCAACCGTACTTTACAAGTTTCAGCTAGCCTTAACCCATGCCCATATTCTAAATCGTATTGAGCTCCAATCCGACTCCATGCAAACTATTGTAATTCGTGAGCCGCAATTGGAAAATTGGGTGATTCCAAGCGATTGGATTGTTGAGGATGACGATTCCATGAAAGTTCGAGTTTTTGGTTGGTTTAAGGACCTTCAGACTGATAAGGAAACTTTGGGAATGGCCCTGCAGGATATTCAAAGTCCTATTAATTCATCTCAATTAGGCCATAATCAAATAAATCTATTGGATACCAATTCTAATTGGGTTGAGGTGCAAGCCAGTGATCTAGAGGCTTATGAATTGCCGGATACTTTATTTGCCGCAGTGCCTTGCCCGACCTTTTATGCATTTGCGGTCGATACCTTTGGAAATTTGGATGTTGATTTTAAGGGTTATTTAAAATACACTACCGACATCTTGAATTTTGGAACGGACAGTGTTCTTTTTAATCATGGAAAGGCAGAGCTGGGAGGAATCTTGTTACATGGAGTTAGTCAATGGTATAATTTAAACTTGCGTTCTAAGCTCGGCACGTATACGGATTCCTTTTTTCTACATGCTCCAAGTTTTAGCAAAAAACTAATAATTAGTGGGGTATATGATGGACCCCTGGCATGGGGTCAACCCAAAGGTATCGAACTGTATGCTTTGGATAGTATCCAAGATCTCTCACAGTATGCCATTGGTATTGCTAATAATGGGGCAGGTACGGACGGACCCGAAATTCAATGCCTCCCGCGGTCCTTAGGGCCTGGTGAATTCTATTATCTCTGCTCTGATTCAGCATCATTCGCCTCCTTCTTTGGTTTTAGCCCTAACCAAAGTCATGGCTTAATGAATGTAAATGGGGACGATGCCATTGAATTGTATTATGATTCCTTAGGGTATTTTCAAGGGCATGAAGTGTGTGAGGATCGATTTGGGCATCCTAGTCAAATTGCTGTGGATTGGAATTATACCGATAAATGGGCTTACCGAAAGCCTGGTACCATTGATTCAATCTTTGATTATCGGGATTGGTATTTCTCGGCCTCCGGAACGTTTGAATCGGCCTCCTTAAATTCTAAGGTAGATCAGCCTTTTCCCTTAGCCAGCTTTCAACCCTATCCACTAAACGCCGATATCATTTTCAATGGTAGAACTTGGTATCCCTTTCCTCCGCTTCATGATTGTTCGAATTACTCAGCTATCATTCTAAAAGGGATTACTAGGTTGGATCAAGACTTTGCAATAGGGTCTTTAAAGTTAGCGCCTTCCACAAGGCTAGAGTTGGATGAAGATGTTCAAATGCAAGTGCTTGGATTTTTGGAAAATGAAGGTGAATTGGATTTGTGGAATAAGGCGGCGATGGTAGCCAATGACTCGATGGTCTATAGTGGGAATGGCTTACTATCCGTTCAAAGCAAAATAGAGGTACCGGATCATCTTCGTTTTACCTTCTGGTCTTCACCAGTGGAAGAGGCGAATTTTCATAAAGTTTTTGGCACTCAGTCGAATAAACTTAGCAATTCAATGGATTGGTATTATTGGTCAAGTCTTGAGCAACAATGGAAATCATGTTCAGATTCAACAATATTAAAACCAGGCCGCGGATATATAAGCACTCCGAGTCCACAAAGTAACCCTAGCAAAGCGGTTTATGAAACAAGGATTTTTGAGGGAAAACCAAATTCAGGGCCTTTTAAAATTCACGAGCCTCATCAAGCCGGAGATTATCTCCTTTTGGGAAACCCGTACCCAGCTCCTCTGGATAAACAAAAGTTTATGGCTGCAAATCCAAGCTTGGATGGTAGCATTTATTTGTGGGATAATAGTCTATCCTTTAATAGCCAAGCCTATGCCATTTGGAATCCGAATAATAGTCTGGCCGCTTCACCGAGTGCACGCATGCCGGATTCTTGCCTCGGTATCGCGCAAGGCTTCTTTGTGCGTACCATTCAGACCGGGGATAGCATTAGCTTCCATCCGAATATGCAGCTTCCTTCGAAGCCGAATAGGTACAAAAGTAAAGAGACCTTAAGCATAAGGATTTTCAAAGAAGGGGAAGAGGCCCACAGCAAAATTTGCCATAGTAGTACCCCAGGAAGCTATTTTGTTAAAAGTGTAGATGCTTTATGGAAAGATGGAGGGACAGCTTTAGCGATAAATCCATCGGTACAAGGTCAACTATACAGTATAAAGGGCTTGGATTTAGTGCGAGCCGACACCGTTGATTTGTACAGTCGCCTAGATAGTGGGATGCATCGTATTAGTATCGAAGGCGGCAATTCTCAATCTGTTTACCTCCTAGACCTTACTCAAGACTTATTATGGCCTATTAGTAGATATGATTATAACTTTTATTCGAAGTCAAAGGCGGAAGGGATTCGCTTTAAGCTTCTCTGGGGCAAAGAGCAGCACAATCTGATACACTCAAAGTTCTCAAAGTTAAAGGGCGTCTCAGCATACCAGAAAGAAAGTGCGCTTTTGTGGAATTCCCAGGAATCCATTCGTCGTATTGTGCTTTATGATTCTGAAGGTCGCTTAATACTAGATCAATTGATTCACAATGAAAGGACGGGAGAAATTCCCTTACCTCCTGTAAGTCTTGGGGTTTACACGCTACAAATGGTCAGTTCATCTGGAATCATTTCCCTTAAAATTTTACTTAAACCTTAAATCTTGATTTATGAAACACTTGATTTTTTCCTGCTTCGTTTTAGGTGCCGTGGCGCTAAGCGCTCAACCTGCACCACCGCCTTCCCATAATCCTGCGCCTATTCCTGGATTAGCTTATTTAGCAGTTGGAGGAGCAGCACTGGCTTATAGGCATTATAAGAATCATCGAGATCCTGATAATTAAAAGCCGAAAGCCTGCCGAGGCTATTCCTTTTCAGCCATGGATTTGCTTTCTTTGCTGATATGGCAGGGAATAGCTTTGGCAAATTATTGCGTTTAACCTCCTTTGGGGAGTCACATGGTCCTGCAATTGGTGGGGTGATCGATGGCTTTCCGGCCGGAGTGGACTTAGATTTAACGGCGGTGCAAGCACAAATGGCTCGCCGCAGGCCTGGGCAATCTAGGCTAACTACCCAACGAAAAGAGGGAGATGAAGTTGAATGGCTGTCTGGTATTTTTGATGGTAAAAGTACTGGGATGCCTATTGCTTTTTTGATTCGTAATAAAGATGCTAAATCCAAAGATTACGATCATTTAAAGCATAATTTCCGCCCTTCTCATGCTGACCAGGTCTACCAAGAGAAATATGGACTGCGTGATTACCGCGGAGGAGGTCGTTCTTCTGCTCGTGAAACCGCCGTTCGCGTTGCAGCGGGTTCCCTAGCGCAGCAATTGATACCTAGTTTAAAGATCAGAGCCTATGTTTCCGGGGTTGGCAGTCTTGAATTAGATGCCAATAAAGAACTTGATTTGGAAGGCATCGATGCCAATATTGTCCGATGCCCCGATCCATCTATGGCAGCTCAATTTGAAGCTGAAATTGAAAGTGCCCGTAAATCTGGAGATAGTTTAGGGGGGATCATTAGCTGTAGGGTTTCCAATATGCCAATCGGATTAGGGGAGCCTGTCTTTGATAAACTGCATGCAGATCTTGGTAAAGCCATGCTCAGTATAAATGCGGTTAAGGGCTTTGAGATAGGCAGCGGTTTTAAAGGAAGCCAATTAAAGGGATCAGAACATAATGATAGTTTTGATAAAAATGGTAAGCGGCTTTCAAATAATGCGGGAGGTGTTGAAGGTGGTATATCCAATGGAGAAGACTTGTTTTTCCGAATCGCATTTAAGCCCGTTGCTACCATTATGAAGGATCAAATTGGTATAAACGACCAAGGTGAATCGGTATCGATAAAAGGCAAGGGACGCCACGACCCATGTGTGGTACCGCGTGCCGTACCAATTGTAGAAGCCATGACCGCTCTGGTTCTGGCCGATCATCTTTTACTAGCAAGAACAACCAAATTTTAAGCATGAAATTAGCTTTACACTGGAAGATTTTAATTGGATTGATATTAGGTATTGTTTGGGCTCTCCTAAGTAGTTCCATGGGATGGAGTGATTTCACGATGAATTGGATCGCTCCCTTTGGTACCATATTCATCAGTCTATTAAAATTAATTGCGGTACCACTGGTCCTTTTCAGCATTATCTCTGGAGTCGCGGGTTTAGGAGATCCTTCGAGCTTAGGTCGATTGGGGCTTAAAACCCTAGGTATGTATTTTCTGACGACCATTTTTGCGATTAGCCTAGGACTGGTTTTGGTCAATGCAATTGCTCCTGGTAAGTTAGTAGATGAGGAATCGCGCATAGACAATCGTTTAAATTATGAGCTATGGGCAGGGCAACAAAATTTGGCCACCGCCGATGGCGCTCATTTCTTAAAAGATACTAGATATGCTGATAAAGTTGCGAACCTAGATCCAACTAAGGTAGAGGAAGCTAGTAATGAGGAGGTCGCATCAAAATTACAAATTGCTGAAGCCACCAAAAATTCGGGACCACTTCAATTCATCATTGATCTAGTACCTAATAATATTTTTAACTCGCTATCAGACAATGGCAGCATGTTAAAGGTGATTTTCTTCGCCTTGTTTTTTGGTATTGCTTTATTATTTATTCCCAAAGAAAGGGGAGAGCCAGTAATAAAGTTGGTAGACGGCATTATGGAAGTATTCCTGAAAATGGTAGACTTAATTATGCAAGCGGCACCCTTCTTTGTATTTGCCTTACTGGCCGGAACGGTAAGTAAAATGGCAGGGAATGATGTATCTAAAGTGCTTGAGATATTCAAAGGCTTATCGTGGTATTCATTAACGGTGTTCCTAGGCTTAGCATTGATGGTTACCCTTGTTTATCCATTAATTATGAAGTTCTTGGTAAAATCAGTGAGCTATTCGGGATTTTTTAAAGCAATGAGCCCAGCACAAACACTGGCTTTTTCAACCAGTTCTTCTGCGGCCACCTTACCCGTTACCATGGAATGTGTGGAAGATAATCTCGGGGTGGATAAGAAAATTACCAGTTTTGTGCTGCCCATTGGTGCTACCGTAAATATGGATGGCACCAGCTTATATCAAGCCGTTGCGGTAGTGTTTTTAGCGCAACTTCATTTTATCGACTTAAGCATTGCTCAACAGTTAACGATTGTCTTAACGGCAACACTTGCGTCTATAGGATCTGCGGCCGTTCCAAGCGCAGGCTTGGTTATGCTGATTATCGTTTTACAATCGGTAGGGTTAAATCCGGCTTGGATTGGAATCATTTTGCCCGTTGACCGGATTCTTGATATGTGCCGGACGGTGGTTAATGTTACGGGAGATGCGACGGTTTCATCCGTAATTGCTTCAGGTGAAAACCTTATTCATTTCGATAAGGAACATGAAACAGACGATACTTTCGAACCAGACGTTAATTCATAAAGCTCTGGCATGAAAAGAATATTTCGCTTTTTACTATTTATTTTCATCTTACTTTTTTTAGGTGCTTGGATATTTCCTTTAGTCTTTAAGGATGCCATTATCGAACGTGTAAAGTCGGAAGCTAATGCTCATCTAGACGCGGAACTAAACTTCGAGTCGGTTGACCTTTCCTTGATTTCATCATTTCCCTATTTCGGTTTTAGTTTAGAGGGTCTTAGTATAGAAGGTAAGGGGGATTTTGAAGGAAAGCGACTTGCTGAGGTAGGGGACTTTGGTTTGAAAATCGACTTGATGAGTGTGATTTCAGGCGAGAGCTATCAAATTGAGAAAATTGAGCTCAGTGATGTATATATCAATTTGATTATCCTAGAAAATGGGAAGTCCAATTTTGACATTTTAAAGGACGATTCGAGTCAAGTGGACAGTGCTGCTTTAGAAGGAGAGTCTAGTCCATTTAATTTGGCTTTGCGGGCTTACAGTCTTGAAAACTTTAATTTCCATTTTTTAGATCAAGAAGCGGATCTGGATTTCTCCATGTATGGTTTAAACCATAGCGGCTCAGGAGACTTTTCAGAAAGAACGGTAGCACTGGAGACGGAAACCGAAATTGCATCCCTTAATTTTATCATGGAAGGGATCAGTTATCTCCGTAAGGTGCAGATAGCTTCTGCCTTTGATCTAAAGTTTGATCAAGAGAAGTTCGCCTTTGAGTTTGGAGACAATTCAATTCGTTTCAATGACCTCAATTTAAATTTTAAGGGTGGTTTAGAAATGCCTGGCGATAGTATGCTGCTCGACTTAAAGTTTGAGGCGCCTAGTAATGCATTGAAAGATTTAATTTCTCTCATTCCGGCTTATTACTACCAGGATTTTGAGGCCTTAAAGGCATCTGGGGATTTTAATCTCGTTGGTGCTGTTAAAGGGGTCTACCATGGCGCGCAGGAAATTTACCCTGCTTTCGTAACCGAGCTGCGCGTAAGAGACGGTTATATTCAATATCCTGACCTTCCTAGTTCTGTAGATCGATTAACAATGGACTTAACAGTAAGTAATAAGAGCAATAAACTTGAAGCTACTGTTATTAATCTGTCTCGTTTTAATGCCACTATTGCTGGAAGTCCGGTAGACGGGAACTTTAAGCTTAGTGACCCACTAGGGGATCCTACATTGATTACGAGTTTCAAAGGAAATCTGGATATGCTAGGTTTAATGCAAGTTTTGCCAATGCCGGGTTATAACCTATCCGGAAATATTCTAGCTGATTTCGCCATTGCTGCTAAACTTTCTTATGTAGAGAAGGAAATGTACGATCGAATCAAAGCTTCCGGGACCATTGAGGTGCTGGACTTTAAGTTTGCTGGGGATAGCGTTCCGATGCCTCTAGAAATTCGAAAAGCGCTCTTGGGTTTAAGTCCTCAAAGTGCGAACCTATCTAAAACACATCTTCACTTAGCCCATACTGATTTATTCTTAGACGGTAGCTTGGATAATATGTTGGCTTATGCCATGAGTGACGACGAGCCTTTACGGGGTAGCCTCAACTTATACAGTTCGAAATTGGACATGGCCGACTTTAGGACACCTGCTCAAAACGAGTCCACAACTTCTACCGCTGATAGCTCGACACTCGAGATTATTAGATTACCGCATAATGTAAATCTAGATTTTAAGGCTAAAATTGACGAGTTCATCTTTGATTCGATGACTATTACTAATATGAGAGGGAGTCTTAAGCTGAAAGAGGCTCAGCTAAGTAATGATTTAAGAATGGACATGCTTGGGGGTAAGGTAGCCTTAGATGGTTTCTATGATTCTAAGCCAGATCAGCCCAAAGTGAATTTCAATCTCGATCTCAAGAATTGTTCGTTTTCAGAAACCTATAAGTCTCTGGATTTAGTGAAGTCCATTGCGCCCATTATGGAGAACTTAAGCGGGAATTACATCTGTGAATTTGCTTTTACTAGTGATTTGAACAGTGAGTTTAGCCCTGTTTTGTCATCCTTAAAAGGTAAGGGACTCTTAAAGACATCGGAAATTGTTAGTAGCAATGCGGTTATGACACAGCTCGCCAACTTTCTTAATAATCCTAAGTATGAAAACATTAAGATTAGCGAAGTGGCGATGAATTTCGAAATCAATGAGGGTAAGGTTAATGTGAAGCCATTCGACTTCAAGCTAGCCGGTCAGAAGTCGAGCCTTGGCGGAAGTATGGGATTAGACCAAAGTTTGGACTTTGACTTGAAAACGGATTTACCGCTTAGTGCGATAAAGGCCTCAAATTTACAGTCCCGTTTTTCTGCCTTCAATAGTGGTGTGGTACCCTTAAATGTTGAAATTGGGGGAACAGCTACACAACCGAAGGTAAAACCAAATTTGGGCGATATTGCCGGATCGCTGGTTCAAGAGGCGAAGGAGCAGGTGAAAGCCAAGGTGGAGGAAACCGTAGATAAAGCCAAGGAAGACCTTAATAAAAAGATCCAAGCTCTAGTTAAAGAAGCCGAAGCCAAGGGAGATGCTTTAATTGCTCAGGCTGAGGCTCAGGCGGCTAAAATAAAAGCAGAGGCTAAAACACAAGCTGATAAAATTAGAAAAGGAGGGGAGGATGCCGCTAAAAAGATTATGGATGAGGCGGGGTCTAATCCACTAAAGAAAATGGCGGCTAGACCTTTAGCGGATAAAGCGAAATCCGAAGCCGATGCTAAAGCGCAACAACTAGAAGACAAGGCTGCGCAGGAAGCTGATAAGTTGATAAAGGCAGCACGCGATCAAAAACAAAAACTTGTAGAGGATGCTCAATCCAAAGCCCAGCTATAGGCTTATTCCGTTCTTAATTGGACTCCTTTTTTCGTGTTCCTTATTGGCTCAGGCCCCAGAGCTTGGAGCTTGCGAGCAGTCGGTAGAGGAAATTGCGGAAAATCAGTTACCCAAAGCTATTAAAGCCTGGAATGCTAAGAATTATCGGGAAGCGCAGCGTTATCTAGAAAAGGCGGTTCGAATGGACGCCAAATTTGCCCATGCCTTATACCTTTTGGGCGAGTTAAATATGCGAAAAGGTGACCTAAGGAAGGCTCAATTTTTATGGGAGAAACTCGTGGAGGTTTGCCCGGGGTACAAGCCGGAAATTAAATTTTATCTCGGCGTGATGTATGTCGAGGGCAATAAGATGGAAAAGGCGATTCCTTTTCTAGAGGATTTTTTAAATAACCAGGAACGAGATTTCGGTTTTGATAAAGAAGCACAAGCTGCTCTTAAGGAAGCCAAGTTGAAGCGTGATTTGTTCGCGAACACCATTCCTTTCGACCCCAAACCAGTAAGTCGATTATCAAGCCCAGCCGATGAATACCTAGCTACCATTTCGCCAGATCAGCAGATCATGTTTTTTACGCGCAGATCCCGAAAGATAAATCGCAAGGATGGTCCGGCAGCCAAAGCTAGAATGGTGGAAGAGTTTTGCCGAGCGGATCGTCAGGGTAATGGTGATTTTGACCCGGGCGCTCCCATGCCTAGTCCTTTTAACAGCAGTTACAATGAAGGAGGACCCAGCATAACAGGAGACAATACAGAGCTTTATTTTACGGTTTGTGAGGATTTAGATGGTTACAAGAATTGCGATATCTATTACACCGAATTAGATGATCTTGGTTACTGGTCTACCCCTCGCTCGGTTGGTGATCATATTAATCGAAGAGATACATGGGAGTCGCAGGCATCCGTAACCGCCAACGGTGACTTTTTGTATTTTACTTCGGATCGCCCCGGTGGCATTGGTGGTTTGGATCTATACCGATGCAGGAGACTAAAGGATGGAGCTTGGTCGGCACCCGAAATTCTGGACGGTCGTGTGAATACCCGTCGAGATGAAAAATCACCATTTATTCATAGTGATTCGCGTACCCTTTACTTTACCTCAAACGGTCATCCTGGCTTGGGAGGATTTGATATTTTTTATACTAAGGCCAGTAATGACAGTACTTGGCATGCACCATCTAATATTGGTTATCCCATTAATAGCGCCGAAGATGATCTTGGATTATTTGTAAGTCTAGACGGTAAGACGGGCTATTTTGCATCCAACACTTTAAGGGCTAATACAGGCTGGGATTTGTATTCCTTTAATATGCCTGAAGCGGCAAGGCCAGAAGAGGTTTTTCTTGTAAGTGGCAAGCTGGAGGCTTCCGAAGGGGAAGACTTAGCGACTGCCGCTATCGAAATAAAGAATCTGAACACCAAAGAAGTGACAAAGATTAAAGTTGATGAACAAACTGGAAGATTTGCACGCGTTATCCGAAAAGAGGAAGGAGCAGACTATATCGTAAAGGTTGATAAGAAAGGGGCTGCTTTTAGCTCGAATTATATTAGTTCAAAATCTTTGGAATTAAAGCCCGCGATAAAAGCGAATTTAGAACTGGCACCTATGGAGGTGGGAAGAGAGTATAAGTTGAATGATATCAATTTTGTTTCGAATTCGAGTGATTTGGACAAGGCTTCCCGTAACATTATTGAGGAGTTTGTTTTATTTATGGAGGCTAATCCCGGACTTAGAGCTGATATTCAGGGTCACACCGATAATGTAGGCGATAGCAAGAGCAATCTCCAATTATCTAAAGCGCGGGCCCAAGCCGTTTATGATTATGCGCTAGCCCAAGGCATAGCTGCTCAACGTTTAACTTGGCATGGATACGGAGAAACTAGGCCTATAGATAGCAATGATAGTGAGGAGGGGAAGGCTAAAAACCGTCGAACTGTTTTTGTGCTAACCTCCCGCTAAATCGAAAAACTTCTTTTCGGCGAAGCATATTTTGATAGACCATTTGGGCTTGATCCTTATCATCAAAGCGGAATACTTTAGATCGTAAGCAAAGCCCCATTAAATGGTAGTTTATGAGGATGGAATAATCCGATCCATTGCGCGCAAAAAGACTATAGGTGCATTTTCCCTTTTGATGACGCTCGATAATCTGAATCCCTAAAGCAGGTCTTTTCATGGTATAGGGCATTAAAAAAGCCGCTACGAAATAGCGGCTTTAATATTATCTGAGCGTAAAGCTTACATTCTTCTTTCTTTAATTCGTGCAGCTTTACCAGTACGTTCACGCTGATAGAAGATACGTGCACGACGCACTTTACCACGCTTGTTAATTTCAACTTTCTCTAGGGCTGGCATATTTACTGGGAAGATACGCTCTACACCTACGTTACCTGACATTTTACGGATGGTAAAAGTCTCGGTAGTGCCTGCTCCACGACGTTGCAATACGATACCGCGGAAGAACTGCGTACGTTCTTTGTTACCCTCTTTAATTTTGTAATAAACGGTGATGGTATCACCAGCCGAAAATTCAGGAAATTCTTTTGTCTCCGTGTATTGATCCTGAATGTACTTAACTAAATCCATCTTTTGAATTCATTTGATTATGGACAGGCAACATGCACAACTCTTGCCAGAGGTTGGCTATCACATTTCCCCTAATTGGGGCGGCAATATTACGACAAAAATTAGTTCTTACAAAGAATCCTCATCCAAAAGATCTGGTCTTCTTTGCTTCGTGATTTCCAGAGCTTTAGCCTCCCTCCATGCCTCTATTTTCGGGAAGTTCCCACTCATAAGTATTTCAGGTACTTTCCAGCCATTAATTTCGGAAGGACGAGTATAGACAGGGGGAGCCAAAAGATTATCTTGAAAGGAGTCGTATAATGCGGAAGATTCGTCGTTTAAAACTCCCGGGATTAGTCGGATAATGGCGTCGCTTAGCACCGCAGCCGCTAGTTCACCGCCACTCAAGACATAACTACCAATGGAAATTTCCTTGGTGATTATATGGTCTCTAAGTCTTTGGTCGATGCCTTTATAATGCCCACAAAGGATTATGATATTCTCCTTTAAACTCAGTTGATTGGCCGTTTTTTGCTCAAAGAGCTCGCCATCTGGAGTCATATAAATAATCTCGTCATAGTTCCTCTCTTTTTGAAGATCCTTAATGAGATTTAATATGGGTTCGACCATCATTACCATCCCAGCGCCACCTCCAAATTGATAATCATCTATTTGGTTGTGTTTGCCAATTCCATATTCCTTGAGGTCATGTAAATGAATGGTTACCAATCCTTTACTTTGAGCTCTTTTGAGAATGGAATGCTGAAAGGGGCTGTCCATTAAACGTGGTTGGGCACTAATGATATCGATGCGCATGGGGGCAAGCTTATTCAAATGAGCTAGACTATTGGTCTTCTTTTGATTTGGATTCATCTTCAAAACCGAGTGCGCCAGAGTTGATACAATACCGCAATCCAGTTTCGGTTGGCCCATCGTTAAAGACATGGCCTAAATGGCCTCCGCAATTGGCGCAGAGAACTTCGGTGCGAACCATACCATGACTACGGTCAACACGTTCTATAATAGCCTCATTATCCGCAACCTTGTCAAAGCTCGGCCAACCGCAATGAGATTCAAATTTGGATTCGCTATCAAATAAAACGGCATCGCAAGCGGCACATTTATAATCGCCATTTTCGAAATGTAGATTGTATTTTCCGGTAAAGGGTCTTTCCGTTCCCGCTTCTCGTAGGATGAAATATTGTTCAGGACTCAATTCCTTCTTCCATTCCTCATTTGATTTCTGAACTTTTAAGGTCATGCTCTTATCTTTTGATTTTTCTTGGGCTGAACAAGCTAGACTGAAACTACTTGCTAAAACTAAAATTAGAAACTTTTTCATCTTTATCATTTAGTCTATATACGGCTAAGGTCAGCTATTAGTTCTTAAAGAAATCATAAATACGATTAATTACCTGCTCATCCATTAAAACTTTACGATGCCCTAGGCCAGTGGTTTCAAGGTATTGGGAGTCTTTCCATTTACGATGCATTTTACGTGCATTTTCAACGGGGACATCCTGATCGTATTCATCATGAATGATTAGACCCTCGGGGCGATATATTTGGCAGAGGTAGTCGGAAGAAGCTTCTTCAGCCTTTAGATTATAACGATTTTCGATGTAAGCAATGATTTTGGCCGCCACTGCTTCGGGCATCTGAATATTATGGGTAAAGTCCTGTACTACATTCCCAATATTGGCAGGGGAGCCAATAATTACCATTTTAGAAAACCAAATTTCCCGCTTCAAGGCATTAAACAGGGCCATTCCTCCTAAAGAATGGCCAATAGCAAAATCAAACTTCCCAAATCGATCCACAGTTTCTTCTATGGCATCCACAAATTCTAGCATATGGGTCTTTCCACCAAGATAATCTCCATGTCCTGGTGCCTCAATGGAGATAAGATGAAAATCCTCTACCGCTAGTCGCTCCCAAATCTTAAAGAACTGACTGGCTCGACCGCTCCAGCCATGAATCATTAGGACTTTTGGTCCTTGGCCCTTATGTTCAAACACTTTAAAGTCGGAAGCTTGACTGGTCATTAAATCATATACGGTGGCCCCAGAGCGCATGCTCTGTTCGCGTTCAGGGGTTTTAAAACGTAAAGGTTTAAAGAATAAACTTAAGGCGAATTTCGTTGCTAAATCAGTGCTGATGGTGCTTAAGATGGCAGCTGGCACTTTAATAAACCAGGGTAATTGAAAGCTTGGTTTGACCTCAGGATTCAAAGTAATTTCTTTAGAAGGGCAAAAGTGCAAAAGAATGATTGAATAAGGCTTTTTCTGATAAACAATGTTTGCCTTATGGACTTGAGCTTTTAATTAAGCTTTAGGGAAAGTAGGAATATGAATTGTGAATGAGGTCCCCTTGTTAATGGCGCTCTCCACTTCAATACTTCCCCCGAGTATAGCTACAAACTCGTGGACATTGACTTAGAGGCATTAATAAGCAAAACCTTAAATGGTATAGAAGCGCAAGTTGCCCTTAAGAAAATTAAGCTAGAACGTCCACCTAATGGATTAAAATCTAAGGTAAAAGGAGATGCCAATATTTTAGGATTTGCCTTAAGGAATGTATTAAGTAATGCTTTCAAGTTTTCATCTGTTGGCTCTAAAGTGATTATCAACTGTGAGCAAATCGACGGAAAGATGGTTTTATCTGTCACCGATGAAGGGGAAGGAATAAAAGCTGAAACTCTTAACATACTGCAGAATAATCATTCTATAAGCTCCGAAGGAACCAATGAGGAGCGCGGCACGGGCATGGGTTTAGCTTTAAGCCGGGAGTTTTTAGCCGCTATGGATGCCAAAATAGAAATTGAATCCGTAATTGGACAAGGCACCATAGTACGTATTATACTACCCGTCTAAAGGCAAATCATGTAAGTATCCTCGCCATTTCAAGGGCTAATCTCTAGATTTAGGGCGCTCCTTCTTTAAGATTAATTTATTTACAATCGCTGAGAACCTTTTTAATTGTTTAATCGCGGAATTAAGCTCGCTTAGCTTAAGGGTTATAAGGGTAAACAGAATTGCTGAATTAGGCTAAACTTTTAAATTTCATCGCGAGGATGGAATCCAAAAAAAATCCCGACACTTTTTCAAGGTCGGGATTTTAAGGTGGTGCTACCAGGAATCGAACCGGGGACACAAGGATTTTCAGTCCTTTGCTCTACCAACTGAGCTATAGCACCATTGGTCTGTTACGCTGTTGTAACGGGGGGCAAATGTAAAACTTTTTACATTCGTGCAAAACAAAAAATTAGATTCTATCTTTAGATTTTAAGAATAATCTTGTGCATGTAATAATCGACGCGGGTAATACCCGAATCAAAGTAGCTCAATTTCAGAATCAAAGCTGCGTTCAGTTGGACACCTTTGAGGATCAAGAGGCCTTTGAAATATTTTTAAAAAAATTCTCGAAGCAGCTTCCTTGCATCGTTTCAAGCGTTGGATCTTGGTCTATGGACCTTCCTAAAAGGCACTTTGAAACCCTTTTCGAATTAAGTCCGGCTTTAGCCATGCCAATGCCGATTCTTTATGCAAGTCCAGAAACTTTAGGTAATGATCGGCGCGCCTTGGCTGCTGCTGCCTATAAAACGTTCCCCGGAGAAAATGTATTGGTATTGGATTTAGGAACTGCTTTAACCGCTGATTTTATTGATGAGCATGGAAATTACCATGGAGGAGCTATATCTCCCGGCCTTAAAATGCGCTTCAAAGCCTTAAATCGTTTTACGGCTTCCTTGCCTTTGGTAGATTGGTCGGGTTTAAATTTTCCGAATTTAATTGGAGACAGCACGGAAAACAGCATTTTAAGCGGCGTAGTGCGGGGTTACGCTGCAGAAATTTCTTCCTGGATTGCACAATATGAGACAGAATTTGGCGCTATTCGTATAGTTATTACCGGAGGAGACACATCTTTGTTGCTACGGTGGCTGAAAAATGACATATTTGCACCTTCAAATTTTTTGCTGAACGGTCTTGATTACATCCTTGAGTACCATCTCAATCCAAAATAAAAGCTTTGCGCTTTTTCTCCTAATAGCATTAGGTTTTAGCGCTATGGCACAAACGAATTCGGTTTCACCTTATTCTCGATTCGGCTTAGGCGACCGCTACCCGGTAACGAATGCTCGTTATTTAGGTATGGGAGGAGCTTCTATTGCCTTGCCAGACGGTCTAAATATTAACTTTTCCAATCCTGCTTCGTACCATAGCTTGGAATTAACCACTTTTAATGTGGGATTCGAAGGGAGCTTTATTCGCCAAGAACAAGAGAATCCTGCCATTAGCTTGGTAAACAATCGCTCGGGAATGCGAAATTTATCCATTGGAGTTCCCTTATACGATTGGTGGGGTTCTGCCGTGGCCTTAAAGCCTTACAGCTTTAAAGGTTATGAAATCATTAGCGAGCGCAGCCTAGCGAATGACCCAAGTCAAACGATTACGGATATATTCAAAGGCGAGGGAGGTCTTAACTCAATAATCTGGGGTAATAGCTTTGAAGTGGCGAAAGGTTTGAGCTTGGGCTTTAACTTCAACTACCTATTCGGTTCCTTAAGGGAAAGCACCACTGTTAATTTTACCGACTTCACTTTTTTAGACACGCGCTCTGATCAAGAAAGCCTGGTGAAAGGTTGGTTTATGAATTATGGTATTCGCTACCATTATGAAATGGATAATGAGCGTTTCCTGGCATCGGGAGTTTATTTTCAAAATAGCAGTGGGCTAAATGCCGTCAATACCAGCTACCAATATACATTAGACGGAACCTTAGCTATTGATACATTAAGGGGTGGTTCCAGCACTGAAGGTGAGTTTACCTTACCCTCAGAATTTGGCTTTGGTTTGAGCTATGGTAAAAAGGTAGAAAATGCCATGCAAGCTGCTTGGGCCATCAATGCCGATTATGAAATTTACCAGGGCAGTGAATTTACTTCTCCTTTAAGTTACAGTCCCTTAGTTGACGGTTATAAAGCAGAGCTTGGTGGATTCTTTACTCCGCGCTACACCTTTAAGCGTTTGGAAAGAGGAACGGGTTTCTTTAATAATACGGAATATCGATTCGGCGCGTTTTACGAAAAGACACCTATAAACATCTCTGGCACAGACTTGTACAATTATGGCATCACTTTTGGATTAGGATTACCGATACGTCAAAGGAATTTAGCTCCAGGAGAGTATAAAGTGAGCACTTTAAATATTGGAGTAATTGCTGGACGAAGAGGAACTTTTGAGAACAATTTGATCCGTGAGGAGTATTTAAGTTTCTACGTTGCAGTGACTTTCAACGACAAATGGTTTATAGAATACAAATACCGATAAATACACCTAAAATGAAAACGACCCTATACGCATTAGCACTTATCCTCGGATTAGGCGGCGTGCTTAAAGCGCAGGAATATGGCGAGGACAGCGTAAAGTGTAGAGAAAATCTTTACATCTATTACGAATTGGCAAAGAAAAAACAATGGTTAGAGGCTTACCCTGGTTGGGAATATGTTTATACCAATTGTCCAGCTTCAAGCAAGAATAATTTCATTTATGGTCCGTATATCGTAAACGCAAAGATCAAGGAAGCGGCGGACGCGAAGGATGAAGCAACGGAATTGAAGTTCAAGAACATGTTAATGGATGTTTACGATAAAAGAAACGAATTCTTTCCTGGCAAGGAAGGTTATGTTGCGGCTCGTAAGGCATTAGACATGCTTCGTCATTTTCCAGATAGTTCAAAAGCGACTTATGATCTTTTTAAAGAGGCCCTTGAGTTAGATGGCCCAGAGCAAAGCGCGGCCTTCTACAACTACTATTTTGTGACCGCCGCGCGTCTGTTTAATGATAAGACTTTTGATGTAGAGGACGTATTCAATTCGTATAACGTCGTAATGGAAGGTATTGAAGTAAATAACAATGCTCTGAACGTTACCATTGCTGGTTTAGTTGAAAAACGCGACTCTAATGGTGTGGCACTAGAGCAAAAAGAAGAGCGTGAACTCGCTAAGGCTGAACGTGAGTTGGAGCGTTACACTAAAGTGGAGTCTAATATTGAGAAGATTTTAGGACCCATTGCAACTTGTGATAAGTTGAATCTTATTTACAATGAGGAAACTTTCGCAGCAAACTCAGGAGACACTTTATGGTTGAAGCGTGCGGCTAAAATGTTACAGAAAGAACGCAAAAATGAAGACGGGGAATATGAGGATTGTACCGATGCTCCTATCTTCTTTAAAATTTCGGATGCTCTGTATAAAGTGCAGCCTTCGGCTCCATCGGCTCGCGGTATGTTTGTAATGTCTTACCGAAATGGAGATTATGACTTAGCTTCGAATTACATCAAAGAAGCGATTAGCTATGAATTAGACCCAATTAAGCGATCAAATGATTACATCAAATTGGCTTCGGTATACTTGAAGCGTGGGATGTTATCTGCAGCAAAAAGTGCGGCCTTCCAAGCCGCTAACCTGAATAAAACATCAGGAGATCCCTATGTTTTGATTGCACAGATTTATGCTGCTGCCGATGGTAAATGCGGATCTAACGTATTTGAAAAGAAAGCGGTTTATTGGGCAGCGATTGATAAGTTGAACTACGCCAAGTCTATTGACAAAAGCGTGAGTGGCAAAGCCAACAAATTGATCAATATTTACAAGCAACAACTTCCAGATAAAGGGGTGAGCTTCCAGCTAGGTCACACTGGTGGTGAGAAGTATACCATCGGTTGTTGGATTAACGAAACTGTTACGGTAAGCTTCTAATGAAGCTGATGACAAAGCATATTCAGAGCATCGTTCTTTTGGGAACGATGCTTTTTTCTTTTTCTGCCTGTGAGAATGAAGTTAAACAGGTTCAGAAATTAGGTGAGGATGAGCGCATCCCAATGGAAGTGCAAAAGGACTTTGTTCTTAGCTACTCCGATTCCACCTACGTAAGGATGTCGCTTCAAGCGCCCCTAGCGGA
>CBFHRN010000002.1:0-113752 GCA_965658275.1 Croceimicrobium sp.
TGACCTGCCTCTGCGAATTGAAGAGCCGTTTCTCGTCCAATGCCTCGACTTGCGCCTGTTATCAATACTTTCATATCCGATTTCAAATAAAAAAGCCCCGGCGAACCGAGGCTTGTTTGTTATTCTAGTTTGTTACAATAACATATTTAAAGGATTCTCTAAAATCCCTTTAAAGGTTTGTAAGAAAGCTGCGCCACTTGCGCCATCAACCACACGATGATCACAGCTCAAGGTCACTTTCATAACATTACCTGGCACTACAGCACCCTCTTTTACGACCGGCACCTGCTTAATGCCACCAACAGCCATAATACAGGCATCTGGAGCATTAATAATTGCTGTGAACTCTTCAATACCAAACATACCTAAATTGGAAATAGTGAAGGTGTTCCCTTCCCATTCGCTTGGTTGAAGTTTCTTATCACGAGCCTTAGTTGCAAATTCTTTAGCTTCCTTATTTATGGTAGCCAAGCCTTTTTGATCAGCGTGACGAATAACTGGCACTAAGAGCCCTTCATCAACCGCAACGGCCATACCAATATTAATATCGTGATTACGACGAATCGTATCACCAGCCCAACTTGAATTAATTACAGGGTGGGATTTCAAGGCAACAGCGGCCGCTTTTATTACAAAGTCATTGAATGATATCTTCTGCTCGGCAATAGCATTAATCTTTTTACGGGCTTCCATGGCATTATCCATGTCAATATCCAGGGTCAAGTAGAAATGCGGAGCACTATTCTTAGATTCGCTCAATCTACGTGCAATGGTTTTACGCATCTGACTAACTGGAACCTCATCGTAAGACATACCGCTTGGCGCTGGTCCCGCAGAAGCCATATTCACTTGTGGAGCCGCTTGCGCCGCAGGAGCAGCCGAAGCTGATTCTTGGTAATTATCAATATCACGTTTAACGATACGACCGCCCTCTCCTGTTCCAGAGACTTTGGAAATATCGACACCTTTATCTTCGGCTAATTTCTTTGCAAGTGGAGAGGCTTTAATGCGATCACTACTTTCATTGGAAACACTTGCTTCTTCGGTTGAATTTGATGCTTCTACAGGAGCAGACTCCTCTGCCTTTTCTTCTTCTTCAGAACTTTTATCTGATGACGCAGATCCTCCATCTAATAGGGCACTAATATCCTCTCCCTTTTCACCAAGAATCGCTAAAATTGAGTCAACAGGAGCTGTTCCACCTTCCTCTACACCAATATGCAATAAGACACCTTCTTGGAAAGCTTCAAATTCCATGGTGGCTTTATCAGTTTCTATCTCTGCTAATAAGTCACCTTCATCAACTTTGTCACCAATCTGCTTATGCCATTTTGCAACGGTACCTTCTTCCATGGTGTCGCTCAAGCGCGGCATTGTTACTACTTCAGCCATTGATAGCTATTTTTAGAATGTTTTTATAAATGGATAGTCGTCTTGAATGTAGACGTTCTTGTACAGGTTATCTGCCGTTGGGAACGGTGACTCATCTGCATAGTCAACACATTCTTTCACTAAGTCCTTAACACGTTGTTCAATTGCTTCCAGATCTTTTGCGGAGGCGTACTTCTTATCCTTAATTACCTTCTCCACAATACCAATTGGATCCTTCTTTTGGTATTCAGCAACCTCTTCTTTAGTTCGGTAATGCTGAGCATCCGACATAGAGTGACCCTTATAGCGGTAAGTACGCATCTCCAATAAAGTTGGACCACCACCACTGCGTGCTCTATCTGCGGCCTCTTGAACTGCATTGTATACCGCGACTGGATCCATACCGTCGACTGGCTCACATGGCATTTCATAACCAAGACCTAATTTGTAGATATCACTGTGGTTGGCGGTGCGTTCTACAGAAGTACCCATGGCATAGCCATTATTCTCCACGATGAAAATCACTGGTAAATTCCAGAGCATAGCCAAATTCAAGGTCTCATGAAAAGAACCTTGACGAACTGCACCATCTCCCATGTATGTAAGGGTTACTGCACCTGTCTCTAAATACTTATCTGCAAAGGCCAAACCCGCTCCTAAGGGAATCTGACCACCAACAATACCATGACCACCAAAAAAGTTATGCTCTTTCGAAAACATGTGCATGGAGCCACCATTACCTTGAGAGGTTCCACCTACCTTACCGCAAAGCTCGGCCATAATTTTTTTTGGATCTACTCCAAGAGCAATCGGCTGAACGTGATTACGGTAAGCCGTAATCATACGGTCATTCTTTTCCATGGCAAAAGCAGATCCGGCAAGAACTGCCTCTTGACCATTATATAAATGTAGGAAACCGCGAATCTTCTGCTGGATATAAAGCGCTGCTGCTTTATCCTCAAACTTTCTCCAGAATAGCATATCCTCATACCATTTAAGGTATACACTCTTGGTGATTTTTTTCTTTGGCATGTTTTCTAATCTCTATTGAAGCGGCAAATTTAAATAAAAAGCTTCCAGCCTTTTACTTCTTTGGCAAATGACTTTGATTAAATGCAAATGGAAGCATCTGTTGCAAGCCATTTGCCACATAAACAAGGTCTTCCGAAGGATGAATAAGCAGAATCTTTAAAGGAGATTCCTGCTTAAATTGATACTCGGCCATCACCTGTAAACAGGCGCCACAAGGTGAAGGTAAATTCTCAGCATGATCTGGAATGGCAACGGCCAGAACTTCAAACCCAACTCCTGAATATAAAGCTCCTGCAGCAAACATAGTCGTTCGTTCAGCGCAAAGACCGCTAGGATAGGCCGCATTTTCTTGATTGGATCCGCTGACAATTTCGCCATTAGCCAAGAGTAAAGCGGCACCTACAGCATAATTACTGTAGGGTGAGTGGCTCGTAACTCTGGCTTGCTTAGCTTTTAAGACTAAGGCTAGTTCTCTACTTTTTAAATCATCAAATGATTGAGGTAAGAGTGAACAGGTTACCTCTATTTTGGAATGTTCTTTCAATTAATTCTGCGCTTGTTCGAAATTAAACAACAAGGTAAAACGCAGAGTGTTTTCAAGAGGACTACGCACTAAACTGGATGCTGGTATCAAATAAGCGAAATCCAATCCGAAAACATTGTATTGAATACCTAAACCGATAGTGAAGTATTGGCGGTATCCTTTTTCAGGATCCTCAAATTGATACCCCCCGCGAAAGGCAAACTTATTATCATACCAATATTCTGCACCAATATTAAAATTGATCTCCTCAAACTCCTCACTGAAACCGCCAGGTGCATCATTAAAAGACTGAAAAACTCCGGCAAAGGCTGAAACATTATCATCAATACCCGCTATTATGTCCCCATTGTTATCGCGAATCGGAGGAGTTGGCACTAACAATTTATTCGCATCGGCGTAAAAAGAAACCTTATTGTAACGATCGATCTCATAATGGTAGGCGCCACCTAAGCGCATATTAGCTGGCAAAAAATCTGCCGACTCTTGAGAACTACCATAAGATATTTTACCTCCTACATTGGAGATGTTCAATCCGGCACTAAAACTTTGGTATTGGCCTCCGCCCATGGCATAGCGTCGACTCTGGTAATAAAAGCCCAAATCCGCTGCTAAAGATGATCCTGGTGTTGTTTCAATCCCTGCAGTCTGAAGGCCATTGGTTAAATCACTGTAAATGAATCGTAGGCCTACCCCCATACTGAAGTATTGACTAAGCTTTAATCCATAGCCAGCATTTAAAGTAAGCTCATAAGGCTGACCTGTACCTTGCGGTGTATTTTGCTCATCCCGGAAGTTGATTTCCCCTAAAGAAAAATAGCGCATTGCTAATGCTAGACCTTGACGATCATCAAACTTGAAAGCATAAGATAAATGCGCCAAATTAATATCGTTCACCAATTTGTTAAGCCAAGGAGTATAGCTCATGGATAAGGTTCTAGCACCATCTTCTAAAAAGGCCAGCTTTGCTGTATTCCAATACACTGCATTTGCGTCAGGCATGGTTGCTGCTCCCACATCACCCATTCCTCCAGCTCTAGCGTCGGGAGACACCGCAATAATGGGCACCGCCACGGAAATAGTTCTTAAAGAATTAAAATAGTCGCCGTCTCCTTCCAATCCCCCAAATTGGGCTCTCATCCCTAAGGAACTAAAAATCAACATAAACAGCGGCAGATAGTACTTCATCATCACAAATTTGGTGGGCAAAAATAGCTTTTATATACAAACGGTCCTTTAACGTAGGATAACGAGCTTTTCGTATTGATCGTCACTGGAGTTATCGCTAAGCGACCGAACCTTTATTCGATAAACATAAACTCCTTTGCCAATTTTATCTCCGTAATCATCTAATCCGTCCCAAGCAATGCCAGTTACACGATTACCGAAACTATTTACACTTTGATTAATCGTCTTCACTAAAGTGCCTGAAACAGTAAAAATTTGAACTTGAACCTCAAGCGGCTGGTTGGCCCTATTGTGCTCAAATTGAAACTCAGTATAAGTTGTGAAAGGATTCGGATAATTTAATACTCGGCTCAATGCTAAATCTGCAGATTCTGCTACAATAAATTCAGTTGAAGCCTGAGAGGGATTATTATATATGTCAAAGGCTCTTAGATTGAGCTGGTAAGATCCGGGCTCCAAATCAAACAACTGATAACGGAGACTTCCGCTCTTGTAACTATTTAAATCCGCCTCATAAAATTCATTTAGGATAAAGGGCTTATCCGTTTCCTCGTTTAACACTGCTCTTAAATCTTGACCTACCCCATTACCAACGGTATTGATCCCACTAGAATCAAGCAGCTCGGCGTAAATAAACGGATCTTCACCTGTTATACCCCCTCGAACGAAGGAAGCATCATTCATAAATAAACGTATTTCGGGACCCTGACTATCATCGGGAGCATTTTCATTAAAACCGCCAACTACTATAGTATCGTAATAACCGGCGGCATCGCTGCTTCCCTCTGAATCAAAAGCGTAATAAGACAGCTTCCCATTTCCAAACTGATAGTTGATACCTAATGGCACGCGGAACTCCACGTTGAAGTCACCATTTGAGACCTCCACCTTACCGCGGTATAGTAAACTAGATCGTTCATTAAAATTAACCGGCGCTCCAATACCATCGTTGGCTAGCGTTTGTCTTTGAACTTCCTTATCGTAAACACTGACATTTAGTACGCCATTAAAGTTGCTGAGCTTCGTACCATCTAAATCTCTGAGTTCACCTTTTAAATCTACTTTAGAAAGGGCCTTAATGGTATCATTAGCGGCTTGCGCGATAGGTTTACCGTTCAACTCTGTTGTGTGCACCTCATAATAAGGAATGGCAAGTCTTAAGGCTGGATCTCCTATAAGCGAAAATTTTGTTTTGGTAGATCGACTGCGCACAAAATTATCATTCTTTGCCGCTCTTATAATTTCCCCAAGAGTTTGCGGAATGCCGTTGGGACGTGCCAAAATCGTGTCAAAAACCGCATCATTTAGATCTACCGCTCCTTGCACGCCAACCACACGGGTTGTAGACAATAATGCTATTGCTCCTCCATTGGGGTTCAATAACAATTGCTCCCCAGCTGAAACCCTTTTCGGGTCATCAAATCGGGTAAATTCACAGGTGATCGTAACAAATAGGGAAAGGGCGTCAATATTGGTCCAAGCATTGACGTCTTGCAATTGCAGCAGTCGTTCTGAAGCTAAACCTATTTCACCACCATGTCCAATATAATTGGTAACGAGGCATCCTCTTTGCACTTTACGGAACATGTCCAATCGAGCTTCAGGATAAGATTGACTGCCCGTACTGGTTTCTTGCTGATAAGCATCCAGGTAAATTTTCTCCACATTAAAGGACGGTGATTTATCGCGAACTACCCGCGACAAACCCTCCGAACGAGGCACAAAATACTCCCGTTCCCAAATGTAATCATCGGGGTCATCAGCCATCAATAATATGCGATTTCGCCAATCTCCAAAACGAGCCGCACCCTCGCCGTAGCGGCGCACTTTGGCAACATAACTCTGAGCCTGACTAAGATTATCACAAGGGATTCGACCTACCCCTAAATCCATAAAAGCGCCCGTAAAATTGGTGCCTTCTCCTGGGTCCATATAGGCAAAAAAGTCATCAGTAATGCTAGACAAGCCTAAAGAGAAGCTGTAGCTGGTTTGCCAAGTTGGAATAAAATTATTGTTCCCATTTAAGCGGTCCTTATAGTCGTAGGAAGCGTCTCCGAAGAGCAGGACATATTTAAACCGATTGCCAGTAGAGCGATCGTATAAGTCTTTAATAAAATCTCGAATAGCGGTAAGGTCCTGACCGCCCGAACCGAATTCATTGTAAATATCATTTACATCCACCACAATACTTGCCACATTACCACTTGAGGTATGGTATTCTGCCAATTCTTCGGCTGCGCTTCTAAAATTAGGGTGGCTTATTACCACCATTTCAGGAACCTCTATACTCCTAAGATCAAGAGGTTCTAAAGTTTCAACAAAAGCAGGAGTCGGGAAGTTAGACCCCGTAAACGCCACATATTCCTTTAAGGTAGAGCCGTCAGCGGTAAATTCAAAAACGCCATTGGTAAGAGCACCTTGCATCTCCACTGGAGCACCAATTCGCTGGATTTGCCAAACACTAATATCCGCAGGAGCGTTTTGAATTTGAAAAGTAATTCGCTCACCCGCTCCAACAGATCGACTATCGCGGAATTGAATGGAATTCCCCGCTTGTGCAAAATCTAAGCTACGACGTGCATTGAGGACAATTCTATCCAACCAGGCCACACCACTAGGATTGGAGCTATTGTTGTAAGTTAAATTTAAAGTGATATTATCCCCCAAAGCATTGAAGGTTGTCCGTCGTGTACTGCGCTCGACAAACGGCGGGTAATTTCCAAAGGTAGAGTAGGGATCTATAGCGTTGCTTAAGATTTGGCTAGCCGCATAACTTGTATTTATTGCTGTTCCGCTTGAAGAAACTCGACCAACGACATCTACTAAAAGTTCGACCGGCTCATTAAGTACAAGATTCGCAAAACTAAAGTTGTAGTTATAGCTTAGCGTAAATTCAAAGACATCACCAAACCATTGCCTTCCAGTTCCTACAAGGTTAATTAAATCTTCCTCCTCCACCGCATAATCATCGAATGTAGTAACGGTTTGGGTAGGATTGCTTAAAGAATTTAAGGAATTCAGAAGCAAACTGGGACCGGCATCCGTGCTTATGAAACAGTAATTATCGTCGCGGTATATATTATGCGTGTAATTATACCGGTCATTTCCCGCGTCATATTTCCATTCGTGTGGACCGTAGAGATAGACCAACAAGTAATCATTGTTATTGAAAAGGCCATCATTGTTAAGGTCATAAACCTTAAAGGCTTGCTCTTGTAAAGAGGAAGGACGTGCCCCACTAAAGGCCTCAGGCAACATCGCATGTTGATTGGCCAGTAGGCGCAAATTATTGATGGAAACTTCCGATTCATATAGCCCCTCATCACTCAAGAAGCTGGCACTAAACTTGTAAATACCACTTTCGTTAATCCGAAACTTATGCCAGGTACCTGCAGCAAGTGGACTTGGCACTTGGGCTTTCGACCTCATAGCCTGTGACGCTTGCTTATAAGACCCCACGATTTTCCTCAAGGTAAATTCCGAAACTCGATATATCCTACCATTTTCCTGATAGAAAGGAAATAGGCAAAAACTCAAACTAGAACCTACCTGACGGCCCCAACCACGCGATAACCTGAGATCAATTTCATCCTTATTCGGCACCTGAATGCCTTTAAAGGCCTCCAATTCTGCAGAAGGAACAGGCTCTGATTTGGTAATACTAATCCCAACGGAATCATTCGCAGAGAATCCAGATGCTAGAACCCGACAAAATTGAGGTAAACCCCGGTGCATCGGATCGGGATCCGCTTGATTAAAATGAGGCCATAAATCTTTCGAATCTACACCAACATTTAGAGGTTTTTGCCAATCAATTCGGTAATCAACCGAGGATTGTGCACTCAAAATTCCAACTGAAAAAAGAAAAAAGTAAAGCTTAATGAGATTTGTCCGCATAGTAGTGCTGCTTTGACTAGCAAGTGAAAAACGCCGGTCGCTCTTTCTTATTGTTAGGGGCTGCAAAGTATACTTTATTGCAATAAAATGAGTTTCTAAGGATACAATGTTGAAAAATTCGCTTTTTTTGCCTCTTACCAGTCCTAGGATTGGGCAATTGTTATTAAGAATTTGTATCATTGTAGCCCGAAACTCTCTTGAGAGGATGAATAAAAGACTACTAACCTTATTGGCCATTTTCACTATGGCGAGCACTCAATTCCTTCAGGGACAGGATGCTCACTTTAGTCAATTTTACGCCAACCCGATGTACTTGAACCCAGCATTTGCTGGTGTTTCAAAATGCCCGCGTTTAAATCTTAATTACCGTAATCAATACCCGGTACTTAATGTTTATCAAACATATAGTGCTAGTTATGATCAATACGTAGAAAGTTTGAGCGGAGGTCTAGGTTTAATGCTCATGCGCGATGAAGCGGGTGACGGCGCTTATTCAACAACAGACGCAAGCCTTATTTACTCATACCACTTAAAAGCGAGTCGCTCTTTCAGCATTCTCGCCGGTTTCCAGGGAACCTATCGTCAAATCGCCATTGATTGGCAGAGCTTTACTTTCCCAGATCAAATTGATCCTTATTATGGATTCGTACGGGAAACATCAGAAGTAGCTCCTGGAAATAATACCGTTGGAGTTTTTGACCTTAGCGCTGGTTTAATTGGTTACACCGAGCGTTTTTATTTTGGAGTTGCTGTGGCGCATATGACCCAGCCAGACATTAGCTTCTTCGTACAAGATCGACTTCCCATGAAATTCACTGCCCACATGGGCTTAACTATACCTTTAGGTCGCAAGCGTCTTTATACAGATTTGCAGAATTACATTATTCCAAATGTAGTTTACCAAAGACAAGGTGAGTTTGACCAATTAACCATTAGCACTTCTTTCTCAAGAGGAGATTTCAAAGGTGGTTTAGGTTTCCGTAGTAGTACTGCTAATCCAGATGCTCTAGTAATTCTAGTGGGATATGCACCATTAGAGGGACGTTGGGGAGTTGGTTATAGTTATGATTACACGGTGTCCAGTATTGCAAACAATTTGGGTGGTGCGCATGAGATTTCTCTTTCCTACCAATTCCCTTGTCGTGCATCAAGAAAACGTACTAAGGCAATAAGTTGCCCAAAATTCTAGTTAATAGGTTCTAAAGATTCTCATTTATGGGTCGATTAAACTTTTTTAAATCCATCAGTCCCGCTATCGTAGGCGCTTTAATTTTAAGTGCATGTGGTGGCGAATCCAGCAACACAACTGGATGGGCTTACAATGATTCTGACAACGGTGGTTTCTCAGTCAACACAGACTATGAAGGTCAGATTACAGGTCCTGGTTTGGTCTTTGTAGAAGGCGGAACATTTACGATGGGTCGTGTAGAGCAAGATGTTTACCAAGATTGGGATAATATTCCCCGTAAAGTATCGGTACAGTCTTTCTATTTAGACGAAAATGAAATCACCAATACCGATTACCGCGAGTACCTTTATTGGATTCGTCGTGTTTTCGATATCGATTACTATCCAGAAATTTTAACCAGTGCTTTACCAGACACCTTAGTGTGGCGCGATGAATTGTCTTACAACGAAATGTATGTAGAGAATTATTTCCGTCACCCAGCCTACAACTTCTATCCAGTTGTTGGAGTTAGTTGGATTCAAGCGATGAAATATTGTGCATGGCGTACAGATCGTGTCAATGAGTCTATACTTATTGAGCAAGGAATCTTCAATGAATTCCCAGATCAAAGAGATGCCGACCACTTTAATACCCAAGTATACTTGTACAAGAGTGGAGAATATACACAGCAGAACAAAAAAGGCTTAGAAGATAACAATCCTAACAGCCCTTATGGTGAAGAAGGACGTCCAGTTCGAATCGAAGATGGTATCCTTCTACCTAAATATCGTCTTCCAACGGAGGCCGAGTGGGAATATGCTGCATATGGCAACCAAGGAAACCGCATCTACAACCGCGTCGTTGATGCCAATAAATTTACTTGGAATGGTGGATCGGCTCGTAACCCTGAATCAGCACAGCGTGGTGACATGCTTGCGAACTTTAAGCGCGGTCGTGGCGACTTCATGGGAACCGGCGGTTGGTTAAACGACCAAGCGGCAACGACCATGCAGGTTAAATTCTACCCTCCGAATGATTATGGTTTATATGACATGGCTGGTAACGTAGCGGAGTGGGTAATGGATGTTTATCGCCCTCTTTCACTTGAAGACATGCGAGGTTTAAATCCATACCGTGGTAACCAATTCCAAACATGGGATAAAGATTACCAAGGACTCGGAGCATTAGAAGTATTGCAAGAGCCTCAGTATGCTGGCGACTCAAGCATTGTTGCCCTTCCTGGTGAGCTTCCTAAGCGCTCGGTTAATGAAGAAGAAAACCTTAATCGTCGTAACTATAAAAAATCGGACTACCGCGATCATATTGATGGAGATAAACAATCTTCTATCTACTACGAGACCGAAACTGAAGAAGGAACTCCGTTAATGTACGACTATGCTGCTACTACCTTAGTTGGAAACACCACTCGTGTGTACAAAGGTGGAAGTTGGAAAGACAACGCATATTGGTTAAGTCCAGGCACGCGTCGCTTCCTAGAAGAAGATCAGTCCACTGACTTCATTGGTTTCCGTTGTGCGATGGATCGTGTTGGATTCCAAAACTTGGAAGAAGACCGAGACAAATACGGCAAGAAACCGAAGCACGACAAGTTCGAACGATATCGTTATAATTAAGATATTTAACCCTGACAAAAACGTCAGGGTTTTTTTATGACTATTCAAGAAATCTATCAACTGTACCAACCCTCTGCCGGCGTAAGTACAGATACTCGAAACATCCAAAAAGGACAACTTTTCTTTGCATTAAAAGGCGATAACTTTAATGGCAATAAATTCGCATCCCAAGCAATTGAGTCAGGAGCCGCTTATGCGATAATCGACGAAGCTGACTACAAATCTGAAAGATGCATCTTAGTGGATAATGCTTTAGCTTGTCTCCAAAATTTAGCAAGATATCATCGTCAGCAGCTAAGTATTCCTTTTATTGGCTTGACGGGAAGTAATGGTAAAACCACCAGTAAAGAACTTGTGGCGGCCGCCTTATCCAAAGGCTTTAAAGTTGGCTTCACTCAAGGTAACCTAAATAATCACATCGGTGTACCTCTTAGCATTCTTAACTTGCCGGTAGATGCGCAAATTGCAATTATTGAAATGGGCGCTAATGCTCAAAAGGAAATTGAGTTTTTAAGCTCTATTAGCTTACCTGACATTGGTTTTATTACTAATTATGGCAAGGCTCATCTCGAGGGCTTCGGAGGACCTGAAGGGGTTGTAAAAGGTAAAAGTGAGCTCTTCGATAATCTACGAAAGCATAATAAGATGGCTTGGGTTAATATCGAGGATTCCATTCAAATCGAAAAGAGTAAAGGCATTACACAAAAAACCTACGGCCCCAGGGAAATAGCAGACTTTTCTGTATATCCAATAGAAAGTAAAGATGCCTTCGTACGGGTTAAGTTTCAAGATACCGAAATCCACTCTCAACTAACAGGTGACTATAATTTTAGTAATCTGGCTATCGCCATAAGCTTAGCTTCCCATTTTGGATTAAGCGCTGAAACTATAAAGGCCGGGATTGAATCTTACCAACCAACCAATAATCGGTCACAGTTAGAAGCGGGAATTAAGAACCTTCTCCTAAAAGACTATTACAATGCCAATCCATCAAGTATGGATGCCGCATTAACCAATTTTAAAAGCCTTCGAGAGAAATCCCAAGAAGATAAATGGGTCATTTTAGGCGATATGTTTGAGATGGGAGACTATGAGGCCGAAGAGCATCAGAAGATATGCAATATGGCCCTCTCACAGAATTATGGGAAATGCATCCTAGTAGGACAGGCATTTTCGGCCACCGAAGGTGATGCTTTAAAATTCGAAACTACCCTCGAACTTATAAGTTGGCTTCGGGCGGAGAAACCAGAAAACAAATTAATCTTAATAAAAGGAAGCAGAGGAATGCGTCTTGAAGGGGCCGCCGAAATTCTTTAAACAAAAAAAGCCTCTCCTTGGAGAGGCTTTTTAATTATAGCTATACTGCAATTAGTCTTTTAAGATTGCTCTTGAAATTACAATGCGCTGAATTTCCGAAGTACCTTCATAAATCTGAGTAATTTTTGCATCACGCATTAATCGCTCTACATGATACTCCTTTACGTATCCGTAACCACCATGCACTTGGACTGCTTCAACGGTCGTTTTCATGGCGACTTCTGAGGCATAAAGCTTGGCCATAGCACTTTCTTTATCGAAAGGCATACCGTTATCCTTCAACCAGGCAGCACGTAGTACCATCAAGCGAGCAGCATCAATCTCAGTAGCCATATCAGCGAGTTTGAAACCAACACCCTGGTGTTTTCCGATTTCCTTACCGAAGGTTTTACGTTCCTTAGCATACTTTACTGCAAGTTCGTAAGCACCGCTAGCAATACCTAAGGCCTGAGCTGCAATACCAATGCGACCTCCATTTAACACCATCATAGCGAACTTAAAGCCAAATCCTTCTTCACCGATACGATTAGCTTTAGGAACTTTCACATCCTGGAACATTAAAGAATGCGTATCAGATCCACGGATACCCATTTTGTCCTCTTTCTTTCCTACCACGAAACCTTCCATTTCGCGCTCTACGATAAGACAGTTAATCCCACGATGACCCTTTTCTAGGTCGGTTTGAGCCATTACCAAGTAAACAGAAGCAGAATTACCGTTGGTAATCCAGTTTTTGTTACCATTTAATAAGTAATAATCCCCTTTATCTTCTGCCGTCGTCTTTTGAGAAGTAGCGTCCGACCCTGCTTCAGGCTCTGACAAGCAGAAAGCACCAATAATTTCACCTGCGGCCAATGGCTTCAAGTATTTTTCCTTTTGCTCTTCCGTACCGAATTTCTCTAATCCCCAGCAAACCAAGCTATTATTTACAGACATGGCTACCGAAGCCGAAGCATCGATTTTTGAGATTTCTTCCATAGCAAGTACATACGAAATGGTATCCATTCCGGCTCCATTGTACTTAGGATCCACCATCATGCCCATAAAACCGAGCTCTCCCATCTTCTTAACTTGCTCAGCAGGAAACTGTTGCTTTTCATCGCGCTCAATAACGCCAGGTAACAACTCGTTTTGTGCAAACTCACGAGCTGCCTGCTGAATCATCAAATGCTCCTCTGTTAATTCAAAATTCATATCAATTCTTATTAATCTTGTAGGGTCCGTTTTAACGGATGGCAAAGTTAAGCTTTATGGTGCAAAATCTTAATAAACAGAATCAATTCCGCGTCTTAGGACTAATGTCGGGAACCTCCATAGATGGGTTAGACCTCTGCTTAGTAGATTTCCATTGGGATGATTCTTGGAATTTCAAGATTTTAACTTGCAACACCATTCCCTACAGCGCAGAATGGGAACAAAAACTTCATTTTAAAAAACTGCCAGAGCAGGACTTAACCAAATTAGACTCCGACTACGGCCAATTACTGGGTTCCTCTGTAAATCAATTCCTAGAAAAAAATAAAATCGATGGCCAAAGCATTGACTTTATTGCTTCACATGGACATACCTGGTATCATCAGCCAGCGGAAGGAATAAGTTTGCAAATTGGAAACGGCCCCGAACTATACCGCGAAACCGGAATCCCGGTGATATGCGATTTCCGAAAAGCCGATGTTGAGCTAGGTGGACAAGGTGCACCGCTAGTGCCCATCGGAGATCGAGACTTATTTTCAGACTTTGACGCCTGTCTAAACCTTGGCGGATTTGCCAATATCAGCTTTGATTCGCAGGAATCAAGAATTGCTTTTGATATTGCTCCCTGTAATTTACCAATTAACTACTACTGTCAGAAATTGGGTTTGCCCTTCGATGATGAAGGCTATATAGCCGCAAGCCATAATTCCAAGACGAAGCTTTTAAACCATTTAAACCAAATTGATTATTATCAGCAACCTGCTCCTAAGAGTCTTGGAGTAGAATGGCTTCAAGAAAATATTCTTTCACTTTTAGATTCTTCAGGCGAAAGCCCCGAAACTCTAATTGCCACCATTACAAAACATAGCGCCTATCAAATTGCCCAAAACCTTAATAAATACGCTGTAAAAAGAGTCCTCCTAAGTGGTGGTGGCACTAAAAATCAATGCCTAATTGATAGTATTGGTATTTACACCAATTGCGAACTTATTATTGCCGATGAACCCTTGAATAGCTTTAAAGAGGCCTTAATCTTCGCCTATCTTGGGCTTTTACGTCGATTAAATCAGAATAATATCCTAGCTTCTGTTACCGGAGCCCCTTACGATCATTCCAGCGGGGTTCTTTATCCCTAAATCATAAGGTTTATTTAATAATAAGAGCTTTCGGTTTTCTTACTTTTGTGACCGCTCAAAAAAGCTCAATGAAAGACTTACTTAAATTATACGAAAGTAAGCCAGCGGAAATTGTATTCCATTGGCATGATAGTGAAACCACCGCAGAAGGATGGGTTGTAATTAACTCCTTAAGAGGAGGTGCCGCTGGCGGCGGGACTCGAATGCGGGAAGGCTTAAACGAACATGAAGTTCTGAGTCTAGCCAAAACCATGGAAATTAAATTTACCGTTGCTGGTCCGGCAATTGGCGGCGCAAAAAGCGGCATCAATTTTAACCCCGCCGACCCTCGGAAAAAAGGAGTGTTGGAACGCTGGTACAAAGCCGTAAAACCGCTGCTTAAAAATTATTACGGCACTGGTGGTGACCTAAATGTGGATGAAATCCATGAAGTTATTCCTATAACCTCCAAACTAGGTATTGAACATCCCCAAGAAGGAGTTTTAATGGGTCATTTCCAACCAAATACGGAGTCTAAAACTCAAAAGATTAAGCAACTTCAAGACGGCGTTCTACTGCCCGTTCATAAAGAAAGCCTTACTCCTGGCGATGCTGGAAAATATACCGTTGCAGATCTTATTACCGGATATGGAACTGCGGAAAGTGTTCGTCACTTTTACGACATCTATGGAGGTGAGGTAAAAGGAAAACGTGTGATCATCCAAGGCTGGGGTAATGTTGCTTCGGCAGCCGCTTTTTATTTAGCAAAAGAAGGTGCCAAAATCGTGGGCATCATTGATCGTGTAGGTGGATTAATTAACGAGGATGGTTTTAGTTATGAGGAAATTGTAGAGCTATACAATGCCCGAAAAGGCAATTACCTTATTGCAAATAAGCTCATTCCTTTTGAAGAAGTTAATGGTACTATTTGGAGTATTGGCGCTGAAATTTTTATTCCAGCTGCTGCCTCTAGACTTATAAGCAAAGATCATTTGGACCAAATGATTGCCGGTGGATTAGAAGTGATTTCTTCTGGAGCCAATGTACCTTTTGCAGACAACGAGATATTTTACGGACCGATTGCAGAGTATGCTGATCAAAAAGTATCCTGTATTCCGGACTTTATTTCGAACTGTGGGATGGCGCGCGTGTTTGGTTATTTAATGCAAAACAACATTGACTTAAGTGATAAAGGAATTTTTGGAGATACTTCAAAAGTTATCCGTCAAGCTCTTGTTGACACCCATAACTTGAGCAGCTCCAAATTAGAGCTCACAAAAACGGCTTATGAAATTGCTTTAAAACAATTAATCTAATTACGATTTATGTACACTTTAATGTTAGTGGTTTTTGTGCTAGGATATCTAGCCATTGCTTTAGAACATAATATTCATATCGACAAGGCGGCATCTGCATTAATCACAGGTACACTTTGTTGGGCCCTGTATGTAATTGGGGCCGAAGGAATTGTAGACTTTAATAGCATACCGCATTTCCTACTCGATATGTTCGGGGAAGAAAAGAACATCACAGATCAAAGTGCTGTAGTTACTCACTATGTAACCCACTTCCAAATTCTAGAACATCTAGGCGAAATTGCCTCCATACTATTTTTCCTAATGGGTGCCATGACCATTGTGGAACTTGTGGATGCACATGAAGGCTTCGCCGTAATCACCGACCGAATTAAAACTACCAGTCGACTAAAGTTAATTTGGATCATCTGTATCCTTACTTTCTTCTTTTCAGCCGCTTTAGACAACCTAACCACCTCCATTGTAATGGTTTCCTTACTTAAAAAATTGGTTGATGATAAACAAGATCGGTGGCTGTTTGCGGGCATGGTGGTTATTGCTGCTAATGCAGGTGGCGCCTGGTCTCCAATTGGCGATGTAACGACTACAATGTTATGGATCGGCGGCCAAATTACAGCTGGTGCTGTGATCACCAAATTGATTCTTCCCAGTTTAGTGGCTATCATCGTTCCCTTGCTGGTACTTAGCCCAAGAATGAAGGGAAATGTAAAAAGACCGATCAAAGCAGAAGGAAAAGAGCATTATATCAACCCCACTACTGAAAGAGAACGCAATACTGTTTTCACCGTTGGTGTGCTCGGACTCCTATTCGTACCCATTTTTAAAACCTACACGCACCTACCTCCTTTTATGGGAATGATGATGAGTTTAGGGGTTTTATGGATGGTTACTGAGATTATGCATCGCAGTAAAAACCGAGAGACAAAATCAAAACTTTCGGTAATTGGTGTTTTACGGAAAATTGATACCGCAAGTGTTTTGTTTTTCTTGGGTATTCTTTTAGCCGTGGCTAGTCTGCAGTCGGCGGGGCAATTGGCAGAGTTGGCTAATGGGCTCGATCAATCTATTGGCACTTCCACTGAATCGGGTGTTTATTCCGTAGGACTTATCATAGGTGTTTTATCAGCGATTGTTGATAATGTACCTTTAGTAGCCGCCTCAATGGGTATGTATGATATCAATCCAATGATGGGACAACTATTCTCTACAGATGGACTTTTCTGGGAGTTTCTAGCTTATTGCGCAGGAACAGGAGGTAGCGCCTTAATCATTGGTTCGGCTGCTGGTGTTGCGGTAATGGGTTTAGAAAACATCTCTTTTGGATGGTATCTCAAAAAGATTAGCCTGCTGGCACTTCTGGGCTATTTAGCCGGAGCGGGAGTTTACATCCTACAAATGAGCTTCTTACACTAAGATTCCTATACAATTTTTGAAAAGCAGACTTCGGTCTGCTTTTTTTATCCCATTAACCCTCGCTTGTTAATTTCTCTTGCCGAGCACATACTGCTGCAGGCGCGGAGGCCGTTATATTTACGACAATTAAAAATTGTACATGAAACTACCGATTCTACAAATCGAAATGTCTGGGGCCGCAGCTGATAGCTTAGCTCAAGAACCTACTGAAAAAACATTAAGCATTATTGACTTAATCTTTAGTGGTGGGCCTGGGGGCATCCTCATCATGACGGTCCTTTTTGTTTTATCCATTATTGCCGTCTACATTTTCATTGAACGCTGGGGCGCGATTAAAAAAGCTAACCAAATGGATGAAAACTTCATGTACGGCATCAAAAACAATGTTGTAAACGGAAATTTAGCAGAAGCTCAGAACCTTTGTACTCAGGAAGATACTCCAGCAGCGCATATGATTGCTAAAGGAATATCTCGGATTGGCAAGCCCTTAAAGGACATTAGCGCTGCTATTGAAAATACGGGTAAGCTTGAAGTTTCTCAGCTCGAAAAAAACTTACCCACTCTGGCGACAATTGCAGGCGCCGCTCCGATGATTGGATTTTTAGGAACGGTTATAGGTATGATTCTCGCCTTTCACGAAATGGCAGCAGCTGGTGGTCAAATTGATATTGAAATGCTTGCTGAAGGTATTTATACGGCTATGACTACTACAGTTGCTGGTTTAGCGGTTGGTATTATAGCTTACCTCGGCTACAATATCCTCGTGAGTAAGGTTGAAAAAACCGTTTACAATATGGAGGTAAGAGCCACCGAGTTTCTAGACTTATTAAACGAACCCGCTTAGTATGGACTTAAAGAGACGTAGTAAGGTTAGCGCTGAATTTAGCATGAGTAGTATGACGGACATTGTGTTCCTTCTGCTCATCTTTTTTATGATCGCTTCGACCTTGGTCACTACCAGCGCTCTTGACCTGGTACTACCCAAAAGCAAGGCTCAAACCGTTAAAAGGAAAGATGTTACTGTAAATATTTCGCCCGAAAAGCAAATCTCCGTAGGAACTGTAATTGTTGGCATGAATGAACTCGAACGGGAGATTATGAAGCAGACAGGTGGGAAAGAAGAAGCGGTTGTTATTTTAAGAGCCGATAAATCGGTACCTTATGAAATGGTAGTTAAAGTGATGGATATTTCTTACCGTAATAAACTAAAAATGGTAGCTGCTACCGACCCAAGCTAGATGGCCCTGAACGAGAAAAAGAATCGCCGCAAGGCACTTATTAGCACGCTGGTATTTCATCTAGGCTTGCTATTACTATTCTTATTCGTGGGACTTACCTATTACGATCCCAAACCCGAAGATGGTATCCTAATCAACTTTGGAAATAGTGAAATGGGCTTGGGTGAAGAATTCGTTACCCCATCCAATAGCAGCCCTCAACCTCAACAAAGCACCACGGAGTCAGAACAAACCGACGTTCTAACCCAAGATGTGGAAGACGCCCCGAGCATACAAGCCGAAGAAAAACCTAAACCGGTAGAGAAGAAAGAAGACCAAAAACCTACCGAGCAAAAAAGTACGGAAGATCAGACCAAACCAGAAGAAGTAAAAGATCCCGAACCGCAACCTTCTGACAAATTACGTAAGCTGCTAGATCTAACTAAAAAATCTAAATCGGGAGGCGAAGGTGTCACCGAAGGTAGTGGTGACCAAGGACGCGAAGATGGAGATCCCAATAGCAATAGCCGAACTGGTGATGGCGGCGGTGGAAATGGAGATGGAAATTATCTGCTAGGAAACCGTCAAGCCCTAGCTAAACCCAAGCCAGATTATCCCTGTAACGATGAAGGCCGAGTCGTGGTTAAAATATATGTTGATCAAAATGGATCGGTAATTCGAGCGATTGCCGGTGAAAGGGTTCCTGGAGGATCAGCATCCACAACAACCAGCACATGCTTATACGAACAAGCGAGAAGAGCAGCCTTGCGCACCACCTGGCAACCCGACCGTGATGCACCGGATCAGCAAGCGGGATATATCATTTATAATTTCCGTAAGCGTTGAGTCGCTATCAAGAAACTTTGGATTGGCTGTTCCAACAGCTTCCGATGTACCAAAGAATTGGTAAGGCAGCCTATAAAGCGGACCTAAAAAATACCTGGAAGCTCATGGAGATTCTGGGTGAACCCCAAAAAGAGTTTAAAAGTGTGCATGTTGCCGGCACTAATGGCAAGGGTTCGAGTGCACATATGTTAGCGGCTATCTTTCAAGAGGCGGGTTACAAAACTGGCCTATACACTTCTCCTCATCTGGTAGATTTCCGAGAGCGTATCCGCATCAACGGCGAAGTGATAAGTGAAAATTCCGTGATTGAATTTGTAGACCAATACCAAAGAGAGTTTACGGAGATCGGACTATCCTTCTTTGAGATGACAGTTGGAATGGCTTTTGACCATTTTCGCAAGGAGGAGGTAGACATTGCCATTATAGAAGTCGGTATGGGTGGACGCTTGGATAGCACCAATGTGATTCGCCCTGATTTAAGCCTAATTACCCATATAGGATTAGACCATACCCAATTCCTAGGGGATACACTCGCCAAAATTGCTGGCGAAAAGGCAGGCATCATTAAGGAAAAAGTGCCGGTCGTTATCAGCGAAAGACAAACGGAATGCGATTTTGTCTTTCAAACCAAGGCAGAAGAACTTCATGCTCCCATCTATTTTGCAACTGATGAAGTTGCTTCCTCTAGACTATATCTAGATCTTGATCTAAAAGGAGATTATCAGGAGAATAATCTGCGGGGGGTGTTCTGCGCCGTTGATCGCCTTGAAGACTTAGGATGGAAAATTAAAGGTCATGTAGAATCTGCCCTGAAAAAGGTAAAAGCATTAACTGGCTTAAAAGGCCGCTGGGAAATAATTCAAGAACAGCCATTAACGATATGCGACACCGGCCACAATATAACTGGGGTAAAAGCGGTGATTGATCAAATTAAAAAGCACAGTTACCGGCAATTACACATTGTATGGGGCATGGTAGGCGATAAACAGGTAAAAGATATTTTACGCGTTATGCCCCAAAGCGCCTTTTACTACTTCACGCAAGCGAGCATTCCCAGAGCCATGAATAGCGATGAATTAAAACGCGAAGCTTTAAAATTTGGACTCGCCGGTAAATCATACCCCGATGTCGCCTCAGCTGTAAAAGCAGCGAAAGCCAATACGCTTAGCGATGATCTACTTTTTATCGGAGGGAGTACTTTCGTAGTTGCCGATTACTTTTCGGAGCTTGATCATTAAGACTTGGAATTAGACATTTCATAAAGAGCTAAAAAGCAAGAATCACTCGGACTCACCTCAATAGTCTCTGCATGCCTATAATCACGCAAGCATAAGGACGCCTCCTTTTCACTGAGCATTCCAAAAAAGAAACTCCCCTCCTTCCATATTAAAAAGCTTTTACCCACAAGGGGAGCCAATTCATCCTGCTTTGCCGCTCGGCACACAAGCAGGTTGACATAGTCTCCGCTTGCATTCAACCAAGGATTACCAATATTAGATTCAAAAGCAATATAATCGGAAGCAATAGATGGAATTGGAAGACTGAGTTTTATAAAGTTGCTAAGCTCCAAACCCTTAAAATAATCCTCCCTCTTAGATTCAACAATATAATAGACCGAAGCCAAATTTACTGGCAATTTGGAAGGCTTTAACTGATTACCCTTGTTTTTGATATAGTCCTTTTGAAAGATGTCAAAATGGTACAGATCATTAACCGAAAGTTCTTTGTGCAGCAAATCATCCACAGAAATGCCAAAATGATTAGCAATTTGACTAAGAGTGGCAATTTTAGGCTCTGCCCTGCCTTCCTCATAGGCGCCAATACTTGCGCGCTTTAAATCAAAAAGTTCCGCAAACTTGGTCTGATTAAGGTTTTTAACCGATCGTATTTTCTTAATATTCTTACCTACGTAGGACATTTCACTAAAATATTTTGCTAAAATTATTGGCTAAACTAAAAATATTAGTAATTTAGCCCTGTAAAACTAAAAATAATATCAATGAAAAACGTGCTCTTTCTTTTTCAAAACTTTTTAAGGCCTTCGAAAAAGACTAATTTGGTACCTGTTTTAATTCCTGTCGAACCCTCAAAAACGAAAACAGACCATGGCAGATTATTTTAATCGCGTAAAAGACTACCTACTAGATTTAGATTATAGCATCACCTTCCAAAGTGAAGAAGAGGAAGTTTTTGTGGTAGATAAGGCTGACGCTGGTATCCACAATCTTGTAATCGCCATTGCTGATCCTATTTTAATCATGGAACAGTTTCTTTTCGAAATTCAAGATGGCAAGCATGAGGTTTACAAGCAGCTGCTCATTAAAAACCGAGATATTGTTCATGGCGCTTTTGCACTAGACGATACTGGTAAAAAGGTAGTCTTCCGTGACACGCTTCAACTGGAAAACCTAGATCAAAACGAAATTGAGGGCTCTGTTAACTCCCTCGAACTATTATTAAGTGAGTATTCGGACGAATTAATTCAATTTTCAAAAAACTAAGACATGAGTATTTTTAAACGCATCTTCAATATCGGTAAAGCCGAAACTAATGCCGCCCTCAACAAATTGGAGGATCCTATCAAAATGACGGAACAAGGCATCCGTGACCTTAAAAAAGACCTGGACACAGCCCTACAGTCTCTAGCAGAAATCAAGGCCTTAGCTATCCGAGCTCGTAATGACCATAACACCTACAGCTCGAAGGCAAAGGACTATGAGAAAAAGGCCATTCTACTATTACAGCGTGCGGAGAAAGGAGAACTCGATACTGCTGAGGCAGATCGATTGGCTCAGGAAGCGCTAACCAAGAAAAAAGACAATGAAGGCATGGCAACCCAAGCGGCGACCGACAAAGAAAAGTTTGACGGAAACATCGCCTCTATGGAGAGTAAAATCAAGCGCTTGCGTCAATCCATTTCGCAATACGAAAACGAGCTTAAAACCTTAAAGGCCAGGGTTAAAGTAAGTACAGCCACTAAAAACATTAACAAGCAAATGGCGCAAATCGACTCCTCTTCTACCGTAAGTTTGCTTGAACGCATGAAAGACAAAGTCGCCGAAGAGGAGGCCTTAGCAGAAAGTTATGGCGAAATCGCGAATGAAAGCAGGAGTTTGGACGAAGAAATCGACCGCGCCTTGGAAGATGAAAGTCCAGCTAGCGACGATCTTGCCGCTTTAAAAGCAAAATTAAATCAGAACAAATCGTAACAAAGGTGGGGTCGTTGACCCCGCTTTTAATTTTAAACCATGAGTTTCTTTAAAAACCTCTTTGGAAAAAAGGACGATGAACCCAAGCCGTTTAGCAGAACTGCTCTCGACTTAGACCTCGGCTTTATCTTTGAATACGATTTGCGGTCTTGGGAAGTACAGGCCGTCTATGAATACGACTGGGGAGACGAAGACTTCTCCAAAGAATTCAAAGTATACGACGGCACCGAAACCTATTACCTTGCGGTAGAGGAAGATGATGAAGTAGAAATGGTCTGGTCCCAAAAAATACCATTAGCCAAAATTGAAGGTGATATCGCCGAAGAAATAGTAACTAAGGAACGACCTCCGAAGACGATAGTATACGATTCTACAACCTATTACCTCGATGAAGAATGCCCAGGCTATTTTCATGAAAAAGGAGAACCCGATGACCAGTGGCAAGAATTTATTACCTGGGAGTATTACGATGAAACCGAGCACTTTAACCTTAGCATCGAACAATGGGGAGAGCGATCCTTTGAAGCCTCGTTAGGACGTGTATTGGCTAAACACGAAATATCAGATATTTTACCTCGAAAACTTTAAACTATGAAGCGCCTAAGAACCCTTTTCGGACTCGGACTTGCCATAGCTCTCCTGCAAGCATGTGGGGGGGGCGGACCAGGTTTTATGAAAAATCCGGTTGATGATTTAATAAAAAACATGACCGAAATCCCGGATTTCTCGATTGTTCTGTACGACATGAATTACGATGAAGATAAAGACCAATATCTTCATCAATACCGCATCCTAAAAGAACCTGTTGGCGCAGACACCATCGAAACTGAAACTACAGATTGGACGCTCGTAAGCGCGGCTTACTTTAATGAACATATTGATAATATGGGTATGACTATCGTTTCCAAAAGCAATGGAACGGTAGATAAAAAAGTAAGTCCCCCGGGATACAACCAATATGTAGGAAATGAGAAATATGGGCAATGGCGTAAACAATCCGACGGCACTAGCTTCTGGGAGTTTTACGGCAAATATGCCATGTTGCGAAGTTTCTTAGGATTTGGATACTCTCCCATTTTCTATGGTGGCTGGTACGATTATCGTCGCAATTACTACCCCTATGGCCGAACGTATTACGGTAGGGGTTCCAATGGAGGATCTCGATTTGGAACTTCCGGAAGCCATGTTTCTGGTCGCAGTTCCAAATCCACCTGGAACTCCAAAGGAAGCAGCTTTAAGAGTAGAATCCGATCTAAAGTTCAACGCAGCAGTAGTCGCACGCGCAGCGGATCACGCTTCCGCTCTGGATCTAGTTCAAGAGGCCGAGGATTCGGTGGAGGTAAATAAAAAAAGTAAAAGATGACAACAGAACTTATCGCAAACGAATGGCTCAACAGCCTTGCCTTATTCGCCATCTATTTGGCCAGCTCCCTTCTTTTACTTTACATCGGAAAATGGTTTTTTAAATGGAGTAAATCTGGGATAAATGTTTCCAAAGAGCTTACCGAAAAAGACAATTTAGCTTTCTCCTTCGCCTATGTTGGCTACTTTGCCGGTTTACTTACCGTTGTTGGCAGTGTCCTACATGGAGAATCCTTAGGACTTCAAACAGACCTTGAAGACATGGCGATTTTTGGACTCCTTGGCATTGTTCTTCTCAACTTATCTTCGATAATAATCGACAAAATAAACTTGTCGAAATTTTCAATTTGGAAGGAAATTACCGAGGATCGAAATGCAGGTATGGGAATTATCGAGGGGGCTAATTATTTAGCTTCAGGTTTAATCATTTTTGGAGCCATTACTGGTGAAAGTGGAAACCTAGCCTTCGGAATCTATACTGCCGTAGCGTATTGGATCATTGGTCAAGTTCTCATCGTAGTTGCTACATGGCTGTTTGATAAGCTAACCCCCTACTCGCTTCATGCTGAAATTGAAAAAGACAACAATGCAGCAGGATTGGCCTTCGCGGGATTGATAATTGCCGTGGGTAATCTAATCCGAAATGGCCTAATGGGCGATTTCGAATCTTGGGACGAAACCATGATGGAAGTTGCTTACGAAGTAGGCATTGGCTTAATCATACTTCCATTAATCCGAACCTTAGTAGATCGCATTTTATTACCTGGTCGCAAAATGAACGACGAAATTGCTCATCAAGACAAACCGAATGTAGGAGCCGGTTTAATTGAAGCTTTATCCTATATCGGAGGTAGCGTTTTAATTGTTTGGTGCATCTAAATTGAAACGTTCGCCCGCCCTTAAACTCGCTTTATTTGCTACCGGACTTTCGGGTATCGTAGCAGAATACATCCTATCTACTTTGGCCACCTATTTTATTGGTGACTCAGCCGTACAGTGGTCTTTGATTGTATCGGTTATGCTATTTAGCATGGGATTAGGCTCGCGCTTATCTAAATTCATTGAGGGAAACCTATTATTGAAATTTATCGGCGTAGAGTTTCTTCTGAGTTTATTGGTCTCTTTTTCCTCCCTCGTAGCCTATTCCGCAGCTGGCTTAACCGAATATGTTGGCTTTATTATTTACGGAATGAGCATATTGATAGGCTTACTGATAGGCCTGGAAATACCCCTAGTCATCCGGTTAAACGAAGAGTTTGAAAGCCTGAAGATTAACGTCGCTTCGGTAATGGAGAAAGATTACCTCGGATCACTTGTAGGAGGCTTATTTTTCGCTTTTGTGGGCCTTCCTATTCTAGGCCTCACCTACACCCCCTTCATCTTAGGCTTTATTAATTTATGTGTTGCTCTACTTTTGTATTTCACGGTTAGAAAGGAGATTTCTGCAAAACGAAGCAAGCAAATTGGAATCACGGCAGTTCTATTATCGCTTCTGATGCTTTCTGGCATTTTAAAGGGTGAAGAAATCATCCTCTTTGGTGAGCAAACGCGCTACAAAGACAAGGTAGTTTACTCCGAGCAGAGCAAATACCAGAAAATTGTAATCACCCAGTGGAAGAATGATTATTGGCTATTCATCAATGGCAATCAACAACTTAGTTCTTTAGACGAAGACAAGTACCATGAAGCATTAGTGCATCCCGCTATGCAGCTTAGCAATCAAGTGAAGGACGTATTGATCCTAGGTGGCGGGGATGGTTGCGCCGTTCGCGAAATCCTTAAATACGATAAAGTCGAAAACATCACTTTAGTAGACCTTGACTCCATGATGACGGGTCTTGCTCAAAGACACCCCGTTCTAACAGAAATGAACGATTCTTCCATGAGCAGCTCAAAGCTTAGCATCGTTAACACCGATGCCTTCAATTTCCTTGAGCAAGGTGGGAAAATGTATGATGTAATAATAGTAGACTTGCCTGATCCTCGCAGTGTCGAACTCAACCGAATGTACACCAAGGAATTCTACGATTTATGTAGATTGAATTTAAGGCCCCATGGAAGCCTCATAACCCAAGCAGGCAGCCCTTACTTTGCCACTCAAGCTTATCGCTGTATCGATCAAACCATGGCTTCTGCTGGATTTGAAACCTTAGCCCTTCACAATCATGTATTAACCCTAGGCGAGTGGGGCTGGATTTTGGGTCAAAAATCGGATTGGAGCCAAGGCCGGCTTAAAGAGCGAGCTCGTGGTTTAAACTTCGAAGGAATTGATACCAAATGGATTAATCAAGAGGCGATGTTATTGATGAGCTCTTTTGGGAAGGATATTTATTTTGAAGTAACAGACAGCATTAAAATCAATCACATTCAAGACCCCGTTTTGTATCGATATTATTTAAAAGGCAACTGGGATCTGTATTAAGATGGAGAGGAGTAAAATCTATAATTACCGATTTTGGATTGATCGAACGGATCAGGAAGAACTGGTGCCACAAATTGAGAAGCTCCTTAAGGACTCTGGTTATGGAATCATGAACTTCAGCGAACATCATTTTAAACCTCAAGGCTACACCTCAATGTGGCTTTTAAGCGAAAGCCATTGCGCGCTCCACACCTTTCCTGAAGAAGGACGATCTTACATAGAACTGAGTGGTTGCGGAAAATCGAAAAACGAACACTTTGTAGCCGCTGCGAAAAAACTGTGGAAAGGCTATCTTGCGGGAGAACAAGAATCAATTTCGTAAATGCGCACGATTTTCACCTTTGTAGGGCTTCTCTTATATGGATACTGCAATGCCCAATATTCCATTATTATTCATGGCGGGGCCGGAAATGGATTGAGGCCAGATCGACTTACGAAGATCCAAATTGACGAATTCCACCAAGGTCTTGATCGCGCACTTCATATTGGCGACAGCGCTCAAAAAAATGGCCTTAGCGCCATAGAAACCGTAAGCCTTGTTATTCAGAGCATGGAAGACAACCCCATCTTCAACTCAGGAAAAGGCGCCGTTCTGACTTACGACGGCGTGGCCTCTTTAGACGCTTCCATCATGGATGGGAGCAACCTAGCAGCCGGAGCGGTAGCTGGCTTGAGCTGCATTAAAAACCCTATCACTGCCGCCTTGGCGGTTTTGAAAAACTCGCCCCATGTGCTTCTATCCGGGGCGGGAGCAGACTCTTTTGCCCTTGCGATGCAATTAACCAAAGTAGATCCAAACTACTTTATTACCGAAAACAAAATTAAGGACTGGAATCGCTGGCGCAAGAGCCATTCTTATGCCGACACCTTACTAGATTTTAAAATGGGCACTGTGGGTTGCGTTGTACGAGATAAAGACGGTAATATAGCGGCCGGCACCTCTACAGGAGGCATGATGGGAAAAAGACATGGACGCATAGGTGATTCTCCCATAATCGGAGCAGGCACCTACGCTAACAACAAAACCGTTGGAATAAGCTGCACTGGACATGGTGAATATTTTATTCGCAACTCTGTAGCCTATCAAATTGGAGCACGCTACGAATTGCAAGAACAGGATGGGCAAAAAATGGCCGATATAGTAGTTCAGCAAATTCTTAAGGAGCAAGGAGGAGCAGGAGGAGTTATAGGTATTGATGCTAAAGGTAATTTTATAAGCTCCTTTAATACAGATGGTATGCTAAGAGGCACTTTACGCGAAGGCAATGAGCCCGAAACTCAGATTTTTAAAGATTAATTTATTTGAAAAACAAGCATTTGCACATTTTTCAAAATTTTTCAAGCCTTCTCTGCTTACTAAATAAAAAAAGCCTTTTATATTTGCCGTCCCAAAACGAAAGGGCGATTAGCTCAGCTGGTTCAGAGCACCTGCCTTACAAGCAGGGGGTCACTGGTTCGAATCCAGTATCGCCCACAAAGAAGAAAACCCACGCAATAGCGTGGGTTTTTTCGTTTATAGGTCCTGAGGCTCAAATCCCCCATGAGTCCCAGGCTAAAAGCTTCTACTTAGTATCTTCGCACAAAATCAAAGCGGAATGCAAAAATTCGAACGAATCTTTCTCATTCTTTTTCTAGCATCCCTGTTACTTAAAGCCACAGGCACACCTGGAGGCGATCTATTATTAACGCTGACCTGCACCGTTTTAGCCAGCATCTACTATTTCTTGGGGATTCCTCTCTTTAATAAAGTAACCCTTAAAAGAGCTTTGAAAAGAGAATCTTACCAAGGTATTTCAAAAAGACGAATACTGGGAAGCTTAGGGTTTTCGTGGAGCCTTTCCATCCTATGCATTGGCATCATGTTTAAGCTACTCCTATTACCTGGGGCCATGACCCTATTATTCGCAGGCTTCAGTATGGCAATGATAGGTTTGGTCTCCAGCTCCTTTATTTACACAAAAGAGAAAAAGGAGTTTTTCCAGGGGATTTGGACTCGACTAATCCCAGCCATTGGCCTGGCCTATCTGCTCGCCAACTTAGGCGATGAGCTTATCAAAAGTCTGCTCTAAAGACTACCTCTCGATTCCCTACATTTGTTACATGGAGGAAAAAGACATCCCGAATCAACTCTACAACGAAGACTCGAAACAGCCTCATAAAGCCTGTAAAATTTGCGCGACAGAATTTTCAGACAGCTACATCTACGGCATCCAAAAAGTGTTTAAAAATTATCCAAATGAAAAACCGCAAGCCCTATTTGACTTTGCTCTCTGTCAAACCTGCATGGAAGAAGCGCGCTCAGAGCTTAGCGTAGAATCTCGGCAACGAATCGATCAATTTATGATGTCCAAAATGCGAGAGATGGAAGAAACTGGATTGGATATAAGCCTAAGCTTTGATTCTGGCAAATGCAGCTTAAGCGGTAAATTAACCACAGATAGCAAGGAATACCAAGTAGTAGCGGTTTGTCGAGGGACCAAACTTTTGGAAAGCCCAATGGTATTAAGCGACGACATCCTAGACCAGATTCAAGAACTATTGTCACCCGAAAGCCGACAAGAACTAAACCGATTCAGCGAAAATAATTTTGGCTGGCCTCCAGAGCTAAAGAAAATGTGGCAAGATGGAGACTTTGTAATACTTTAAAAATCAACCTTAATTCCATTAGTTAATTTATAAGTGAAGTTGGGAATCGCTGGGTCTATAACGGGGTTCGCATCGTAAAACAAAGTAGCTTCCAGAGTAAAAGCCCAATGCTTACTGAATTTAAAAGCGAGTTGGTTCTGCCAATTAAACCGAAAATCATCGAGCTTATCTAGTCTAGGCTGATAATAAAAAACGCTTGTTAAGGCCATCGATTCCTTTACGATCCAGTCCATACTAAAATAGGAGCTTAAACGCCAATCTCGGTGTTCAATCTCAGTGCTAAGCTCTTGATCAAACTCGTACATGAATAGGTGTCCTGTAAATAATGAAAAGGACTTACTCTTGGCTAATCGAAAGCGCGGACCAAACCCTTGCAGTTGTCTGGTTTCAATCTTCAGTGGTCGGTCGGTCTGATATTGAGTAAAGGCCTCCAATGAAAGCCAGTTATTTAAAGATCGAACATACCTAAGGTGGAAGAATCCAGATTGCGCAAAACTTTGCTCTTGAGTAGAATTGAAGTGCAATGAGCTTAAGAAAATAAACCGATTAGGACCAAAATTATAGCGCAAGGCCAGATCGTGCTCCAGCTCCATAACCGTTGTAGTATTCCTGAAAATATTTAAATCAAAATTACTTTGAAATCGCCAAGCACTGGTATCGGCAGCCATTCTGAGATTCTCAACATTAACAATTTGCGCACTTAAAGTCGACGAAAACAAACTAATGAAAAGGACTTTCCGTAATATTGATAAGGCTTTCATGGTATAAAAATAAATAGTCCCAGGCTCCCCCGGAACTATTTAGACCAAAAAGGTCATGTCATGAAACATTTGAAAACTCTACTCCCTTCAAATATAGAGCCTATTTATAGAAAAAAAACTATTTTATTTCCCTGATAATCATGAGTTTAAATAAATTATACTTGAAAAAAGAGCAATTTTACGGCAAAGTTTCGCTTATCCTTAGCCTAATATTTTTTTTAGCCTTACCCAAAGTGTCTAATTCTCAAGACCTAAACTCGGAAGAGGCTCTAAAAAATGCTATCAATAAATTCATTGCTAAACACAGCGCGGATTACGAGAAGAAATATTTAAATATTCGAGCTCGCGAAATTGGAAGCCTGGAAAATGAGCCCTACTCTTACAAGGACTTTTTCATGCTAGAAAGCAAAGCAGAATTTGAGAACACCTTAGGCTATACCACTGAAAGGGAGTTTTATTTCCTCTTTTACCATTATGAAACCGAATTGGATCGCAAATACGCATTGAAGTACTGGATGAAGGAGTTCATTGAAGGTAAAACCATTCGACCTAGCAGACCCGTCCGTACTTACGAATACGCCACACCAACCATTATTCTAATAAACCCGCAAAGTATTGTTATATGCAATTACGAGTGCAAGTACTTCGAAGAGGATAATTACGATTATTGGAAAAAGACCTTACTCGAAAATTTTGGCAATAAGGAGAAAACGATGGTTATTGAAATCGAGTGCGATGGGCCATTAAAGTGGACCAACAACGCACCCGATCCCAAAATTCGAGAACTCTTCTAATCTCGCTCCAACTCATAAATCCTCTCATCAAGCTGTTTAAGTAGTTTTGAGAAGGTTTTTTTATTCATCCAACGGGCCAGCAAATGGGCAAGTGGAGTAATCACCACAATAGAAATTAAGAGCACTATCCAAATCCTTTGATCATTTAAGGCCTCTTCCAAGCTCATTTTCTCAAGCAAGCTAAAGAAGAATCCTGCCGATCCTGCGATTGGATAAAGCACTAATCCTAATAATTCTTCCAATCTAATTGTAGAACGCACATTTATAGCGTATAACTTTAAAGTTTCTACCACATTCGAGGAAGCCATATTCAATTGCTTAGCTTTTCGATAGCGCTGGATGTAAAACACCAGTCCAACAATATGAAAAGACGCCAAGATGCCAAAAAGTAATTGAGGTAACCAATCGGTAAGATAAAATACCATAGCGATATAAACAGGTGTAAAAAGCACCGTAAAAGCTATTTTCCACCATAAACGCTTATTTAATTTTCTAAGAACATCTGCTGGCTTGGTCTTCAAGCCTTTTTGAATCTCATCTGTACTAAGAGGCGAATCAATGCTTTTCCAAGTATCTTCAATTTTCATCTTCTTCCTCTTTAATTGCTTTAACTAGTTTTTCCTTTACGCGATGAAGTTTAACAGCTAGATGGTTTTTCGAAAGACCTGAAATCATCGCCACTTCTTCATTCGAATAGCCATCCAAATGAAGCATTATAATTAGCTTCTCTGCGTCATTCAGCGCACGAACATGTCGCATAAGCATAGCTCGCTCATCACTACTTGGCTCAACCTGCCAATCTGAGTCGAAACCTTCACTTTTATCAATCTCCTTTTTACGATGGTGGGTTAAAGCAGTATTTAAGGCGACACGGTACAGCCAAGTAGAAAACTTAGAATCCCCTTTGAACTTCTCAAAAGAACGCCAAGCCTGGTAAATCACCTCCTGACGCAGATCCTGCTCATCATCTCGATTGGCCGCATACATTCTTGTAACCTTATAGATGATTCCGCTATGCTCCTCAAGGAGCTGAACAAACTCTCTTTCCCTAGACTCCAAAGTCAAAGCTTATTAATTAAAGCGCCTCTAATTTAAATCCTTCCGCTCGAAGTAACTCCACTAGCCCTTCTTCGCCGCTCAAATGCAGGGCTCCGACCGCAATAAAACTATTACCTTCATTCAAAATCTTCTTCAATTTCGGGATCCAATTACGGTTGCGCTTTACTATTAGAGCATCCATATTACCCGAAACTTCCTCATAATCTTCACCTAATCCTTCAATCCGACTCAAATCGTCAGAAATATAGGCCGCCACTAAATTTTGTGCGTCCTCGAAGGTGCCTTGCTCCTCTTTAACTAAGCGTAATAACTCTTTCATCTGCTCCTCAGGAGTCTGAGAATTCATTAAGACTTCCATCTGCTCCTCCATACTCTCTAGCGTATGAATTACCTTATGATTCCGTTTCCCTTGATCTGCAAAAAACAAATCTAAAGGCAATCCCTCCCTTTGTAATGAATCTGGTGTTACCCTCTGCATTACATGTAAGGTGTAAGCAGTTGATAGCACCGCTGGCTTAAGCTTATCCAAAGCCTTTAAAGGAGCACCCATAACTGGCTCTAACTTCTCCTTCAGTAAAGTGTAATCTTCTTCACTTACCAAAGCTTCAATGGAATGCTTAGGCATTACATAATAGGACATCATACTTGGAAGCTTCGTACTATCAATGACAGTTTCAACCACCAAGCTTTCAGATGACTCAAAAGCACTTAATACTTCAGGCCGATCCTCTTTCACAAAGTCAGACCCCATTAGATGATAGGTTCCAAACAAATACGATTGCTTTCCTTCTGCCGATGTGAGCCTCCAAAAGAGTCCTCCCTCCTGAGCTTTGCCGTTTAAACTCAAGAGAAAGACTACCAACCCTAATACCAATTTTTTCATTTCCATGTTTTTATTGATTTAAAAGGTTAGTTGCAAGTCCAGTTGAATTATTACCGGAGAGTGCATTTTTTTACTGGGCCCATAATTCTCTATCTAAACTACGGAATTGAACAGCCTCAGCAATATGACTAGCTCTTATACTTTGACACCTTTCTAAGTCAGCTATCGTTCGCGCCACCTTTAATATGCGATCATAGGCCCTGCCACTTAAATTTAAACGTTCCATTGCCCGTTTAAGAAGGGCTCGACTAGCATCATCCAAAACACAGACCTTCCGCAATTGAGAACTACTCATCTGGGAATTAAAAAAGATCTCTTGACTTGAATTAAAGCGTTCTTCCTGGAACTTTCGTGCTCCTTCGACCCTCTCCTGAATAAGGAGACTATTTTCCTCCTTTGTTGTAGAGGATATTGCCTCAAAACTTACCGGTGTTACCTCAACATGCAAATCAATTCTATCCAATAAAGGACCGGATATCTTCGTCAAATACTTCTGAACTGCCCCCGGTGAGCACACACATTCTCTTTCAGGATGATTAAAATAACCACAAGGACAGGGATTCATAGAGGCAACCAACATAAAGGAGGCGGGGAAGTCAACAGAAATTCGAGCTCGACTAATAGTAACCTTCCGCTCTTCCATAGGCTGTCTTAGGACCTCCAGGACCGATCTTTTGAACTCCGGCAACTCATCTAAAAACAATATTCCATTATGCGCCAGGCTAATCTCGCCGGGCTGAGGATAAGCACCACCTCCTACAAGAGCAACATCGGAAATAGAATGATGCGGAGAACGAAAGGGCCTTTCTGTCACTAAACTCTGTTTGGAGCTCAACTTACCAGCAACAGAATGGACCTTAGTAGTTTCAATGGCCTCAAGACGGTTCATCGCTGGAAGGATACCCGCCATTCTTTTTGCAAGCATTGTCTTCCCTGCACCAGGCGGCCCAATCAGAAGAACATTGTGACCTCCGGCTGCTGCAACCTCTAGAGCTCTTTTAACATTAACCTGACCTTTCACTTCTGAAAAATCAGGAAGTCCCTTTTCATCTAATCCAACCACGCTTATCTTACTTAGAGTATTTTGAGGTGGAATAAGCCTCTTTCCCTTAAAATGATCTAACACCTCTACTAAATTGGATGCTGGGAATATTTTAATACCCTCCACAACGGAAGCTTCCAGACTATTCTTTTTAGGTATCACAACATATCTAAAGCCGTTGTTTTTAGCCTGTAATACGATTGGCAAAATACCCCGTACGGGTAATAAATCACCATCCAATGAAAGCTCACCAACAAATAAATATTCGGTTAAACCTCTAAGCTTTTCTTGACCTGATGCCGACAAAATGGTCATTGCAATAGGAAGATCATATGCCGAACCTTCTTTACGAATATCCGCGGGAGATAAGTTAATAGTAATACGAAGGCCGGGCCATTTGTAACGATTATTTAAAAGGGCTGCATAGATCCGGTGCTGACTTTCTTTTATCGCTGAATCTGGCAAGCCTACCAAATGGTAATTGATCCCACGCCCCACATTGGCCTCAACTGTGACAATCGAAGCCTCTACGCCTAAAACAGCACTACTATAGGTTTTTGAAAGCATTATATATCGAATTTACAGGTATTCTTATGGCACTTTTTAAAATCAAAAAATATAATTAACAACACCATTATTTCAGGTTAATCGAAATTATATAAATTTGTATACCCGATTCGGGAAAGAATAAATTAGAAACATTTAAAAATTGATTGAATGTCTAGAGCACCAAAATCAGCTCATACTCCTAAACAGGTAGCAGAGTATTTAAAAAATCAAATTGCTATCCGTGGCGAAAAAGGACTTAAATCTGCTTTTGCCAACCAATTTTTTACTCATTTCAGTACAGAAGAAATTGAAGACTTACACGCTTCTTTTCAAAAAGAACTGCAGAATCGCTCCGAAGCCGAAATTCAGCGATTACGTGAAATGCTAGAAGCTAAAAGTGGGAAAACCGTAGAATTGAAAGATTAACTATCCACACTTTAAACATTTAAAAGCACTTAAGGCTCAGCATTAAAATGTTTGAGCCTTTTTTCTTTATGTAAGGAACTTAAAGCATCTTATATTTGTATTCCAAATACGTAGACAAAATGAGCGACGACAAAAACGCCAAATTAAAAGCACTAAAGCTTACCCTAGACAAGATGGACAAAACCTACGGCAAAGGTGCCGTAATGAGAATGGGAGATAGTCCAGTTGAAAAAATCGACACTATTCCATCCGGCTCATTAGGTCTAGATATAGCACTTGGCGTTGAAGGATACCCGAAAGGAAGAATTGTGGAAATCTACGGTCCCGAAAGTTCAGGTAAAACTACGCTCACGCTACACGCCATTGCAGAAGTGCAAAAACAGGGTGGCATTGCTGCCTTTATTGATGCTGAGCACGCTTTCGATCGCAATTACGCGGAAAACCTTGGCATTGACACAGAAGAGTTAATAATCTCGCAACCAGACAATGGTGAACAAGCTTTGGAAATCGCAGACAACCTTATTCGTTCTGGAGCGATTGATCTACTAATTATCGACTCAGTAGCCGCACTTACGCCAAAGAGCGAGATTGAAGGTGAGATGGGAGATAGTAAAATGGGGCTTCAAGCTCGTTTGATGTCTCAGGCATTACGTAAACTAACTGGAACCATTAGTAAAACCAATTGTTGCTGTATTTTCATTAACCAACTACGTGAAAAAATTGGAGTAATGTTCGGTAATCCCGAAACTACCACAGGTGGTAATGCCTTGAAGTTCTATTCCTCGGTTCGACTTGATATTCGTCGTATCTCTCAAATTAAAGATGCAGAAGGTGTTTCTGGAAACCGAGCTCGCGTGAAAGTGGTGAAAAACAAGGTTGCTCCACCATTCCGTCAAACCGAATTCGATATTATATACGGTCATGGAATTTCTAAAGTGGGAGAAATTATTGACCTTGGAGTAGAGCATGAAATTGTGAAAAAATCAGGAAGCTGGTTTAGCTATGGCGACACGAAATTAGGTCAAGGTAGAGACGCTGTTCGTCAATTGTTAGAAGACAACCCGGAATTAGCTGATGAAATAGAGGCTAAAATCAAAGTAAGCATCAACGAAAAATAAACTACTAAAGCCGGTTTCAAGCCGGCTTTTTACTTTCGTATCATGATAAGATTACGTCACCTCCTTTTTCTTTCTCTGACCATCTTGGTTTCTGCTTGTAATTCCAACGAACCGGCCAAAAAAGAAAACTTGCAAAATGCAAAAAGCGAAGACAATCCACTTCTTCAAAATCAAGAGCAGGCTCCCGAAAGACTAGACTCATTGGATGCAGTCTTACAACAAGATCCCAACAACATTGAAGCACTCGTTTTAAGAGGCGCAAAGAGATTGCAAAGAGGGGACTTACAGAATGCATTATTCGATTTTCAAAGAGCTAAGGAAATAGACTCTACAAATGCCGAAATGCTTTTATTGTTGGGTGACCTTTACATGCGCCGTAATCAAAGTCGACAAGCTAGAGATGCCTGGTTATCCTGCGCCAACAACAATCCAAAAGCTGTGGATTGCCGCATAAACCTTGGTCGTTTATACGCCAGTATTCAAGACTACAAACCTGCGCTAGAGTTCTTAAACCAAGCTATTGAAATTGACGCTTATAACGCCGAAGCACACCTGCTAAAAGGCGTTGTTATTCGAGATGGTGTGCAAGACACCAACCTGGCCTTAACTTTTATTCAAAGAGCCACAGAACTGGACCAACAATATGTAGAGGCATTAGACTTAATGGGTGTTACTCTAGCGAACAAAGGGGACACACTAGCTCCATACTACTACAATCGCATTCTAAAGATTAGCCCAGAGCGATGGGATATTCATTACAAATTGGGTGTTTACTACATGGATCAAGATGAAATCAATAAGGCTATTGAACAGTATACTAAAGCCACTCAATTAAACCCGTACGATTCAGACAGCTATTACAATTTGGGCTACATCTTCACCACAACTGTAAAGGATTATCGTGAAGCTAAAAACTACTTCACAAAATCCATTGAAGCAAAGCCCGACAATAACTACAAAGCCTTTTACGGAAGGGGATTTGCTTACGAAATGTTAGGTGATGTCATTAATGCCGAAAAAGACTATTTAAAATCGCTGGAGCTATTGCCTTTGTACCAACCTGCAAAATTGGGTTTAGCCCGAATTCGTAACAAATAATGAAATGGTACTCCAATAAAAACTGGGACGAGCAAACACACGGTGAGTTCTACAAAAATTACCGAGAGGCAAGTCCAGAATTGCAAGCCAAAGCACTCATCAAGCAGGCGGATTTATTGAGTAGACACTTGGACAATAGTACATTAAAAGCAGCTGAATCGCTGTTAATCCTTTGGATTAAAGATCATTTTAATAAGGAGGATGCTAGCGAAGTCTATTCTTTAATGGCAACTATCTGCCAAAGAATAGGCGATCATCATAGAGCTCAAGAATTTGAGTTAAAAGCTAAAGCTTAGAATTTTCCTAAAGCACTAATTAATCGGGCCGGATAGTCGGTAATAATTCCATCAACACCTAGAGACTTAAGGCACTGTGCTTCCTCAATTTCATTTACCGTCCAAGGAATCACCATAGCGTTTAGGGCTTTTAAATCACGAAGGAATTTGGTATTAACCAAACTATAATGAGGACTAACAATATTGGGTACAAATCCAAGTTCAGTAAGTTCTTCCTTTAAACTCAAAGCATCTTCTGGAATAAGATAAGCCAATCGAATATCAGGACGATTCTCATGTAAATACTGCAAGACACGTACATCGAAGCTCTGAATTATCAGACGCTTACCTAAACTTGCCTTATCTAAAACGGCAAGAACTAAATCTGTAAAGGTTTTATAATCAGGACTAAAGGAATTATCCCATTCTGGACGTGATTTTATCTCAATATTATAATAAGGCAAATCACGACCCATCATCAGGGAGGACTCCTCACAGGCACTTAGTAAATCAATCAGCCTAGGCTTAACTGCTCTTTGGCTGCTTTGCGCTGGAAATCCGCGATTCTTTTTGGACCCGCAATCAAAAGACTCAATCTGAGCATAGGTCAGCTTAAATAAATTGATTTTCGAGCTATCCGAAAGTTCTTGGCCATTCTTACCTAAGCAAATTTCTGGGTTTAAAAAGGGCTCATGAGAAACCACCACTTGCGAATCGGCGCTTATCACCACATCCATTTCAAGACTAACTACACCCTCTTGCAATGCCCTAAGCATTGCTGGAATAGTATTCTCTGGCGCCTCACCGCGCGCACCACGATGACCTTGCCAATCAAAAGGTTTTTCAAGGGTCCCCGTTTTGCACGCTGAAAAAAATACTGCTAAAACAAGAACTAGTGCCTTTCTCATTTTCCCTTGCGTGTTGCCTCACCAATCCAATCCCACATCTCATCAGGTACTGCCTCTAAGAAATTAAGCTCACCCGCTCCAAGTAGCCATTCACCACCGTCAATTGTAACGATTTCACCGTTCATATAGGCGGCAAAATCACTGACCAAAAAGGCAGCTAAATTCGCTAACTCTTGTCGTTCTCCCGCTCTTTTTAGTGGTACCTGGTTCTCAATTTTAAGCATATCGGGAATATCGCCCGGTAATAAACGACTCCATGCTCCTTCCGTAGGAAAGGGTCCTGGAGCAATAGCATTGAATCGAATACCATATCGAGCCCACTCTACAGCTAAGGAACGTGTCATGGCTGAAACACCAGCTTTAGCCATGGCCGATGGAACAACAAAGGCAGATCCTGTTGCCGCATAGGTCGTAGTAATATTTAAAACCACTTTACCCTTTTCCTCAGACTTAATCCAATGCTTCCCAAAGGCCAGCGTACAGTTTTTAGTCCCTTTAAGCACAATATCAATAACCGCATCAAAAGCTCCTGGAGATAACCTTTCGGTTGGACTTATAAAGTTTCCAGCGGCATTATTGAGCAGAACATCAACCTTGCCATAATGCCCTAAAACGGCGTCGCGCATTTTTTCAACTTGGTCGAATTGACGAACATCGCATGGAAAGTAAAAAACCTCCCCGCCCTTTTCTTTCATCATTTCTTCGGCGGCCTTGGACAACACCTCTTCTCTCCTTCCGCAGATTGCCAATTTTGCACCGAGCTCCAAAAAATATTCACCCATGGAACGACCCAATCCAGTACCTCCGCCTGTAATCATAATTACTTTGCCGTCAAGAGCACCATCGCGTAGCATACCGCTAGTATTCATTTTAATTTAATTAGTTCATGCGCAAGATAAGTATTATCCAATGGTACTCGCATTAATAATTGAGTAAGCCTGAAAATTCAGACCTTTACCCAAAAAGCATCATAAATTAATGGAGAAGGAAACGCTCATTCCACAAGCCAAAGAAATATTGCATGAACTTACCATGCATAACCACAAACGCATCGACCCCTATTTCTGGTTGCGTGAGCGGGAAAACCCCGAGACTATCGCCTACTTGGAATCTGAAAATGCTTATCGCGAAAAGCAAACGGCTCATATAAAGGGATTTGAAGAAGATCTTTTTCAAGAAATGAAAGCTCGGATTAAGGAAGACGACAGCTCTGTTCCTTATTTCCGAAATAACTATTGGTATTATGTGCGCTATGATCAAGGAAAAGAGCACCCTATTTATTGTCGGAAGCAAGGGAGCATGGAAGCTACTGAGGAGATAATTTTAGATGCTAATGTGGGGGCATCCGAGCATGAGTATTATCAAGTAGGAGGTATGAGTATTTCACCTGATAACCAATGGCTAGCCTTTGGACTTGATACAGTAGGCAGGCGAATCAATTCCATACACTTCAAAAACCTAGAGTCGGGCGAAATACTGGAAGAGCATTTGGAAAATAATACCGGCTCTTGCTCTTGGAGCAGCGACGGCAAATTCATATTCTACACCCAAAAAGACGAAACATTAAGAGCCTTTAAGGTTCTACGACACCAGTTTGGAACTAAAGTCAGCTCGGATAAGGAAATTTATACGGAAGAGGACCCGACCTTTATTTGCTCTTGTTACAAAAGCAAAAGCCAGGAATACATAATCATCGGAAGCCATAGCACGGTTTCAAATGAATACCGATATCTGTCTGCCTCCCGGCCCGAAGGTCAATTTGCATTAATCCAACCGAGAGAAAGAGATTTAGAATACTCAGTAGCGCACTTTGGAGATCATTGGTACATCCGGACCAATTACAATAAGGCGCAAAACTTCTGTTTGATGCGTTGCCCCATCGAAAAAGGACTTAAGGAAAATTGGGAAACGGTAATCGATCATCGGCCTGAAGTTTACTTGGAGGGCATCGAAATATTCCGAGATTTTCTAGTTATTGAAGAACGGGAAATGGGACTTACTAAAATTAGGATCAAACGATGGGACGACAGTGATGATCATTATTTAAAATTCGAAAGCGAAACCTACACGGCCGGCACGGGTCTCAATTTGGATTTCGATTCCCAAAAATTACGTTTCTATTACTCAAGTCTTGTGGAGCCCTATTCCGTGGTCGAATATGACATGATGGATAGGTCTAAGAAAACATTAAAGCAGCAACCTGTTTTAGGCAATTTTGACGCTAGAAACTATCGCGAAGAACGTCATTGGTTTGAGGGTCATGATGGTAAACAAATACCGGTATCACTGGTCTACCACAAAGATCACAGCCCTAAAAATGAGGCGCAAAACCTACTTTTATACGCTTATGGATCCTATGGCTACACGATCGAACCCTCTTTCTCTACCACACGACTCAGCTTGTTAAATCGAGGCTTCACTTTTGCTATTGCCCATATTCGAGGCGGCCAATATTTAGGTCGCGAATGGTATGAAGAGGGAAAAATGCTTAACAAAAAAAACACCTTCGAAGACTTTATTTCGGTCGCCCAAGGACTAACCGAAATAAATTACACTTCGGCCAAAAAGTTATTCGCCATGGGTGGAAGCGCTGGTGGTCTATTAATGGGAGCAGTAATAAACCAAGCTCCTCAGCTATTTAAGGCAGTAATTGCTGCAGTTCCATTTGTGGATGTAGTAAGTACTATGTTAGACGAAAGCATTCCTTTAACCACTGGGGAATATGACGAATGGGGAAATCCTAATAATGAAGAATATTACCACTATATGCTATCGTATAGTCCTTACGACCAGGTAAGGCACCAAGAGTACCCCAATCTTTTAATAACTACCGGTCTGCATGATTCCCAAGTCCAATATTGGGAACCGGCAAAGTGGTGCGCAAAGCTTCGTAAATATAAGAAGGGCAACTCATTGGTACTGATGTACACAAATATGAGCAGCGGCCATGGTGGTGCAAGTGGGCGTTTTGAAGCCTTGAAGGAGACAGCAATGGAATATAGTTTTTTACTTTGGCAAGCAGGAATCGAGAAATAAACTTCCTTAAAGAGCACGGCTTCTTTTTTGTGATTATAGGACTGGCCGCATTGATGCGATTTTGGAATCTCTTCCAGGCCGACTTTTCTCATGATGAACTCAGTGCCTTATTTCGTACTCAATTTGATTCTTTTGAATCCTTAATCGAAAAAGCCGTTCGACCGGATGGCCACCCTGCCCTAGTGCAGACCTTTCTTTATTATTGGGCGCCACTTGTAGAATACCAAGAATTTTGGGTTAAACTTCCCTCCGTCCTTTTAGGCTTAGGCAGTATTAGCTTAGTATATTTTGGTCTGTACCAAATAAAACCTAAAAGCGGCATGCGATTTATCGCCCCCAGTATTATGGCGGCCTCCGAATTATTTGTTTACCATCATCAAGTAGCCCGCCCCTATGCTTTTGGGGCATTCTTTGTCGCTTGGGCAGGCTATTCTTACCTTAAGTGGTTTTATGGAGAGCGGTATAAAAGATATCTTATTCAATTTACCATTGCAGCTAGTTTAGCCGCCTACACACATTATTTAGCACTACTATCGGTTTTAATCATTGGCTTTAGCGCCTTAATCCGAGATCGCAAAAAGCCTAAGCCTTGGTTATTCACCGGCCTTATAGTATTACTCCTTTTTAGTCCACACCTCGGAATCTTTTGGGACCAACTTCAAATGGCAGGAGTAGGCCAATGGTTGGGTAAGCCCTCTGCCGACTGGTTTCTACGGTATTTTTTTTATAAGCTTAATTTCACCCCTCAAAACCTATTTCTCAGCGGTTTAATTCTTTTTATTGTTTTGTATGAGGGATTACGAAGTCCCTTTCGGGAAGGGCCCTTATGGTTAGTAAGCTGTTTTTTAATTGCCTTTTTTTACTCCATTCTTCGAAATCCCGTGCTACAATATTCCAGCCTTCTTTTTTTAGCGCCTTTCCTGTTTATTTTTAGACCTATAAAGTCCGAGGCAAACTGGAAATGGATAGCAATGAGCCTATTCATAATGCTAGGACTTGGCCTTAGCCTGGTATTCAACCGTAAATACTACCAAGAAGCACAGATAAGTCCAGCCAAAGAAGCCGCTCGATTCAGGGGAGAAAATGATTCTTTAAATCTGTATTTTCATTGGAGTCCAGAGAAATGGGATTTCTACAGAAAAATTAACTATGAGGTACCTGAAGGTCAATATGTTAAAGAACTTGATTTCACCTCTCTGCCCGAGGAAGGCTTTTTCTTAGTTATGGATCATCAAAGCCCGGCTTACTGGCCCCTTGCCATTACCGACTTAGGCTATGAGGTCCTGCAACAGGAAAACCATTTTGGATTTAGCATATACAAGTTTGGTGGATTACATGATAGAGATCCTGGCCAATATCTAGGACTCCCTCTTATGGAACCAAGCACTTTACCTCAACAAAATAAGCGGTATGTAAAACTGGGAACATTAAAAGCAACGAGCTCAATAGCCTCGATGCCTCAAAGTCATGTTGTGGTTAAGCTGGACAGCTTAAATCTTGCGGTTAATTGCTTCCTAGTCTTTCAAATACTAGAAGGAGATGAGCAAAAGGAATGGTATGCCCATCCTATTGATTCATCAACCGAATATTTAAGTAGACCTATTGGTCAATATGATTTAGAAAAATACACTTGGAATATACTCCTAGACAAAGGCAGGGTTGATGCTCAAGCTGAAGGGGAGATTTTTACCCGAGTGGCCAAAGGAAACCCGAAGATCTATGGTCTTGTACAGGAATTTTAAATAAGTTCTAAAAGCTTTTCGGAAGGACGACCCACTACAGCTTTATCCCCATTTTCAAGAATCGGGCGCTCCATCAATTGAGGACACTCAATCATAGCGAGGACTAGCTCTTCTTCATCCAGCTCCTTATCTTTAAACTCCTCTTTCCAGATTGATTCTTTGGTGCGGATTAAATCCAGGGCATCCATGTCAAGCTTGTCTAAAAGATCCATTAAATCGGATGGACTCAAAGGTTCTTTCATGTACTCAATCACTTCAGGTTTCAAACCTTTTTCTTCTATCAATGCCAAACCTTCTCGACTTTTTCGGCAGCGTGGATTATGGTAATACTTCATGACTTATCGTTGTAAATGGACAAAACCTTTATCTGTTGATTTCTGACCACAAATATCCTCATAATCGAAAACATAGAAGTAAACCCCAGCCGGAAGTTCTTGCCCTTCAAATTTACCATCCCATGCTTCGGATAAAAAGTCACCGCTAAATAGCAAGGTTCCATTCCGATTGTAGATTTCAATTTGAGATTTCTCAAGGATAGGCACCAAACGCTCGCTATCCAAAACCCGAAACTCATCATTAAATAAATCACCATTCGGCGTGAAAACATTAGGAAATTGAATACTAAAATCTTCATCGTAAAAATAGACCTCCTGCTCAAACGTTCGACTTCGATTGCAAACTGTATCGTTAATTTGGAGCTGAATAATGTAAAAACCACCTGCATCAAATCGATAAGCTAAAGTATCCGCGTTAAAACCAACAGCGCTTCCATCTACCGACCAATTAAAGTTTTGAAAACCCCTTTGACGAATTTCAAAACTAACCTTTCGCTCTGGATCGCATGGATCCCAATCGCCTTCGAAGCGGGTAAAGTCAAGAATTTCCCGCACTTTTAAACTTTTGACTAGGGTATCAAAACGGGAGCATAATCGATCTTCGGCAATTAGAGTGATGTCGTAGTTACTTGGCGGCAAATTCAATTGCAAATCGGTCATTCGCAGCGTATCGCCATTATTTACAACCCATTGGTAATTCGTCGCCCCGGAACTTAAATTTGTTACCTGCACGGCACCGGAGGCATCACAAGAATCATACGTTATATCAAAGTCGGCCATCAGCGGTTCATTTTTCGCGAACACATCGATCGAAATTGAATCTACCAGGGAGCAATTAGTATCAAGGGCGATAAAGTGAAAGGTTGTTTTACCGCTGTCCAGGATTGGGATGTAACCATTATGCAGGGTATCTACCGAACCATTGTTTTGTCGAAAAAACACTAGATCTGCATTAAAACTGAAATCGATAAAACTCACGCTATCGGGTAAACATAGCGTGTCAGAAATCCCATCCAAAAGCCTAACATCAGCTCTAATTGTATCTGCCTCCATGTCGAAGCGAAAAACTGCCATGTTGCAATTATTACTCCCTTTGGTGGCAGCAAAAGCATTTGGCGTGGTTGGAAAACCAGAAGGATTTTGACCACAGGAACAAACAGCTTGAAAAACACTACCATCCTTCCGAAAACGGGAACTCCCTCCATCAACATGATCCAAACCTCCTCCCACTTGCCCAAAATAAGTGGCGTATTCTAATCTTTGCCAAGAAGCATCCAGTCGCAGAAGATAAAAGTCACCACGATCCGCAGAGTCCCTATAAGCATCTGGGGTAGTGGGCATATTCGCCGGCCTTCCCATAAAGCCCCTATCGGAAGGATAGCCAGCACTCCAACCGGAGGCAAAAATATCGCCACAATCTGAGACTAATAAAGCGGTGGGACTTATTGCTGGAATACCTTGTGGTCCCTTACCAAAAGTGGTGGATTTCTGAAGAGTGCCCAAATCTTCTGAAAACTCCTGGAAGAAATGAGGATTACCAAATTGACCCCAAACACTATCACCCACCATGGGAAACTGTAAGCTATAAGTTTGGCCGAAAATAACCAGATTACCCTGAGGGTTAAGATCTAAAAAATAAGAAATGTCATCCAGAGGTGTACCCGAATAGGTAAACCTCAGCACTTGACCATTCAAAGGGTTTAACTCAGCCAGAAAAGCATCAACCTGACCAGCTCTAAAGGCTTGGTAAACCCCAATGGTATCGGTAGAAATGGAATCACTTTCGGTTGCCCCGGTAATGAAAAGGCGATTGCTTGGCGTGTATCGAAGGGAGAATACCGCATCATTGGATTCACCACCAATGTAAGTGAGCCAATTCAGCTGAGATAAGTCTGAGTTAAAAGACGCTACCAATCCATCTTGCAAGCCTCCGAAACTCGTATTCGTTCCGCTCGAGTTTAAATTAGAAGATTGCGTAAAACTGCTAATTAAGATATTGTTATTGGCATCGATGGTTATGTCTCCTCTACTGCCATCGCCATAGTTAAATTCTAACTCTTGGTTTACTCCATCACGCATGGTATCGCCTAAGAGGGTCGAGCCCACTAAGTTTCCGCCGGTACTGTCTAAAACGGTCAGAAAAATGTCGGAAGCATTGGTAAGTGAAAAGCCGGAAGCCAAGCGGTGAAAGCCTCCTGGTCCGCCGGCAAAACTGGTATCATAAGCACTACTTGTAACGGGAAAGTCCCCCGATGTCGTAGCACCCAAAATAATCAGTGATTTATTAGGCCCCTCTAACAAACTAAAAGGCACATCCGCCCCTACGCCCCCTAAATAGGTAGCATAAACCTGAGCAGTGCCATCGGCTGTATATTTCGCTATTGAAACATCTGTTATCCCACCCAGAGACGAATCTTGCAGGGCACCCAATGTAGTTGGGAAGCCTTTTTTAACACCGGTAAAGAAATTGACTCCCGCCCCATAAGCCATCTCATTCGCTCCGTAAGTAGCCGTTAAACCGAAATTATCATCGGTCGAACCGCTGTAAGTACTAAAAATTAGAGTCGGATCAATAACTAGTTTTTCATTTGAATCATACTCACCTATTGAGAAGGTGAATAAACCGCTAGCCTCTTTATGAAAACTGCAGGGCACCTCTATTCCACCTTGAAAAGCCATTGGCTTTGTATACACGGAAGTCCCCATAGAGGTAAGTAGCGCAATGTCTTCACCCGCTAAACCTTGATCTTCCACACCCTCAAAACTCCATTTTATTTGACCAGGGTCGGCTCCTGGATGAATGATAAAATCATACTTGAGGTAATGATCCTCGCTGAGGTAGTAGCGCAAATCAATGCCTTGATAAATGTCTTGGTACACAATCTCACCATACTGGTAAACATTTGAAGCCCATTTGGAAGGATTGTTTCCTAGAAGAAAATTAAGATATGGCTGACCAGAGAGAATCCTTTGCTTTATCGGCTTCGCTTGCTCATTCACCCCCAACCACTTAAGGCGGTAGGCATGCCCTTTTTGAGCTTTAAAATCGGTTGGTTTCGGATGGTGATATTGATTGGATAGGTCTTGACCCTCTAAAAGTAAAACCCTTTGCTCGGTAGCTTTTAAAAATATGTAATTCTCACCTTGCCTCAGTCTAAAATCAAAGTCCCCAGACCACTGGCCTTCATTTGGAACAAATCCGAAATCCTGAGCACCTAGCAGAGAACTGAATACTAAAAACAGTAGGGTTAGTGCTCTCAAAGTTTCATTTTTCAGCAAAGTAGCAAGTAAAGTGCAAACTTCAAAGCCAAGGAAACCTCTCGCTAAGGGGAAATGAGGTAAAGCTTTAGCTAGCTATCAGCAGTTTCTTGATTTTGACCCGTACTCATTAAAAAAGCCTTTATGAAGGCATCTAAGTCACCATCTAAAACTTGATCCACATTTGAGGTTTCTTCACTTGTGCGAACATCCTTTATTAATTTATAAGGATGTAGCACATAATTCCTGATTTGCGAACCCCATTCAATTTTCTTTTTGCCCGCTTCGATCTCGGCTCGCTTTTGATTTTTTGCTTCTAATTCGATTTCAAATAGCTGCGATTTTAAAAGCTGCATGGCTTTTTCTTTATTCTGGAGCTGAGAACGACTTTCTGTATTTTCGATGATAATTCCGGAAGGAGCATGTCTCAATCGAACGCCTGTTTCTACCTTATTCACATTCTGTCCACCTGCACCACCCGAACGGAAAGTATCCCACTCAATATCAGAAGGATTTATCTCAACTTCAATGGAATCATCCACCAAAGGATAAACATAAACCGAAGCAAAGCTGGTGTGGCGTTTCGCATTGCTATCGAATGGTGAAATGCGCACTAAACGATGGACTCCGTTCTCACCTTTCAAATAACCAAAAGCAAAATCACCATCAATTTCCAGGGTCACCGTTTTTACACCGGCCACATCGCCCTCTTGATAATTAAGCTCCGACACCTTATAACCTTGCCTTTCGGCATAGCGCAAATACATGCGCATTAGCATGGAGGCCCAATCACAACTTTCAGTGCCACCTGCACCTGCGGTAATTTGCAGCACGGCACTTAACTGATCTTCCTCACCCGAAAGCATATTCCGAAACTCAAGATCTTCCAATTGCTTAATGGCCTTGCTGTACATATCGTCTAACTCCGACTCTTCCAACTCTCCAAGTCCCAAAAATTCCAAGCCCAGCACCGTTTCATCTACGGCTGCTTTTAGCTCGGAGTACGCATCTACCCAAAACTTAAGGCTTCTAATTTTCTTCATGACCTTCTGTGCCTCTTTTTGATCTTCCCAAAAATCAGCAACCGCAGTTTTCTCCTCCTCATTAATGATTTGGATTTCCTTCTGCTCTATTTGCAAGTACCTATGCAACTCTTCCAATCGAGCTTCTAAGCTTTGAACTTGTTCTTTACTTACCATGGGGACAAATTTAGAAATTGAAGCCATGTATTATCAGCAATCGTTAAAGCATTGGATATTTCTATGATTTCTAGGCTCCCCGCGAAAAGAATAGCTAATTTTGTAATCCAAAAAATTCAAATAATCCATGGATAATTTTGATGTAGCCATTATCGGCTCGGGCCCAGGAGGATATGTTGCAGCCATCCGCTGTGCTCAACTGGGAATGAAAACCGCCATTATTGAAAAATACAGCACCCTAGGTGGAACCTGCTTAAACGTAGGTTGTATCCCATCTAAAGCCTTGTTAGATAGCAGTGAGCACTTTCACAATGCTGCACACACTTTTGCCGATCACGGTATAGAAATTAGCAGCCCGAAAGTGGACTTAGCTAAAATGATTGAGCGCAAACAAAAAGTGGTTGATCAAACTTGCGATGGGGTTAAGTTTTTAATGGATAAAAATAAAATCACGGTTTTCGAAGGGCTTGGCTCATTTGTAGATGACCATACCATTGCCATCCAAAAGAAGGAGGGTGAAGAAAAAATAAGCGCCAAGAACATCATTATCGCCACGGGGTCCAAACCCACCGAGTTACCATTCGCAAAGTTTGATAAAGAGCGTATTATTAGCTCTACAGAGGCTTTGAAACTTTCCGAAGTTCCGAATCACATGGTTGTAATTGGTGCAGGAATTATCGGCCTCGAACTGGGAAGTGTTTACGCTCGATTAGGGGCGCAGGTAACTGTGGTTGAATACCTCGATCGTGCTATCCCAACTTTTGATGGTGCCATGAGTAAAGAGATAACTAAATCTCTTAAGAAGTTAGGCGTGAAGTTTAACTTTAGTCATAAAGTGAGTGATGTGAGTCGCGACGGCGACAAAGTGGTTGTTACCGCTACCAATAAGAAAGACGAAGAAGTTAAAATTGAAGGCGACTATTGTCTTGTAGCTGTTGGACGTAGTGCCTATACTGAAGGTTTAGGCCTAGAAAACATTGGCTTAAAAACAGATCAACGCGGTAAAATCAAGGTTAACAAAAACCTTCAAACCGATAAGTCTCATATTTATGCGATAGGTGACGTCATCGACGGAGCCATGCTTGCCCATAAGGCCGAAGAGGAAGGGGTATTTGTGGCCGAAAGTCTTGCAGGTCAAAAGCCACATATCGATTATGACTTAATCCCAGGTGTCGTTTACACATGGCCAGAAGTAGCTAGTGTAGGGAAAACTGAAGAGCAACTAAAAGAAGCAAAGGTTGCTTACAAAAGCGGTAGTTTCCCCTTCCGTGCTTTAGGAAGAGCTAGAGCCAGTGGCGACATCGATGGTCTGGTGAAAATCTTGGCCGACAAAGACACTGATGAAATTTTGGGATTCCATGTGATTGGTCCAAGAGCCGCTGACTTAGTGGCAGAAGGGGTTGTTGCTATGGAATACCGAGCCTCTGCCGAAGACATTGCGCGAATGAGTCATGCGCACCCAACTTTTGCAGAAGCCGTGAAGGAAGCTGCATTAGCGGCAACTGAAAATAGAGCGCTCCACGTTTAAATAAAATTCAAAAGGCCATTCAATTACTAAAAATTAGCGACCCCTTTTTAGCCAATTTGGAGTTAATGGCAAGTACTTATAAGGAGGACTCCTATCAATTTACGCGTCATTCAAAGTATGCTACGCAAAGTCTATTTGAAGGAATACGTGCATGAATAGCAGGAAATCTTGGCAACTTAAGCTAAGTAAGGAATCGATTGAAAATATAGTAAGATGGGCCAGTCATAGTGAGAACTGCTTGTATCTCGACTCGCACCAACACCAAGATCCCTATGGACGTTTTGATCGAGTTTTAGCCTGGGGAAGCCTTAATAACTTTGAACTTAAAGCCACAGATTCTATAGAGGATCTTTATGATTGGCATCATCAAATTAAAGACTGGGCCTTTGGTCACCTTAACTACGAATTAAAATCAAAAAGTGAAGGAATTAAGAGTCAGCATGCTGATCCTTTAAACTGGTCCTTGGCCTCTTTCTTCAGACCTAAACACTTACTCTACCTCAAAAGGGGTGAAACGCATTGGACTTTTGAAAGCACCAGTCTCAAGCCTGACGACCTTCGCAATCTCAAAGCCCAATCGCCTAAAGAACTAATAAAACCAAAGTTCAAGAGCCTTATTTCCAGAGATGAATACTTGAAAGATGTTCAATCTCTGATCAATCACATCCAGTATGGAAATATTTATGAAATCAATTATTGCCAGACTTTTGAAGCTAAAGGGAAATTAAACCCGCTGGAATTTTTTCTCCAAAAAAACGAAGAGCACCAAGCCCCCTTCACTGCGTTTTACCGCCATGGTCACCAATACGCCCTTAGTTTTACTCCCGAGCGCTATTTAACTAAGGAGGGGTCAAAAATTATTTCGCAACCCATCAAGGGAACCGCTGCTCGACATGCGAATCAAGAGGCTGATAGTCGCGCCAAAGCAGAACTTTGGAAGTCGGAAAAAGAAAGGGCCGAAAATGTGATGATTGTTGATTTAGTTCGAAATGATCTATCGCGAACAGCCGCCAAGGATAGTGTTAAAGTTGACGAACTCTTCGGACTGTATAGCTTTAATGCCGTTCATCAAATGATAAGCACGGTAAGCAGTGAACTAGACACTAAAAAATACCATTGGCTAGATGCTATACGGCACTCTTTCCCTATGGGAAGTATGACTGGGGCACCTAAATACAGTGCCATGAAACTCATCGATCAACATGAGCATTTTAATCGAGGTCTGTACTCTGGCTCCATTGGCTATATAGATCCCCAAGGAAATTTTGATTTCAGTGTTATCATCCGAACTTTATTGTATCACGCTCAAAAGGAATGCTCACGCGTAGCCGTAGGAAGTGCCATTACCATCCACTGCAATCCCGAAGCTGAATACGAAGAGTGCTTATTGAAAGCTGAAAAGCTCATTGGCTAAGATTATCTTTGCAGCATGCATTCTTTGCTCCTCCAAAAATTTCAAACTTGGAATATTGATTCTCGAGACCGACTGCTAATCGCCTTTAGCGGAGGATTAGATAGTAGAGTATTACTGGAATTGGTTTTAGAACTAGGCTTTCAGGTCGCCATTGCTCATTGCAATTTCAAGTTGAGGGGAGCCGACTCTGATATGGACGAACAGTTTTGCCGTGATCTATCTGTAAGCAAAGGAATCGAAGGGCACTTCACAGCATTCGACACCAAATATTACGCAGAAGAAAAAGGTCTTTCCACCCAAATGGCAGCGAGAGAACTACGCTATGAGTTCTTCGAAAAACTTCAAAAAGAGCTGGACTACAAAGCGGTATTAACCGCCCATCATGCGGATGATCAAATCGAAACAATGCTCTTTAAATTAGCGAGAGGAACTGCGCTGGACGGCGTTTCTGGAATTCCTAATAGCCGAGGTATTTTTAAACGCCCCTTGCTCGGTGTGTATCGTAAAGAACTTGAATCCTACGCAAAGGAACATCAATTGACTTGGCGGGAGGATGAATCCAATCAAGAAGACAAATACTTAAGAAACGCCTATCGACTGCAGCTCATTCCAGCTTGGGAAAGGATCCAAAGTGACTTTAAAGAAAAGGCTCTTAAAAGTGGGGAGCTACTTAAGGAGCAAAATGCGAGTCTTAAAGCCTTACTCAGCGAAAAGTTGGATCAGCATCTAAAAAAAGAAGGGGAAGAAGAACATTTGCACTACCAAGACCTTTTTAAACAGGCCTACTGGTTTCAACTCATCTACTTTTGGTTAGAGGGGAAAGGAAATTGGGACTGGTCGGCCGTTCGAAATTTAGCCTTCACGAAAAAAGGCCGATATACACTTACAGAGAATTACATCCTTGCACAAGACAATGGCTTTTTGCGTTTATCGCCTAAAAAAGAATATAGCCAGGTGGAACAATTTATCCACGCTACAGCCAGGCTGGTTACAGGACCCTCATTTAGTTTAGAAATTAAGAAAATCCCGAGTTCTGAGCGCCAAATAAAGCCCGCTGCCGAAAATCATTATTTTGATTTCGAAAAGCTCGAATTCCCACTTAAAATCCGCAATTGGCAAGAAGGAGACAAGTTTCAACCTTTAGGTATGTCAGGAACGAAAAAGGTATCCGACTATTTAATAGATCGTAAAATCCCCCGTCATGCAAAAGCAGAAAAAATGGTTTTAGTGAGCAACGGAAAGATCATTGCCCTACTCGGCGAGCGTATCGATCATAAATATAGGGTTCAAAATTCCTCGAAAACCATTTACTTTGTGCGGCTTAGTTATACAAACATCACCTCATGAGATTACTTTCCTCAATTTTTACTCTGCTCCTAACTGCACTCATTAGTCATGCTCAAATTTTAGATCCTGTGGATCTTGAGTTTCAAACCAAGAAATTGGGTATGGGAGAGTATGAGTTAATTGCCAAGGTTACAATGGACCCGGGTTGGCATGTTTACTCCATCACTACCCCTGACACCTCATTTATTATAGGCTCAGATTTCACCTTTGAAAAGAATTCGCACTACGAGTTAATAGGTGGGCTAAAAGAGCCTAAACCGCACTGTGAGTACGATGAGAATTTTCAAGAAAATCTGTGTTACCATGAAAAGGTAGCATTATTCCGACAACATATTCGCATACGAACGAATCATGAATTCAAAATTCGGGCGGAGTTTACCTACCAAACTTGTAATGAAGCCACTTGCTTACCTCCTGAGTACATAGAGCATGTTTTTGTTATCAACCCGGGTGTAACGCCTAAAAAAGAAGACAATAAGGTTGCTAGCGGCACAGCTGAAACTACCGGCACGGCTGATGTATCAGGCAACAACGAGACCGAACCAGCAGCATCAAACTCGGCTGCAGCTGCAGACATGACGGATGCGTCCAATTCTGGAGACTCCACAGAATTAACAGAAAAGCTTGAAATTGACTATTCTGAAACAGAAGTTTCTAGTGAGAGTAAAGCGGACTCTAGTCCTAAAGCAGATGAAAGCGAACCTACCGAAAAAGAAGAGGGACGCTCCATGTTGGGTATATTCATCCTAAGTTTCTTAGGCGGTTTTGCAGCTTTGCTTACCCCATGTGTATTCCCGATGATTCCTCTAACGGTGAGCTTTTTTACGAAGCAATCTAAAAACCGGGCAAAAGGAATCGCCAACGCCATTATTTACGGAGTTGCTATTATCGTCCTCTACACTTTATTAGGCCTATTAATAACCATTGGATTTGGTAGTGATGCTTTAAATGCATTCTCAACCAACCCTTATGTAAACTTGGGCTTCTTTGTTCTTTTGGTTGTTTTTGCCATTAGCTTTTTTGGCGCTTTCGAAATCACTTTACCCAGCTCTTGGGTTAATAAGAGTGATGCCAATGCCGATAAAGGGGGTATCGTAGGTATCTTCTTTATGGCCTTTACTTTGGCCCTTGTCTCCTTCTCCTGCACCGGTCCTATCATCGGAACCTTATTGGTTGAAGCAGCCAGCGGTGGCTTCCAAGGCCCCTTAATTGGAATGTTTGGTTTTAGTTTAGCTCTTGCGCTTCCCTTTGCGCTATTTGCTGCCTTCCCAGGCTGGTTAAACTCTCTTCCCAAGAGCGGAGGTTGGTTAAATTCAGTAAAGGTGGTTCTTGGTTTTATTGAGCTAGCTTTTGCCTTCAAGTTCCTAAGTACCGCCGACCTCGTGTGGCAGGCAGGTATTTTAAAACGCGAATGGTTTCTCGCAATCTGGATCGGAATTGGATTCCTGTTAACTCTTTATCTATTGGGTAAATACAGAATGCCGCATGATAGCCCATCCGATAAAATCTCGGTATTCCGTTTAATGATGGCCGTTGTAACCCTAAGCTTTACGGTATACCTCGTACCTGGTCTTTGGGGTGCCCCATTAAAGCTAATTAGCGGATTCCCGCCTCCCATGTTTTACAGTGAGTCTCCAAATGGAGTAGGTGGAAGTGCAACCATTATGGCGGCCGAATCGGGTAGCATACCAGATGGCGCAGATCCAGAACATTGCCCTCATAACCTCAACTGCTTCCACGACTTTGAAGTGGGAAAAACCTATGCCGAAAAGGTAAACAAACCTATTCTCCTTGACTTTACCGGTTGGGGCTGTGTAAACTGTCGAAAAATGGAGGAGCAAGTATGGAGTGACCCTCGAGTTATGGAAATTTTAAGGGAAGATGTTGTCCTCATCTCACTCTATGTAGATGAGCGTGAAGAGCTTTCGGAAAATGAAAAGTACACCAGTGATCTAACAGGCAAGAAAATTCGAACCGTTGGCAACAAGTGGTCTGATTTCCAAATTCGTCATTACAAAAGCAACGCCCAACCTCAATACGTAATCATTGGGCATGATTCTATGGAGCCCTTGAACGGCACTACCGCCTATGATCCAGACATTCAATTGTATATCGATTGGCTAAATGAAGGTATTGCTAAATTCAAAGCCCTTCCATAATGACCAAATCGGAAAAGGTTAGTTTCCTCATAGATTCCTTAGAAGGACTCTATCCGGAAACACCTATTCCACTAGAGCACAAAGATCCTTTTACCTTACTCATAGCAGTATTGTTATCTGCTCAGTGCACGGATGAACGGGTTAATAAAATTAGTCCGCTTCTATTTGAACGAGCGGATAACCCTTTTGATATGATGAAGCTTAGCCAGGAAGAAATCCAGGCCATTATTAGGCCCTGCGGATTAAGCCCTATGAAGTCTAAAGGAATCTATGGTTTATCCCGAATTTTGGTAAATGAATACAAGGGTGAAGTCCCGGCCGATTTCAAAGCACTGGAGGCCTTACCTGCCGTTGGACATAAAACAGCCTCTGTTGTGATGAGCCAAGGTTTTGGATACCCCGCCTTTCCGGTAGATACCCATATTCACCGACTTTTGCACCGCTGGAATATGAGTAATGGCAGGTCGGTAGAGCAAACTGAAAAGGATGCCAAACGATTATTTCCAAAAGAACTTTGGAATAAACTGCACCTACAAATTATATTTTACGGTCGCGAATACAGCCCTGCCCGAGGGTGGTCCCTAGAAAAAGACTTCATTTCTCGGCGCATTGGCCGAAAGAGTCTTATTCGAAAAACCTTTGGAGAAGTGGGAATTTCTTTGATGGAAGATTAAAAATCGGTGCTCATCGAGACGTAAAAGATTCCCGGTAAAACGATACCATCTTCTATACCCCAGGCCCAGTCTGCTCGGATGTAATAGCCAAACAAACGACTTCTCAAACCCACACCGGTTCCTAAAATAAGAGGCTCCTTTTGAGAGTCTAATACAATTTGCCCTCCTGTTCCCAATGGAATCGTACGGGTATTAATTGCGTTTTCCCTTGACCACGGGTGAGGCCCATTCCAAGCAGTGCCTAAGTCGGCAAAACCAATTACCATGAGATTATTCAAGAAGTCGTTCCGAATCGGTCGATTGGCCAAATAGGATATAACTGGCCAGCGTAATTCAGAGTTAAGAACCGCAAATTGATTTCCGTTTCGCACATTTTGAAAGAAGCCCCGCATATTGGTGACTAAAGTTTGAAAGATGTAGTTATTCTCTCTCGCGATAGGAGTACTGGGATCTAAACGTGGCGAAAATTCATTATCGACACCACCCATTATATGAATTAACTTTTCGGGACCGAAGGAAGTGCCCGCTGCTAGGCGGTTTGCCCAAATCATGTTACGGTGAAGAATTAAATAATGCCTGGCATCAAAACCAGCGGTATACATACCGGCATTAGACTTAGTTAGGTTTCGATAATACTCGGCAAAAACCTTATAGCGTAATCCAGCATATAGGTTTAAACCTATCTTTCGGGTATTATCATAAACATACGCTGATCTAGCAATCGCGTAATCTGTGTAGCGGATAGGATCGTCTATACGATTAAAATCAGTAGCTAAACGTATATTCTCGTCCATCCTGTATCCAGCAGACAGATGCAGACCAGCTACAGGATTAAAGGGATAAACCACTTTAAAGTTTAGCTCGTTATTGATTAGCCTGCGGAAATTATTAAGGGCAATGAATTGGACTTGAGATCGACGGGTAAAGGTGTAGAACTTATCCCATCGGTCCTTGTAATCTGCCACCCCTACTAAAAACTCGGCATTTGGAGTAAGAGAGGTACCAGGTAATGGCTGAAAAGTGGTGCGAACTCCTGCAACAATGCGATAGTCATGCATTAAGTCCATAACTCCCACCTTAAAGTTCATGTTGAAGCCTTGATTTAGGATATCACTGCTCACAAAACCCGTAAAAGGCTGATATTGGGGATTATCGAACATATTATCGAATCGCACCGTAAAGTTGTCCTGAAAGAAAGAAAGGAAGTAATTTCGAACGGGAGGAACTTCCAATTTATCCGATGCCTCAGCTACCACCTCGGACAATACATTGGGAAGCAATGGCACCTTTTTCACCTGAGATGAGTCAGAGCTTGGCCTTAAAGCCTCCTGCTTTGCATCAGCATAAAAGCGGTAATTGTAAATATCTATTGGCAAACGATCACGACGAATACCAGGGTAATATAAAGGTCGGTACTCAAGATTATAGCTCGGCTTCTTGACTACCAGTTCTTCATCTGGCATCGCCATTACATTGCTCTCCACTTTCATAGGCTTAATACCTATCTCCTCCAAGCTAGGGTACTCATCGACATAAAGTCGGTATCGCCCATCCTGCAAGTAAACGGTGGCGCGTAAAGCTTCTCGAGGAGCTAAATCTTGGTCCACAATTGAAAAGGGAAGCGCTGATAATTGGTATTCTGAAAAATAATAATCGTAGTGGGTAATGGTATCGACATAGGCAATGGTCGAATCAACTTTTAACAAATGCTGCCGGCGGCTACCATCGCGCTCCGTAAAAAAGGACAAAACCCCGGGAGCCATTTCCTTTATTCCAAACTCGTTTACCTTGGGCGAATTGGTCATCCGCCATATGAGCAAACTATCTTGTCCTAATTCACGATTTTCGGTCGCAAAAAGATCTAAATCACTAGTGCTAAGTTGCCTGCGGTCGTTAGGAATAAGGCTATCGATTGGGCGATTGGAAGACCATGCAATTCGCCTGGCGTTGTTGAAGAAAACAGGGTCTACATCATCGTAAACATCATTCGTAATTGCCCTAATTTTAGTATTTAAGATGGTGTAAACATAAATATCAGATTGACCATTTTTCACCGCTGAAAACAAGAACTGCTTGCCATCTGGAGAATACTGAAGTGAAACGATTTTATCGAAGCGATAAAAAGGTTTTGTGGTAAGTTCTTTGTTCTCTAATTCATAAATACTAAACTGGGTGGTTCCCTCCTCCTCGGTAAAAATAGCAAGGCTTTCGCCTGAAGGATGCCAAGCTAACAATGGATAAGAATAGTCCGTGTTTTGAGCAATTCGATACCCCCCCTTGTAGATTCTCTTTTTCTTTCCCGTTTCCCTATCGTAGAGATAAACCTTGTATCTGGAAAAGCGGCGATCGACATATGCGATATAGCGACCATCTTTACTAAGCTTCACATCAGTAATCTCATGGTGCTTCCTTCCTTTTAGGACGGCGGTTTTGTCCTTAAATTTTTCCTTACCTGTATAGCCATATCTTTCTTGATAAAACTTCAACCAATCATTGGTCATCTCATCCATATCCTTTCCGAGGATATAAACAAAACCACTCTCAATATCTCGATTTACAACGGACATGTAAATGATATTTCGAATGACCCTACCACCATAAGTTTCTTTCACGTAATGCCAGAACGAATGGCCCGCATAACGTGCATCAAGCTGAGTGAGGCTATTGATATGATCGTACTTCCCGCTGAAAAAACCATCCCTCACTTGAACGTCAATGTCTCCATCCCATTCCTTTCCGATGTAGGATACCAACCCTTCTACATACCAAGCAGGTAGATTTAGCAAGGCCGAATTCGCCAAGCTCTGAGTAAAGCTACCGTAGATAAGATTACTTAAAACCACCTCAGAAAGCCCCATGCGTAAAGTCCTTTCGAGGTTGGCATAATTACCATCAAAATACACAAAAAGCCGACGTCCGCTAATTCGGGTAACACCCCCCGTATTGTAATCCTCTTCCGCCGAGGAATTAACATTGCTCTGCTTTAAGTCGGACAGGTTATTGAAAACCAGAATTTGAATGCGCTCATCAAGAGGTGCATCTAAATAATTCTCGATCCGTGGTAAATTCTTATGGGTAAGCCTAGCTACGTTCTCCGCTAAAAACTCATTCCCTCGGTAGAAATAAACATCAAAGGCATCAAAGCGGTAAAAGACCCAATCAAAGTCGTCGAACTGCACTCTATTCTTCCCATATTCTTGACGAATGCCATAGTAAAACTGGGCCTGCCCCTCAAAAAAGAGGAGCCCCAGTACTACAAGCCAGAAGCTTTTCAAAAATGCAGAGTATCTGTGCTTCACGGTATTTCGATTAGACTCAATATCTTTAACGCATTAATGCGCTAATTATTCACTGCCCTATGACGAATATACTTACTCTACGCCGAATCACCACTTTTTGTTTAGTATTCGTGCTCAGCCTGAGTCTTAATGCCCAAAAAAGCTTCCAAAAAACAGTAATTCGAAACATTCAACCGGTAGGGGCATTTATCCCATCTTCTGTAGAGCAAGAATATGCGCCAAGCCTTCAGCCTTTGGAAATGCCTCACCCCGATGGTGACTTAGACCGAAACAAAGCAAAAAGGCTGCCTCTAGCAAAAAGACTTTCTAAAATGAGCAGTGATGTTCAGTTTAATGCCAGTACTCCTCGACCCGAAGTATTGGATTCACTTGGCGGGAATAACTACAGTGGGTCCGTGCCAAATGACGATGACTTTGCGATTGGTAAAAATGGTCAGATTTTAAGAGTTCGAAATTCAACGATAGGCGCATACGACTATACCAATGATAGCCTCATTTTTGAGTCCACCCTTTTCCGGTTTTACCGCCCTTCCCAATTTTTACCGGGAAGTAAATATGACCCACGGGCTTTATACGACCCTTACGAAGACCGTTTTATTGTTTTGTATTTGAGCGGAAATACTTGGGGAAATTCCAAAATTATAGTTGGTTTCTCGAAGAGCAATAATCTATCCGATGGATTTAACATCTACCAATTAGATGGAAATCCATTGAATGATAGTACCTGGAGCGACTACCCTCATATCAGCATCAATGAAAAGGATCTGTTCATTACCATGAACACCTTTTACAATGGTTCTTCGAACAATAGTGGCTATGTTCAGTCGACCATCCGTCAAGTAAGTAAAAATCCGGGGTATGACAGCTTATCTTTAACCGAACATTATTACTACAATCTCAAAGTGGGAAATCGGAATCTCTTTAATTTTTCGGGCATTGATTTAGCCGATACGAGTCGCCTAGAAAACCGCCCGCATTATTTAATTTCAAATCGCAATCTCGACACAATTAATGACAGCATTTTTGTTGCAGAAATTATCGGGGATGCTTTAGCTAGTCCACAATTTAGACTTCTAACTTTTACTACAGAAACCTCTTACGGCTTACCCCCTGAGGCGCGACAGGCAAATGATCACAAATTTGATTGCAATGATAGTCGTATTCAGGGAGCCTTCTTACATGACGGGAAGATTCAATTTGTGGGTAACACGATAACCTCTACTGGAAACTCTGGGATTTATCATGGTATCATCGACCGATATGGCGACTCCACCAATATCTATTTTAAGGTTATCAATTTCGACCCTATTGACATTGGCTACCCTCAAGTAACTTATACGGGAAAATCCAGAAATGAAATCGAAAGCATCATCAGCTTTAATCATACTGGAGACAGTTTAAATGCAGGGTTTTCATGCCTGTTTTTTGATAATGACTCGAGTTACAGCTATCGACAACAAATTGTAGAAGGAGGTGATTACGTGGATATTATTTCCAGCAATGGTAACCGAAAATACGAGCGTTGGGGAGATTACACGGGGAACCAGCAAGACTATATGGAGCAGAGTGTGGCCTGGGCTTCGGGTTACCAAGCTACCAGCAATGGTGAGCCTTTAACTGTTATTGCTAAATTACGAAGCCCCAACTGGAACAACTCTCCAATCGTGGGCTTAACCGAGCAGTCGGCACCGCTTATGCAGCTGAGTCCGAATCCTGCAAATACGTGGTTTGAACTTAGTGTAGAACGAAAAAAAGAAGAGCTCTTGCAATTTGAGCTCAGCGCAATAGATGGAAAGCAATCTCTATTTAAGGTAGAAGAGCAAGCCTTTGCTGGGGAAAACACGTTCCGATTCCGCACCAATCAACTAAAACCCGGACTATATCTTTTATCCGTTTACGATCAAAGTGGAAGACCGATTGGAGTTGAAAGAGTAATTATTCAATAAAAAAAGGGACCGTGATGGTCCCTTTTTTATTAAAGCTTTTCGGCAAGCTCTAACATCTTTTGTTCTACTTCTTCTGAATCCCAAATCTCGTGGATATTTGGCATGGCCATTATCTCAGCCATTAATTGATCTTGTCTTTTACCTAAAGCTAATGCATCTGAATAGCGAACATTAGGTGAGAAGGTTACTAGACTGTAAAGTGGAGTCCACTTATTCGGGTATTTCTTCGAAAATTTGGATTCAATTTTCTTTTGGAGAAGGAAATCGGGATCACCGGTTAAATCGCGCATTTCCACGAAATTTCGCATCGCTAAATCTGCAATGCCATCTCCATCTGGCTTACGTTCTATTTCGTAAGCTTTAAAAAGTTCCTCCCAATTATCACCATACTCTTCCATTAATCGGTCTAAAACAAAACAGTCTTCAAAACCAGCATTCATACCTTGTCCATAAAATGGCACAATGGCATGACTCGAATCTCCGATCAAAGCCACTTTTCCATTTCGAGTCCATGGATAGCATCGAATAATTACTAAGGAGGAATCTGGGTTTTGCTCCCAATCCGCATCAAAATTGGGCATTAAAGCCAAGGCATCCGCAAATTGTTCTTCAAAGAATAGACGCGCTTTAGACACGGTATCTAGACTCTCAAACGAAGGCTCACCCTCATTTGGGAAAAATAAAGTACAAGTAAAGCTACCATCTGGATTGGGCAAGGCGATTAACATGTAATTCCCTCTTGGCCATATATGTAATGCATTTTTCTCAAGAAGGAACTCGCCATTGGGGCCAGGAGGTATTTCCAGCTCTTTATAGCCATGCTCGATATACTCCTGTGAGTAACTGAATCGATCGGTTTTCATCATGGCTCCGCGCACCGCGCTAAAGGCCCCATCTGCACCAAAAAGAAAATCGGCTTCTACCTTTTCTTCCTGACCTTGATTTCCAAAAGTAGCAGAAGCTGCTTTAAGGTCTACCTCTAAACAAGGGCGTTCAAAATGGATTTCCACTCCTCTTTTTTCCGCTTCCCCCATAAGCAGCATGTTTAAACCTGCTCTAGATACCGAATTAATCGCTTGGCCTTCTTGACCATAGGGCTGGAAGCTTAAATTACCTTCCACGTCATGCATAACTCTGCGGTACATGGGTATCGCCATTTCTTTTAAGACCTTTTCTTCTAGGCCTACTTTAGCCAAAGCCTGTAAACCTCGATCACTAAGCGCTAAGTTTATAGACCGTCCTCCATCCAAAGAGTTCTTTCGTGCATCAGATCGGCGTTCGTAAATCTTTACAGCATGACCCCTATCAGCAAGGTATACACCTAATAATGAGCCTACTAAACCTGCGCCTGCGATGGTAATATTCTTTTTTTGCATTTTATGCTTTTAGAAATTTTTCGAGCAATTGCCCAAATTCATAAACGTCTTCAAATGAGTTGTACATGGGTACCGGTGCCAAGCGAATCACATCCGGCTCTCGCCAATCTGCAATCACTCCAGCTTCACTTAAGCTGTCAAACACCGCTCTTCCTTTACCTGGAACCGCGATTGAAATTTGACAACCCCTGCGATCATCTTCCATTGGAGTAATAATGCGAACCGGCTGCCCGCTGTTCGCAGAAGCGTCCTCAATTACCTTTTGTAGATAAGCGGTTAACTTCCTGCTTTTGGCACGTAAGGCCTCCATTCCAACCTGATCAAAGAGTTCCAAAGATGCCAATAAGGGTGCCATCGAGAAGACGGGGGCATTACTCAACTGCCAAGCCTCTGCGGTAGGAATGGGATCGAAATGCTCATCCATTTTGAAGCGCTCTTCTTTATTGTGTCCCCACCAACCTTCAAAACGAGGGATATCAGACTGGCCATGATGACGTTCATGAATAAATACTCCAGAAACACCGCCAGGGCCACCGTTTAAATATTTATACCCACACCAAGCGGCGAAATCAACCCCCCATTTATGGAGTTCTATATCAATATTGCCGGCGCCATGGGCCAAGTCCCAACCTACAATGGCACCTGCTCTCTTACCCGCATCAGTGATTCGGGCCATATCAAAAACTTGCCCAGTGTAATAATTTACTCCACCGAGCATCACAAGCGCCAATTCATCACTATGTTGATCAATGGCTTCAATAACGCGGTCGTCATCAATTAATTCGGTTTTGGGATCCGGCTCAATTTCAATTAAACATTCGGCGGGGTCTAAACCGTGAAATCTTAGCTGACTCTTAATAGCATATTGGTCGCTCGGAAAAGCTTTCCCTTCGCACAATATTTTACATCGCTTTCCCTCAGGACGAAAGAAACTAACCATCAACAAATGCAAATTGGTCGTTAAACCATTCATAGCAACCACTTCGGTATCCTTAGCGCCAACAATTTTAGCTAAAGACTGCGTAAAAAACTCATGGTAAGCTACCCAAGGACGACGTGCCTCCAGATGACCATCCACGCCCCAGCGAGCCCAATCATCTAATTCTTCATTTAGTATTTCTCTGGCCTTTCGAGGCTGAAGACCCAAAGAGTTACCAGTAAAGTAAAGCACCTTTCGATAATTATTCTTTGGAAATAAGAATTCGTCGCGCATGGTGGCCAGGGCATCTTCTTGATCTGCGGCTTTCGCGCCTTCGAATGTATTTGGATAGGACATAGATTCTTAAAATAGACTTCAAATGTAAAAATTGCCAATGGCAAGCTGGCTTAGAAAAAGTATAAACAAGACCAAAATAGGTATAGACTCTACCCAAAAGCTGATGTAAAAATCACTTTGATCTTTTTCAACCCGCTTTATTATCCACTGCCCCAGCTCTAAACCAAGAACCCAAGCCAGGACGTAGTTTAAGTTCAAAGACCAAAAAAAGAAGGACAATACAATCCAAATTTGATAGAGCATGATTAAGAATCGTGCTAAATCAAGAGCAGGTACTAAGCCCAATTGTTGGGGTAAAGTTTTAAGACTGGGTGCGTCAATATGTAAATCTCGCACATCAAATGGAATGGTTAATCCTGCAACCAAAAGCATGCGCATCACTAATTCTAAATAAGTTCGGCTGGTCCATAAACCCTCACTTAATAAATGAGGAACACCAAAACTCAACCACGACCAAGCGTAGGCAATTAACAAGAGTTTAAGCATCGGAATACTGCGGAGCGAAGAAAAATGTCGGTTAGGATGAGGAAAAGCCAGCGGATAGAGCAGTGCAATAACTAAGCCCGGGGCTAAAGCATAGAGCAAGGAAATACTAAAAATTTGCTTGAGGAAGGAAACAGCGATAATCCCCGCACTAAAAGTGCTGATGAGGGCAATCACCCAATTGTTATCCCAGCCTATTTTCGGCCGCTTCGGCAGCGCCTCCCCCTGAACCAATTTCACCCAACGCATATAACTGTAAGCTGAGGCCGTTCCGAACCACATAAAAGCGCTGTAAAATATAGAAACCGCCGAAAAAGGCTCTGGAAAACTGAGCATACACAGGGCAAAAACGGCTAGGCCGACCCATAGATTACTGGCTATCAAAATTCGTATCAGCATGTGCTTTATTGGCGCAGTCTATATTGTTAAGATAAAGTGAATAATATCATTTAAAAAAGTAAAGCCTATGCTTACTTTTGCTGCGAATATTGACAATTATTTTCACATAGGATATGAAGACAGATTCTTTTGCCTACCGCCACATTGGGCCACGTGAGCACGATTTGGAAGAAATGTTGAAAGTGGTAGGGGCAAGCTCTATCGATGAGCTAATCGAACAGACTGTGCCTGCGGGCATTCGTCTGAAAGATGAACTGGACCTCAGTGAACCCATGACCGAAAATGAGTTCCTGAATCATATACGTGATTTAGCGCGTAAGAACAGTGTTTTCAAGTCCTATATCGGGCTTGGCTATCACCCGACCATTATGCCGGGTGTTATTCAGCGTAATATTCTGGAAAATCCAGGTTGGTACACGGCTTATACGCCTTACCAAGCCGAGATAGCTCAAGGTCGTTTGGAAGCTTTATTAAACTACCAAACTATGATCAGCGATTTAACAGGTCTTCCTATCGCTAATGCCAGTTTGTTAGATGAAGCTACTGCATCAGCGGAAGCGATGAGCATGTTCTTTGGCAATCGTAGTCGCGATAAAAAGAAAGCAGGTGCCAATAAATTCTTTGTTTCCTGGCATTGTCTTCATCAAAGTATTGAGTTAATCAAAACCCGAAGCGAGCCTTTAGGCATTGAACTCGTAATTGGAGATCATAGAGAGTTCAGCTTAAGCGATGAGTACTTTGGAGCACTTATTCAATACCCTGCTGCCGATGGGGAAATTTTTGACTACAAAGACTTCATGACAGAGGCGGATAAGTATGGTGTTCAAGTGGCGGTTGCCGCTGATATTATGAGTCTCGTTCTATTGAGCCCTCCAGGAGAATGGGGCGCTAAGGCCGTTGTGGGCACGACCCAAAGGTTTGGTATTCCATTGGGCTTTGGCGGACCTCACGCAGCTTATTTCGCCACCACTGAAGATTACAAACGCCATATCCCGGGTCGTATTATTGGGCAAACTATTGACCGCTCCGGAAAACCAGCTTTACGAATGGCCCTTCAAACTCGTGAGCAACACATTAAGCGCGATAAGGCAACTTCCAATATTTGTACGGCTCAGGTTTTATTAGCGGTTATGGCTGGAGCTTACGGCGCCTACCATGGACCTAAAGGTCTTAAGAATATTGCCAAGAAAATTCATCACCACACGGTAACCCTGAGTGAAGGTCTTAATCGCCTTGGCTACACTCAAGTAAATCAATATTTCTTTGATACCCTGCGCATCGAATTGGGTCAAGTAGACAAGGAGGAGATTCGCAGCAGAGCCATCGAGCGCGAGATTAACTTACGCTACATAAGCGCACATGAGGTAGGAATTAGCTTGAACGAAACCACCAACCTAGAGGCGGTTCACGAGCTACTTGAAATCTTCGCGGAAGCAAAAGAAGCTTCTGCTCCAGCTCTCAAACTCCTTGAAGTAAATGTACTTCCTGAGAGTTTAAAACGAGAAAGTAAGTTTTTACAGCATCCTGTTTTCAACCGCTATCATAGTGAAACGGAAATGATGCGCTACTTAAAGGCATTAGAGCGCAAAGATCTTTCTTTGAATCACTCTATGATTTCGCTTGGTAGTTGCACCATGAAATTAAATGCAGCTACGGAAATGATTCCTTTAAGCTGGCCTTTATGGGCAAACATCCACCCCTTTGCGCCAACGGATCAAGTTTTAGGTTACCGCGAGCTTATCGCTAATTTAGAACGCGACCTAGCTGAGATCACCGGCTTCCACGCTATGTCGATGCAGCCAAACTCAGGAGCTCAAGGTGAATATGCCGGTTTAATGGTAATCCGCGCGTACCATCAAAGTAGAGGCGACGATCATCGTAATATCACCCTTATCCCAAATTCTGCGCATGGTACCAACCCCGCTTCCGCGGTTATGGCTGGAATGAAAGTAGTTGTGGTAAAATGCGATGACAATGGCAATATTGATGTTGACGACCTTAAAGCCAAAGCCGAGCAGCATCGCGAAAATCTTTCCGCTCTGATGATCACCTACCCCTCCACACATGGGGTTTTTGAAGAGCGTGTAAAAGAAATCACTCAGATTATTCACGATAATGGGGGCCAAGTATATATGGATGGCGCAAATATGAATGCACAAGTTGGACTAACCAGTCCTGGTGAAATTGGTGCGGATGTTTGTCACTTAAATCTCCATAAAACTTTTGCCATCCCTCACGGTGGGGGTGGGCCTGGAATGGGTCCGATTGGTGTAGCAGAGCATTTAGCTCAGTTTTTGCCTGGACACCCGCTAGTGAAAACCGGAGGAAAACATCCTATTTCTCCTATATCGGCCGCTCCTTTTGGATCGGGACTCATCTTGATTATTAGCTATGGCTACATCAAAATGCTCGGAGCTAAAGGCCTAACTGACGCTACAAAATACGCGATACTCAACGCTAATTATCTCAAAGAACGATTACACGGATCTTTTGAGGTGCTTTATGCTAATGAGAAAAATCGCGCCGCGCATGAAATGATTATCGACTGCCGTCCTTTCAAAAAAGAAGCTGGGGTTGAAGTTACAGATATTGCAAAGCGACTTATGGATTATGGCTACCATGCTCCGACCGTAAGTTTCCCAGTAGCAGGAACCGTAATGATTGAGCCTACAGAAAGTGAAAGCCGTGAAGAGCTAGACCGCTTTGTGGATGCCATGTTAAGCGTTCGTAAAGAAATTAAGGCGATTGAGCTGGGCGATATGGATCGCGACAACAACCCGCTGAAAAACGCACCCCATACTATGGAGCAACTTACGGCAGATGAATGGACTTTCCCTTACGACCGTAAAGAAGCAGCTTTCCCTTTAGATTACCTCTACAGTAATAAGTTCTGGCCGAGTGTTCGAAGGGTGGATGATGCTTATGGTGACCGTAATCTAATCTGCACATGCGAACCAATTGAATCCTATATGGAGACCGAGGAAGTATAAATTTTAGCAAAAAAGTTAAAAAATGCAGGAAGGAAGCCCAATACGGCTTCCTTTTTCTTGCTATAAACTAAATGTTTCCTATTTTTGTTAATCTAGTGTTAAATCGAATAACCCTTAATTAAAGAACATGAAGAAAACAGCTATCCTATTTCTTAGCTTGGCTTCAGCAGTAGCGGTGAACGCTCAGGGTCTTCCACAAGTGGATCCAGTAATCGAGGTTCAAGACGCCCCTGCGAAGCGTGCAATTCACAAAGCCACTCCAGAGTCAGGAGCAGCCAACGTAGTTTGGAGCGAAGACTTTGCGAATGGTCTCCCAACTGGTTGGAGCCAGTCTGGTACTCCTGCAACTGCACAGTGGGAATACCGTGGACCTAACACCACTCCTAGTAATGCTACTGGTTCTCGTGGTCAGTTCTCAGGAATCAACAACACTCCTCCAACAAATGATCCCCTTGCTTCTTCTACAACTAGCAATGGTTTCATGATTTTTGATTCTGACTACTTAGACAACGGTGGTACGAGTTCTTTCGGTTCAGGCTCTGCTCCTGCGCCTCACGTTGGTCGTTTAACTACCAGCATGATTGATCTTTCTACTCACCCATCTTTGGAACTAAAATTTGAGACTTACGCTCGTCGTTTCTACTCAAACTGGTTTGTAGCTTTCTCTACTGACGGAGGTACTACTTACACTGACACCGTAGAATTTTTTGACCCAAGCGTAATTGCTGTAAACGCTTCTACACTAAACGGAGAAGTTGCGCTTGCTAATGTTTCTTCAATCATCGGTGGTCAAGATTCTGTAGTTATGCAGTTCATTTTCGACGGTACTGATGGTAACGTTAACGGAAACGGATACTACTACTGGATGATCGATGACATCGAGTTACGTACTCCTCCTGCAAACGAAATGTTATTTACTACTTGGAACGGTGCTCCTGCTCAAGATATGATTTACAACGGTAATGGTGCTGCTTATCCTAAGTACGGTATCATGAACACCAACCAAATCGTACCTGTAGAGTTTGACGCTAACTTCTTTAACTACGGTACTAACGCACAAACCAATGCTACTTTAGAAGTAGAGATTTGGGATGCTGCTGGTCCTACCCTTGTTACTACAATAACTGCTCCTGGATGTGCTAACTTAGCTCCTGGTGACACCTGTGATTACAATGATCTTACCACAACTCAGTGGACTCCTCCTGCACAGCAAGCAACTTATATCTTAGTATGGAAAGCCGTTTCTGATTCTATCAGCAGCGCGACTACTACCACTACCGATACTTTCGCTTTCTATGTACATGACGAGTTATACTCTACCGACCGTAACAACGTAGACAATTTCGTAGGTACAAACTCTGCTAACCCAGAGATTATTGCCATGGGTGTTATGTACGACTTAAGCAATGAAGATGCTAACAACACTGGTTCTGGTTTAGTATATATCGAAGGTCTAACTATCAATTTATCTGCCCTTACTGACAGTACTGCAGATATCGAAGTTGCTTTCTATGATACTACTGGTTTTGCTTTCAATGCTGGTTTCCCTGCAAGTGCGACCGCAGCTTTCCGTAAGTCATTTACATTAAACGGTTCATTGGTTGGTACTAATGCTTACTTCGACCTTCAGTCGAATGGTAACCCATTAGCATTACCAGCACAACCCTACTTAATGATCTTGAACTTCTTCCCGAATGCTACCGATGGTGTAATCCGTATTGCCAACGATCAGTCTTTCGATCAGCCAAGCATTTCTACTGTTATGCAATTAGCTGATGGTAACTGGTACGGTGGATTTAACTCACGTGCACACGAAGGAACACACATTCGCTTGGTGGTACAAGAGAACTTCAGCGTTGCTGATCAAGATTTGATCAACTTCAGCGTTTATCCTAACCCAACTTCTGGCGAAGCAAACATTATGTTCGCTCAAGGTGGTGCTTATACAATTGACGTTCTTGACATGGTGGGTAACCGCGTAATGTCTCAAGAGGCAACTGTTAACACCAACGAAAAAGTACAGTTGGATCTTAGTAGCTTACCAAAAGGCGTTTACTTAGTAAATGTTAACGGTGAGAACACTGACAAGACTGTGAAACTTACTGTGAAGTAAGAATCTCATAAATCTTAAAAGTCCCGACCTCGGTTCGCCGAGTGTCGGGATTTTTTTTTGCTCCTCCTCAAAATGAGTTCTACCCTTAAAATAAAGCCCGGTTAGCTAGCCTCTGGGAAAATACTGTTTGAATCTCCCTCCCAACATGGGAAATCTGCCCGCCTTATCCCCTGATACTTTAGAGAAGAGGTGGAACTATTTCAAAATGATAAAAAGAGGATCTTAGGATTGATAGGATCTTCAGCTTAGGGATGAGGAATAAATGAAGTCAACTGCGCAGAGGAAAACCTAAGCGAAGAGCTTAAGCTTCAAATACCAGACCTCAAATTTGCTTTTGATGTAATGAAGCGCATCATTTTGCTGTGGATGGCCTTTTTAAGCATTACGAATCCGGCGGAAGATTTCAGAACTGTAGATAAAGTCCTTAATATCGGCATTATCCGTTCTTAAAATTTCCTCTCCACTACCCTGCCAAGCCTTCAAACCGTCTTTAATAAAGATGATATTATCGCCAATCTCAATAACGGAATTCATGTCATGGGTATTAATCACCGTAGTCATGTTAAACTCTTCGGTAAGCTCGCTCAACAGCTTATCAATAACTACCGCTGTCTTGGGATCTAGGCCAGAGTTAGGCTCATCGCAAAACAGGTATTGAGGGTTCATGCTAATAGCTCGGGCTATCGCAACCCGCTTTTGCATTCCACCAGACAGCTCAGCCGGATATTGTTGATTAACATTTTTAAGGTTTACTCGCTCTAAACAGAAATTTGCTCGATCCCGTTTTTCGGATTCCGACATATCGGAAAACATATTAAGCGCAAAAGTGACGTTCTGTTCTATCGTTAATGAGTCGAACAATGCATTCCCTTGAAAAACCATTCCCATCTTGGTCCGCAAAGCTTTTCGCTCCTTTCGGTTTAATCCTCCTAAAGCCACACCATCGTACGAAATCTCACCTTCATCAATATCATGAAGCCCTACTAAGGATTTTAAAAAAACTGTTTTTCCGCCACCACTTTGACCAATAATCAAATTGGTTTTCCCTTTGTGAAAGTCAGCATCAATTCCCTTCAGAATGACCCGATCGCCAAAGCCTTTTTTTAGTCCATTTACCTCAATCATCAAACAAGGAGAATTTGAGTTAAGAAATAATTGGAAACAATTACGGCAACTGAACTGGCTACTACAGCCTTGGTAGCATTTATACCAACCTCAATAGCGCCGCCTTTCACGTAAAATCCAAAATAGGCAGATATACTTACGATTAAAAATCCGAAGACAAAGGACTTAATCAGCGCATAGGATACATGGTAAGCATCAAAATCAAGCTGAAGTCCATAGAGGTAATCATCTACGCTCATTACGCCTCCTACCGATGCTAAATAGCCTCCCACCAAACCTAAAAACATACTAATGGTTATCAAGATGGGGTTGAAAATCATCATGGAAAGCACCTTCGGACTTATTAAATACGCTGATGGGTTTACCCCCATCACTTCTAGGGCATCAATTTGCTCCGAAACTCGCATGCTGCCTAAAGTAGAGGCAATATTTGAACCCACCTTTCCGGCCAGAATTAAACTTACCATAGTAGGAGAGAACTCCAAAATAATACTTTCCCGTGTCGCAATCGCAATATAGTATTGCGGGATAAAGGGGTCGTCTAAGTTAAAGGCCGTTTGGATGGTTACCACCGCTCCCACAAAAACAGAAATAACTGAAACGATAGCCAAACTATTATAGCCCAAAAGGTCAAGATCTCTCACAAAGGCCTTATAATACATAGTCCAATTCTCGGGCTTACGAAATGTACGCCCTAAAAGAACCATGTAACGGCCCAATGACTCCAATTGTCTTTTGAAATACATATCGCGAAAATAAAAGTAATTTTGCTCTAAGCCGCCAATAATGAATAAAGCATTGAGATTTAAAAAAATAGGATTAGCCATTGCTCTCCTTGGCATGCTATCCCTGGGTGGATGTAAAATGCTTGAAGATTGCAACTGCCCAGGAAAATACAGCATTGAAATTAAATGGCAGCCCTAGCAAATTCCTATAAGGCGCTTGGTCGCTATTTACCAGAAGGCAGTATGGACCTTTTGATCCCACTTTTGGGAAAGTATCCCTTGCAGCTAACAATTAGTAAACCGCGTAAAACCAAGTTTGGAGATTACCGGTTTCCTCAGGGAAACCAACCCCATCGGATAAGTATCAATGGCAATTTAAACCCCTACTCCTTTCTAATTACACTCTTGCATGAATATGCACATTTGGTTGCTTTCGACAAGTTTGGTCGAAAAATAAAGCCGCATGGAGAAGAATGGCAATACTGCTTTAAGCATATCAGTTTACCCTTTTTAGAAGCCAATATTTTCCCGCAGAAACTAAAATTAGCTTTTAGGCAAAGCCTAGCCCGCGGGCATGCAAGTAGCGCAACGGATCTACAATTATTGAAAGTTCTTAAAGACTATGACAAGGAAGTCCCAAATGATGAACTTACCTTTGTCGAAAATTTACAAATAGGCGAACTATTTCTTTTGAATGGCCGAGTGTTTAAACGAGGACCAAAAAGTCGAAAGCGATATCGATGCAAGGAAATAGAAAGCACCCGAGAATACATGGTTCACCCCTTGGCAGAGGTTAACCGACTTGAAACAAAAGATGAGCACAGCTAAAAACTATTTCTCCACTGATTTTAGATTAGGAATCGTAGGTGGCGGACAATTGGGCAAAATGATTCTTCAAGAAACCCGCCGATTGGATATTGGTACACGAATCTTAGACCCAAGTCCATCAGCCCCTTGTCGCATTGGATGTAATGAATTTACCGTGGGTTCTTTGCAAGATTTTGATACCGTTTACCAGTTTGGAAAAGATTGCGATGTAATCACCATCGAAATTGAAAATGTAAATACCGAGGCCTTAAAGCAATTGCAAAGCGAAGGCAAAAAAGTATACCCTCAACCGGAGATTATTGAGCTCATTAAAAATAAGATAAGCCAGAAAGGTTTTTACCGAAAGAACCTTATTCCCACGGCGGACTACATCGCATTCGAAAATATCGATGAACTGCGCTTAGCAATGAAAGAGGAGCGCTTGCATTTCCCTTTTGTATGGAAACAAGCGACTGGCGGTTTTGACGGACGAGGTGTTGCCATGGTGCGCAAAGAGGAGGATTTAAATAGTCTTCCTGAGGATGCCCCTTGCTTAGCTGAAAGCCTAGTTCCTTTCGAGAAAGAGTTGGCAGTAGTAGTGGCCCGATCGGCGAGCGGTGAAAGTCGCTCTTTCCCAACCGTAGAAATGGATTTTCATCCAGAAGCCAACCTGGTAGAGTTTGTTTTTAGTCCCGGTAAACTAAGCCAAGAAATTAGTGATTCTGCCCAAAAATTAGCTCGAGATGTAGCTGATAAATTGGGCATTGTAGGAATCTTAGCGGTAGAGATGTTCTTAACTAAAGAAGGTTTTCTACTAATCAACGAAGTGGCGCCGCGAGTGCATAACAGCGGTCATCTTAGCATAGAAGGTAACCTCAGCTCTCAATTCGAACAGCATGTTCGGGCAGTCCTTGATTTACCCTTGGGACATACCGACACGATTCAGCCGGCGGTAATGGTTAATTTGGTAGGCGAAGAAGATTATTCTGGCCCCGTTCATTACCAAGGGATTGAAGAAATAATGGCCCTGTCCGGAGTTTACGTTCACCTTTATGGAAAGGCGGAAACACGCCCCTTCCGAAAGATGGGGCATGTTACCATTATTGACCCCGATTTGGAAGAAGCACGAGCTAAGGCGAAAATTGTGAAGGAAAAAATTAAAGTAATCAGCATATGAGTGCAGCAGTAAGTGTAATTATGGGTAGCAAATCCGATTTACCTGTAATGCAAGAAGCGGTTGATGTTCTAAAAGAACTTGGTGTATCTGTTAAGGTAAATATCGTTTCGGCCCACCGAACCCCAGAGATCATGTTCGACTTTGCAAAGTCTGCACACCTTAATGGAACGAAAGTAATTATTGCTGGCGCTGGTGGTGCTGCCCATCTCCCAGGCATGGTTGCCTCCATGAGTCCTCTACCGGTAATTGGTGTTCCTGTAAAAAGTCGTAATTCGATAGATGGCTGGGATTCTGTATTATCCATCCTACAAATGCCAGCCGGGGTTCCCGTGGCTACGGTTGCCCTAGACGGTGCTAAAAATGCGGGGATTTTAGCCGCTCAAATTATCGGAAGTCATGACGCGGAAATTCTAAAAAACGTGATTACTTACAAGGAAAGTTTAAAAGAAAAAGTGATCGCTTCTCGCAAAGAACTTGGCAATTAAAGATTCTTCAACAAGGTCATTAATTGCTCCTTTTTACGATTCGCTACCGGAATCCGACTCCCGTCTTCAAGCACCAAATAGCCACCATCGGTTTGCACGTATTTCTTCAGAAAATTGATGTTAACAAGATGCGATTTATGGATACGTAAAAAAGAGTATCCTTCGAGCATGTTGTCGAACTCTTTGAGTGTTTTTGATGCTAATAAGTTCTTCTCATTATGGAGAAAAAAGGTCGTGTAATTTGAACTGCTTTCTAAACGGATAATATCACTTAAACGGATTACATGAATACCATCAGAAGTAGGCACAACAATCTTTTTAGGAGAGTCTGAAGCTTGGCGTATATTCTCTACTAAAACATTTAAGCTTGCTGCTTTTTGCGGAATTCCTTTCTCACTTTCTAATCGGCGCACCGCTTTAACCAATTCTTCAGGATCTACTGGCTTTAAGAGATAATCGAGTGCCGAAAACTTTATAGCTTGAATAGCGAACTCATCATGAGCGGTAATAAAGATAATAGCTAAGGAATTCTTTCGCTCCTCGGAAAGTGCATTTAGTAGATCAAAGCCACTTTCACCCGCGAGGTCGATATCCAAGAACAAAAGGTCCACTGAAGCATCTGCTAAAAGTGAAACTCCTTCTTCGACCGATGCTCCTTGACCTGCCAGCTCTAACTCTGGGCAAAAAAGGTCCAATTTACCAGCCAACGCTTCCCTAGAGTTGGCTTCGTCGTCAATGATTACCGCTTTTAACATCCTTATAATTCTTGTGCGGGTAAGCGTATTATTACCGTTGTTCCGGCCGCATCCCCAGCTTGGTTATGTTTATCTACAATCTGCAAATCGATAAACTCATCTATCGATCGCTTCAGTAATTCGATTCGGTCTTTATTAATTTGAGTAGCCATACTACGGTGGGCCTTTTTCCCAGGCAGCGACTTCGCTTTCTCCCGGCCAATCCCATCATCATCAACAACACAGCAAAGTTGGTCTTCCTCTTTAGTAAAGCTGATTTTTAAAAATCCCTTACCCTCTTTGGGTTTAATACCATGCAATATGGCATTCTCTACATGAGGTTGGATTAGCATAGGAGGCAAACCTACATCGTAATCGATTTCATCATCCACTTCGATCTGGTAATCGAACTTATCGCTAAACCTCAGCTTTTCAAGTTCAAGATAATTCTTAAGTATGGAAACTTCGGTTTCCACAGGATGAACATGCTCCATCGATGATTCTAGGGTGAGCCTCATCAATTTTGCGAAATTATTGAGATAACGTACCGCTTGCTTGGGGTCCTTTTTGAAAATAAAACTGCTAATACTATCCAAAGCGTTGAAAATAAAATGTGGGTTCATTTGTAGTCGTAAGGCCTTTCGTTCCATTTCCATTAACTCATTCTCAAGCTTAAGTCGTTCTGCCGCTCTACGGTAACGATCCCTTAGCCAGAGATAGGCCATCAAGCCTGCGCTGAGTGCCAAAAGGGTCCAGAACCACCAGGTTCTCCAAAAGGCTGTGTGAATCACAAAATGGTAATTCGGGCCTTGTAAAACCCAATCTTGCCAGGGATACCGAGCTTGTACTTCAAAGTGATAATCCCCTGCTTTTAAATCTGTAAATAAGGCTTCACGTCGCGCACCCGCATAGGTCCAATTTTGACTTTGACCCCTCAATCGATAACGATACTGCACCCAATCAGGATAAAAAAGAGTGCGTAAACTATAATTAAAACGCAAGTAGTTTTGCTTGTAATTGAGATCCAACTCCAGAGGAATATTACTAAAAGGCTCCCTTTCTTCCATCAGATCGGCCAAGCTATCACCATCTTGCCCCAATAAATCAATATTTATAATTCCCAATTGCGAGCCCCAGGCCTGTCGCTCAAGGGCAGGGACATTCCAGACAAAAATCCCCTGATCTCCTGCAGAGATTAAGCTGTCTCCTTTCCGTAATAAACCCTGAGTGCTTACGGGGCCACCAAAGAAATGAAGACTAGCTCCTTCCTTGCCTTCCATTTTCTGCTGAACATCATTCAAAGCCAACAAACCTTTATTAGTACCCAACCATAGCTGATTATCCAACCTTAGTAGATCTCGGATCTCAGCAAATTCTAAACTCCTAAGATCATAGTGACTGCGAAGGCCCTCATTTAAGTCAAAAACAAATAAACCCTGAGCCAAACTTGCCAAGGCTAGTTGCCCATCATCGAGCAAATCAAAAGCGCTAAAGCTAATACTGTCTAACGCGAAGTCACCAATTCGGTCTAACTGCTCAAGATTCCCGGATTCCAATTTCCAAATTCCGCGAGTATAGGAAGCAAACCATAATCGTGTCTCTTGACTGCCTCGAATCCGAAATATACTTGCGCCTTCAATCACATCCGAGTCAAATTGCAAACTGGCCTTGGTTTGACCAGAGGAGTAGGACCAGATTCCATCTGAGCTTCCTATCCAAAGAGTTTCACCGTCGGTATGTAAGGAGAAAACAAAGCCTCCAACGCCTAAATTTCGGCGGTCTCCAGTATTCGGATTTAAGGCAATTAAGCCTAGTTCAGTCCCGAGAATAAGTTCTTCTTGGAAAGGCGTCATCGTTAGAATCAAGCCTAAATTCTCAAACAAGTTGTCCGTTAAGCCTTCTCCTAAAGCCTCAAGCCCCAATGCTGTTGAGAAATAAACTTGCCCCTGCAGGTGACTCATGCTAAGAATCGGCAACTGCCTAGGGTAATGACTTTCCCAGGGACTTGATATACGGTAAAGCCCTTGGTCCCCAACTAAAATTAGCGTGGAGCTGGTTGAAATAAATGTTTCCTTTGGGAGAGCCCCTACCAAGCCGTAAGGCATTTGTAAGAGCATCTTGCCTGCACCAAAAAGTCGTAAGCCATCCGGATAAATCGCAAGTGTAAATCCATTCTCCCATTTACATCGCATCGGATTCCCAAGAGACTTGGGTAAATCAGGATAAATGCTTGGCAAAAAAATGCTGTCGTTTATTAATAGAGGTTCCCAATTCGATTCGGAGAATTTGAGCTCATACATTTCATTTTCATGAGTATAAAAAACACCCAACTGGCTTGCGAAGATCTTGGAATCACTGGTCAGCCCAATGTTTAAATCATAAATACTATCTACCGACCTATACCACAGCCTGCTATCTGCATGGATTAGCAAACCCTTTGGAGTGCTCAAAATCTGGTTTATGGAAATATTGGCCTGCCATACATCTTCAAAGGCCGAACCATCGTAACTCCACAAGGTGCGACCATCGTGAAAGTATAATCTCTTACCTAGGCCATCGTAGACTATTTCTTCTAATACCGGAAAAGCATCCAATCCATAATTCTCGAAGGAGTAGCCATCAAACCGCAAAAGACCAGCGCCCTCTGATGCCATCCAAATAAAACCATTCGGCCCCTCACAGATATCATTAATGGTAGCCGTCGGCAAACCTTCCTCCAATCCAATCCGATCGAAATGGTATTGCTGGGCATTTGCATAATAGCCGCTTATTAAAACGACTACAAATAATAAAAAACGATTTAGGCTCAGTGCGATAGGTAGTTTCGTTAGCGTTTCTAAAATTAATCTTAAGATGGGGAAATTCATAAGCTTTTTGCTTTTTCCGCTCATGCTAATTAGCCAGAGTAGTAGTCAAGAGCTGGCTTTAGGCGGTTTAGGCAGAAGCCTTAATAGCGCCCGCATAGGCTCGCAGAACATTTGCTCTTTTAATGAAAGCCACTTCCTTACTATTGGTGTCCACCACCTTCAAAGGGCAGGATTAAAAGACTTTAATCGTGAAATAATAAGTGTATTTCGAAACCTAGACAAAAGAAGCTATTTAGCTTCATATCAACATTTTGGCAATAATTTCTATCAAGAAAATCAACTTCAAATACAATCAGGAATTCAAGTCTTAGATGACCTAAAAATAGGAATGGGCGGCCTCATTAAAAGAGTCCAAAAAATTGAAGTTGGAACGGAATATCAACCCGCCATTGAGCTACTTCTAAACGCAGGTATAAGCACAAAAATCAACTGCTTCTTTAATTACCGGCTCGACTGGAGCGATGAGTTAACGAAACAAATGATTAATAGCGAATTTGTTTGGTGGGCCAAAGACAGGCTAGCCGTCTTAGGTGGTTTTCAGTTTGACTTTCAGGACAGCGAAATCTTGCAATTCGCTTGGCTTTACACGCTTCATAAAGACCTCCAAATCCAACAAGCTTTCTCCTTTGCGGACGAAAGGACATTTCACTTCGGACTTACTTTTCGATGGCATGCATGGACTTTACAATTAGCTTATTCCTATCAAGAGCTAAGTGCTAGTCGAATCGGTCTATCCCTGTTTCATTTATGGAAATGAAATATGCTCATCTCATTTGGTATTGCTTGTTGTGCTTTTTAGGCTTGGCTCAGGAAGATCTTAATTTCGAGGTGCTTGCTGACGGTTTTAATGCATCTGACATGAATCAGTGGGCGGACCATTTTGAAGAGCTGAAGCTAGAAAAAATCAACCTTAATTTCTGCACTGTCGATGAGTTAAGGGCAAGTCAACTTTTAAATATTTTTCAAATCAACAATCTCATCCAGTATCGTGAAAGGAGCGGCAAAATCTACAGTTTGGCAGAATTAAAGCAAGTCAAAGGTTTTTCATTCGAAATTATTGAAACGCTAAAACCCTATTTAGACTTAAACCCTCGAAATCCGAAACCCAAGATTTACCCAATTTGGGATAAAAATTTTAGTCAGCACGAAATAATCTGGCGCTGGTCTAGAGATGTGAATGAAAGGCGCGCCTATGCTGAAAAACACTATCTAGGTGATGCTTGGGACAGTAATTTACGCTATCGGTATCAAAATGGTCGCCATCTCCGAATGGGACTAAACTTACAAAAAGACCCCGGGGAACCTTGGAAATCCCCGTCTAACTTCTTAGGTCATGACCATAGCTCCTTTTATCTCCAACTGAAAAGACTGGGAAGAATTGAAAAGATAATCGCGGGGGATTTTCGCTACGAGTTTGGTCAGGGATTATGCTTGCAATCTGGCTCCATTGGATCAACTATTTCAAGCTCGGACCTTAAATTATACCCAAAAGGCGCGAAAGCCTATGCGGGAAGTGATGAAAACCACTTTTTCCGAGGTACTGCCCTAAGCTTAAAAATTAAAGATGCTTGGCGGGTTTCCTCATTCCTATCCATTAAAAAACAAGATGGCAGAATTGACTCCAATTTATGGGCTTATGATTACACAACAGTAGCATCGGGATTACATAGAACCCCAGCGGAATTCGAGCAAAAAAACCTATTTCTGCGAAAAAGCTGGGGATTTGATTTTCAATTTGAAACTCAAAGTTGGCAGTGGGGCCTGCTCTTTTTTAATGAAACCCTATCATCGCCTATTCAAGAGCTTGCAGAAGAAAGCCTTGAAAAACATAATCATGCCCTTTCCCTACATTGGAATTACCTAAAGCGCGGCTTCAATTTTTTTGGAGAAATATCAAATCCAACTTCACTAAACCCTCGCGATTGCTCATTTTTAACCGGCTTTCAAATGCCTTGGACACCACAAATTAATGCGGCTATATCCTTTTTCTCACTTTCAAATTCTGAAATAAGCGCTTGGGCCGGAAACCCCCACTTGGCAAAAAATGTTAGTGGTGAACAGGGCTTTAAGCTAAACTTAAGTGGCGCTTGGAATAGTACTCAACAATCCATTCTACAAGCTCAGTTTAGCCAATTCAGCAGCCCTACTTTTCTAAATGAAGGCCCGGGAACACAAACCAACTTGAGCATAAATCATAAAATCATCGGAAACAGCTGGAGTCTTCAATTCAACTCCCAGTATCGTCATGAAAGGTTCCAACAGGCGGAACCCGAAAAACTAGAATTAAGGCCGTCCAATGATTACAAGAGTCTTACTCAACTTCAATTACAAAAGTTCTTAAATCGTTATTTCAGCTTAAAAGCGAGACTGAGCTTTAGCCAAAGTAGAAAAGGAAGCTCCACTAGAATTAAAGGCTATCTTACCAATATCGCTCTAGAAATAAGTAAGGCAAGCATTAAGCTAAAAACTGGTTTCGCCTTTTCAAAAGTGGGTCATTGGGATAGTCGAATATACCTTTTCGAACCCGATTTTCCCTTTAGCTTTTCCATCCCAGCCTTCGGGGGTCATGCCTTAAGGAATTATCTTCTTATTCAATTTCCTATTACCAGCCTAGCACAAGTTCACCTTAAATCCTCTATTTGGCACTACTTTGACCGAAATACAATAAGCTCGGGTTGGCAAGAAATTACTGGCCCAAAACACCTAAATTTAAAATTTGCTTTGAGGATTAAAATATAATTTTAAGTTTCCCTGTTCAGGAGGTGAATAACGTACCTCTTTTCATTATTAATTTGCATAAAATTTAAACTATGCTTTCAGAAAAATTAAGTGAGGCTCTCAATAATCAAATTCAAGTTGAAGCGGAGTCTTCTCAAGTATATTTAGCCATGGCATCTTGGGCCGAAGTGCAAGGCCTGGAAGGAGTGGCTTCATTCATGTACGAGCAATCGGATGAAGAAAGACAGCACATGCTTAAATTGGTGAAGTTCGTGAACGAGCGCGGGGGCCATGCTAAAGTTTCCACTTTAAAGGCACCAAAGGCTGAATTTGGCACTTTCCGTGATATGTTCCAGGAGTTATACGATCATGAAATTATGGTTTCCAAAAGCATTAATGAACTAGTGCACACCACCTTGGAAGAAAAAGATTATGCCACACATAATTTCTTACAATGGTATGTAGCCGAACAAATAGAAGAAGAGGCGGTAGCACGTACCATCTTAGATAAAATCAATTTGATTGGAAACGACAAAGGTGGTCTTTATCTATTTGACCGAGATATCCAGCAGTTGACCGTAGAAAGTGCGGCTTCTGAAAATCCACAATAAGTAGTCTGTATAGGATGAAAAACACGTATTTCGATCTTATTGATCAGAGTTATTACTTCCCTCAAGAGGGATTTGATTTACGCGATGAATACCTAACCTTCCATGGTATTTCTCTGAAACATTTGATTGATAAATATGGAACCCCTTTCCGTTTTATTTATCTCCCAAAAATCGGCGATCAGATTAAAAAAGCGCGAAACCTTTTTAATCGGGCTATTAAACGATCCAGCTTTAAGGGGACCTACGAGTTTTGCTACTGCACCAAGTGCAATCACTTCTCTCATGTTGTAAGCGAAGCTTTAAAGCACAATGTGAACCTCGAAACTTCTTCATCCTTTGATATTGACTTAATCCTCAACTTATACAAGGAAGGGAAATTTACGAAGGACCGATTCATTGTAAATAATGGCTACAAGACCGATGATTATTTACAGAAGATCGTGAAGATGCACGAATTGGGTTTTGAGAATATCATTGTGGTCTTGGACTCAATGAGCGAATTGAAACGCTTAATGACCTTTGCTGGTGACAACAAAATCAAGATTGGCTTGAGGATGGCTATCAACGAAGAGCCCCAATCCAGCTACTATACTTCTCGCTTAGGGATTCGCCATAACGAAATGCTGGACTTTTACGACAATCACATTAAGAATAACCCTCAGGTTGAACTTAAAATGCTGCACTTCTTTGTAGACAGCGGTATTAAGGACAGCCTTTATTATTGGGGAGAGTTCCAGCGTGCGATGAAGCTTTACATCGAATTGAAAAAGCGCGCTGCAGGATTAACCCACTTTAATTTGGGAGGTGGTTTTCCAATTCGAAACAATCTAGGCTTTGAGTATGACTACGAATATATGATTCGTGAAATCGTGCAAAACATAAGTGATGCTTGCGATGCCGAAGAAGTTCCACATCCCAATATTTTTACCGAATTCGGAAAATACACGGTAGGTGAAGCGGGAGCAATAATCTTTAAGGTACTCGAGCAAAAAAAGCAAAACGATACCGAAAGTTGGTACATCATCAACAATAGCTTAATGAATACCATTCCCGATGCTTGGAGCATTCATGAAAAATTCATTCTACTTCCCATCAACAAATGGGACCGTGAATACCAAAGGGTTAATATCGGAGGAATATCTTGCGATCACTCTGACTATTATAATTCAGATGAGCTTAACCAGGAAGTGATGCTCCCTCAGTACGAAAGTCATGAGGACGAACCTCTTTATTTAGGCTTTTTCCATACTGGGGCCTATCAAGACGCCATTAGCGGTTACGGCGGCATTAAACATTGCTTAATCCCTTCCCCAAAACACGTAATCATTGACAGAGATGAAAAGGGGAATATCGTTGATTATGTATACCGTAATGAGCAATCGGCAGAGGAAATGTTTAAGCTATTAGGTTACAAATGAGAATATACGCTGGAGTAGAAGAACACTGGGGTGAATTTGAGAAAGCTAAAATCCTTTTGCAATCCATCCCCTACGATGGCACCAGTACTTGGGGGAAAGGGGCAGACCAAGGCTTTGAAGCGTTTTTAGATGCCACCGATAATATGGAGGTCTACGATATTGAAACTGATTCGGAAGTATACCGACAGGGGGTTCATATTTTGGAACCGATAAAGGAAGACCGCAGCCCGGAAGAGGTTTTTAAAGCCGTTTATGCCAAAACTTCGGAACTTCTTAAAACAGGAAAATACCTCACTTTTTTCGGTGGAGAACACAGCGTAAGCATTGGTGTCATTAAAGCTTTTTACGAAAAGTACGATAATCTCAGTGTTTTGCAGTTAGACGCCCATGCGGACCTACGCCCCGAATACCATGGCAGTCCCTACAACCATGCCTGTGCGGTTTACGACGCTAGCCAAAATTGCAATTTGGTGCAGGTAGGAATTCGTAGTATGGATCGAGAGGAAAAAGAATACGTTCAGGAAGGAAATTGCTTCTACGCTCACGAAATGTGGGAGAACAATAATTGGATGGAAGAATCTATTTCTCGATTGGGAGAAAAGGTTTATCTAACTATAGACCTCGATGCCTTTGACCCATCCCTATTAGCCGCAACCGGAACACCTGAGCCCGGCGGCATAGCATGGTATGAAACTCTAAAATACTTGCGTAAAGTTTTCAAGGAAAGAGATGTGGTAGGCTTTGACATAGTTGAACTAGCTCCAGAAATGGCCCATAAAGCCTCTAACTTCTTGGCCGCTAAACTTTATTATAAACTTTTAAGCTACAAGTTCGAAGATGGAAAATAAGGGACCGATTGGCCAGTTTATGCTGGAACATTACAAGCACTTTAATGCAGCCGCTTTAGTAGATGCCGCGAAAGGCTATGAAAAGCATCTTGAGGAAGGTAAAAAGATGATGATTACCCTCGCTGGCGCGATGAGTACGGCTGAACTTGGTAAATCCTTGGCGGAAATGATACGTCAGGATAAAGTGCAAATAATCTCCTGCACAGGTGCCAACTTGGAGGAAGACCTCATGAATTTAGTAGCACACAGCCACTACGAACGAGTACCTCATTATCGTGATCTTACTCCGCAGGAAGAATGGGACCTTCTGGAAAGAGGATTAAATAGGGTCACCGATACTTGCATTCCTGAGGAAGAGGCTTTTCGACGCCTGCAAAGTCACATCTTTGAAATCTGGAAAGAAGCAGAAACAAAAGGGGAACGCTTTTTCCCACATGAATTCATGTATAAATTACTGAATTCCGGTGTCTTACAGCAGTATTATGAAATCGATCCCAAAAACTCCTGGATGCTTGCGGCCGCTGAGAAGAACCTTCCGATTATTGTACCAGGTTGGGAAGATTCTACTATGGGTAACATCTTCGCTTCCTACTGTTTGAAGGGAGAACTGCAACCCAGCACGATGAAGTCGGGCATAGAATACATGACATTTTTAGCGGAATGGTATACCGCTAACGCAGGAACCGAAGGTATCGGCTTTTTTCAAATTGGTGGAGGAATTGCGGGTGACTTCCCTATCTGCGTAGTTCCCATGTTGTACCAAGATATGGAGCGAACCGACACCCCATTCTGGTCCTATTTCTGTCAAATAAGTGATAGTACTACTAGTTATGGTTCTTATTCTGGTGCAGTGCCCAATGAGAAAATCACTTGGGGTAAGCTAGACATAAATACACCCAAGTTTATTGTAGAATCTGATGCTACAATAGTTGCACCTCTTTTATTTGGCTACCTTTTAGGCTGGTAAGCCACTGTATGGAAGAGCAAAAAATTGAAAATATTGAGCTAGCTTATTTAAGGTTCCTGTATATCAAAACATGAGAATTCTAAATATGCCCCGTTTTAAAGGGCAACTATTTTTCCCCTTTACCGATTTAAGTAGCGGTTTTGGTTCCTATGGGGGCGGCCGTTACATCGACTTACACATTCCTCCAAGTGATTCTATTTTAATCGATTTCAACCGCAGTTACAACCCATATTGCGCTTATAATGGTCGTTACTCTTGCCCTATTCCCCCGAGGGAAAATCATATTAACTTCGAAATCACAGCAGGAGTGCGTTATACCATAAAACATTGATAATGTAAATAAAGCATTGCGATTCAAATAATTAGTCGACCTTTGCAGCCAATTAAATATTAGTTTTTTGTCAGATTTTCATTCTCTGGGATTGTCCCCAGAAGTTCTTCGCGCTCTCGATGATTTAGGATTCGAGACTCCCAGCCCCATTCAAGCCCAAGCCATCCCTGCTCTACTAAGTGACGCCAATGACCTTATCGGCTTAGCCCAAACAGGAACAGGCAAAACGGCAGCCTTTGGATTGCCTCTTCTGGAACGTATTGATCCAGAATTCCCACATACACAGGCCTTGATCCTAGCACCCACTCGTGAGCTAGGCCAGCAAATTGCAGAGCAAATAGACCTCTTCAGCAAGTATTTGCCAAAGCTAAATGTATTAGCCGTTTATGGTGGAGCAGCAATTAGCAACCAAATTAGAGCCTTACACAAACCTCAGCACATTATCATCGCCACTCCTGGTCGTTTAATTGACCTAATTGGCAGACGTGCTGTAAAGTTGGACCATCTCGAAATTTTGGTTTTAGATGAAGCCGATGAGATGCTAAACATGGGTTTCAAAGAGGCGCTTGATGAAATTCTGACTTATACTCCTAAAGAAAAAATGACTTGGCTATTTTCAGCAACAATGCCGAATGAAATTCGTCGTATTGTTGATGAGTATATGCACAAACCTGTGGAGGTTAAAGTCAACCAAAAACAAACACTTAACCAAAATATTGAGCATCAATTTGTAAGTCTAAACCATAATCAAAAGTCGGCTGCATTAAAACGCTTTATCGACTTAGACCCGGAAATCCGGGCGGTGGTTTTTTGTCGGACTAAATTGGATACTCAAAACCTAGCGGAGGAACTTATGCAGGAAGGCTATCAAGCCGATTCATTGCATGGCGACCTCTCGCAAGCGCAGCGTGATCGTGTCATGAAGCGTTTTAAGGAGCATAAGTTACCTATTCTTATTGCTACGGATGTGGCAGCGCGTGGTATCGATGTAAACGACTTAAGCCACGTATTCCATTTCTCTTTGCCCGATGACGCAGCCTACTATACCCACCGTTCGGGCCGTACCGCAAGAGCTGGAAAAAAAGGTATTTCTTTAGTTTTTGTAGGTCAAAGAGACTTTTCTAAATTAAAATACCTTCAGTCCAGACTTGGTATTGAATTCGAGAGAGTTCGCATTCCAGATGCCAAGGACATTGCTTTTACACGAATGGACCAGTGGAGTCAAAAAGTGGTTGCGCAAAATGTTCAGGGTGTTATTCCAGATCATATCGTAGATCACCTCGAAGGTGTTTTCGCTGAATTGAGTCAGGAAGAACTATTAGGGAAGATTGTGGCTATGGAAATGGAGAAAATCCAGGTCGAAAACCAGGGGGATTTAAACGTTTCCAAATCAAATAAGCCGAACCGAGGTGGTGGCGGCGGAAAGGGAGGCTTCAACAAAGGAGGCAGTGGCCCTTCCTTCAAAGCCAAACGGAAGCCAGCTAACTTTAAGCACGGCCATAAACGAAAGCCCACTAAACGGAAACGTCGCGACTAAAGCTCTTCAATTCTAAAACCCAGTTCTTGGCAATGATCCCAGAACTGGGGATAACTCTTTTTCACCACTTCAACATCCTTAATAACGACAGGATGCAAGAGAGCAAGGGGCAGAAAAGCCATGGCCATCCGGTGGTCTTTATAGGTATCAACCTCCTGTAAACCAGCGATAAAACCACTTCTCACTTCTAAAAAATCTGTTTCTGCGATAGTTTCAACTTGAAACTTAAAGAGCTCCTTTTCCAAGGCCATAATTCGATCCGTTTCTTTGATTCTTAAAGTTTGAAGGCCTTTTAATCGAATCACTTTCCCTGCCGCGGCATAAGCAGGAGCTAGACTTTGTGCTAAATCAGGGTTATCTAGCAAATTAATTTCTTTGGGTGCTGGTGTTGGTTCTGCTTTACGCAATCGTATCCCACTGCCGATGTAAAACTGCTCTATGCCTAATGGCGCATAGAACTGGGCAAGCACTGAATCACCCTGCATACTAAACTCCTTAAATCCAGGCAAATAAAGCTCTCCTTTCTCTGCCAAAGCAAGCGCCGAAAACCAGTAGGATGCGGCCGACCAATCGGGCTCCACCCGGAAAGATTGAACTTTAAGTTGCGGATTCTGCTGCTCTAAACGCACTTCATCACCCAATACAAATACCTTGAAAGATAACTGACGCATCAGATTTGCGGTGAGGTAAATATATGGAGCCGACACCGATGCCCCTTTAAACTTGATACTCAAGCCCCCTTCTAATTGAGGCGCAATCATCATCAAAGCGCTAATAAATTGGCTGCTTTCAGTCGCTTCTACCGCTATCTCACCTCCGTGCAGGCTCCTGCCACGAATTAAAAGTGGAGGGAAACCCTCTTCACCTAAATACTCGATCTCCGCGCCTAAAGATTGAAGCGCATCCACCAAAGTACCAATGGGCCTTTCATGCATTCGGTTCGTACCGAACAATTCCCATTCGCCCTCCCCTTGACAAGCGAGAAATGCGGTTAGAAAGCGCATCGCTGTCCCGGCATCCTGAACATCAATTTTTGAATTGAAGCGATAGCTATTCAGGGCTCTTAGCATGAGCATACTATCATTACTATCTGAGATGCCCTCCAAATCTAATTCCGGAAAATAAAGAGCGCGCAAAATTAAGAGGCGATTCGTCTCTGATTTTGAGCCGGGTAGCTGCAATCTCCCACGAATCACTTTTGTAGGGTGGCTAATGCGATAATCAGCCATTTGCTATCTCTGTTAAGGCATCCCAAAGCTCTTCCTTCGAGACTGCCTGATCAATAGTGGGTTTTCCAATGGCCTTTAACAAAACTAACCTCAATTCAGCATTGAAATTCTTCTTATCACCACGGAGAATTTCATTAAAGGCATTTTGATCGATGGGAGTTTCCGGCCAGGGGTAAAGTTTTTTTAGATACTTAGACAAAGGTTCTAAGGAAACCATTGGAAAATTCAACTTCCGATAAGAAAGCATTAGCTCAACTTGCATTCCTAAAGCAATGGCATAACCATGACTAATAACGGCATCAGTGGTAGCAAAATAAGACTCTAAAGCATGCCCAACAGAATGACCAAAATTCAAAATTTTTCGGAGCCCATCTTCGTTTTTATCGGCATCCACAACCTTAGCTTTTATTGCTATAGTCCGAGCTAATAAGTCAATTCCTGGTAACCTCGATTGAATGGGAAATTCCATTAAGTCCTGCAAATGCTTTTCGTCGGCGATGAGTCCGTGCTTAAGCATTTCTGCCCAGCCACTTCTTAGCTCCTGTTCCTCCAAACTTTCTAAAAACTCGGGAACGATGCCAACAAAAATAGGATCACTAAAACTACCTATACGATTTTTATAGGGACCGAAATTAATTCCCGTTTTACTCCCAACCGCAGCGTCGGCTATGGCCAAGAGAGAGGTTGGGAAGTTTATGAAGGATATACCTCTCATGTAGGTGGCCGCCATAAAACCGCCTAAATCCGACACGACGCCCCCACCCAAATTGATGATTAAGGACTGACGATCAAAATTTAATTCACCTAAGCTATGCCATAAATTAACTAAAACCTCAATGCCTTTCGAACCCTCTCCGGGCTCTATTTCAATGATTTCTAAATTCGGTAACTCTAGCCCTAAAGATTCCATGAAAAATGGGTAGCAGGCATTTAGAGTATTGGAGTCTACCATTATTCCAACTTTTGAAAAGGTATTGGATTCGAGGGTGCTGCGCAAGGCAAGCCAAGCTTCCTCTCCAAGATAAATCGATTTGAGACTCATAGGCCCAAAGGTAAGCTTTCACAAAATTTCAATGGCTTTGGCAAAAACAGAATTGTGTGCTTTAAATCTTCTTTATTCGATCAATTTGTTACTAAATTCGAAAAAGTTTTCAAGGTTGAAACAATTTATACAATGAATTGATTTCATGATGATTGCCTTGAAAGGAACCGCTCAAAAAGAATTGTCATGGTAGATTTCAATGATACCAAAACGGCCTTTGTTTTAAAGTCCGATACCCAATTGAAGAAAGCTTATTGGCTTTTTCGGTTAGTGGCCAGCAAAAGTCTAGTTGGTTTGGGTAAAAAAGCCTCTAATATGGCTATCAAATTAGGTTTACCAATTCGCACCATTGTAAAGCAAACTGTATATGATCAATTTGTGGGCGGTGAAACCATAGAAGAATGTGAATCTATCATTGACAAACTCCACCAGCAAAATGTCTATTCCTTGCTTGATTTTGCGGTAGAAGGCAAAGAATCTGAAGCTGATTTCGACGCTTGTAAAGATGAAATTATTCAAACTATTAAATACGGCGCCGAACATAAAGCGGTTCCTTTCGCAGTTTTTAAGGTTACGGGAGTGGCCAAGTTTGCATTGCTCGAAAAATACAGTGCCGGTCAGCCATTTAATGAAATAGAAAGTAGGGCCTGGACAAGAGCAAAGAATCGTATTGAAGAAATTTGTTACACGGCTAATAAATACGGTCTGCGGATAATGATAGACGCCGAAGAATCTTGGATTCAAGGGGCTATTGACGAAATTACAGTTGAGATGATGGAGCGTTTCAACACCGAAAATGTAATGGTAATTAATACTCTGCAGATGTACCGCAATGATCGAATTGACTATATGCAGGAGTCCTTGGAAACAGCTAAACAGAAGGGCTTTAAGTACGGTGCAAAATTGGTTCGTGGGGCCTATATGGAGAAAGAACGAGAGCGAGCAGCGGAAATGTCTTACCCCGACCCTATCCACAAGACAAAAGCAGATAGCGACAAATCCTACGATGAAGGTATTCGCTTGATGATGGACAACATTGAAGATTCGCTGCTAGTAGCGGGCAGTCATAATGAGGAAAGTGCTCGATTATTAAGTGACCAGATTAAGCAAAAAGGTTTGGAAACTAATGACTCCCGAATCTGGTTTAGTCAATTATACGGGATGAGTGATAACTTATCTTTTAACCTAGCCAAGGAAGGCTATAATGTGGTAAAATATCTACCCTTTGGGCCCGTAAATGAGACCCTGCCCTATCTTATTCGAAGAGCCGAGGAAAATTCTAGCGCTAGCGGACAAAGTGGTCGGGAACTAAGCTTGATTCAAGCAGAATTGAAGCGCCGCGGACTCGAAAAAAACTAGAGCACTTTTAGTAGGGTAGCGGTAGAATCGCAATTCTCTATTTCAAAAGCTTTTTGGGCCTCTTCGAAATCGAGGTGGTAAACATTGCAGCCTTGTTCGTCAATTCTCGATTTTTCAAAATCAACTTTCGCCCTTTCCAAGGCAGCGGCAAGTCCAGAGGTATCGACGGTAGTGCCTCCAGCACTGTCAAGCAAATCAGCCGAAAGGCTCATTTCCTTTTTGCGTAGATCGTATAAAACCCTATCATTAGGGAAATAATTACATTGTATATCACGATCACCAAACATGAAATACACCATAAAAACGCCGAGCCCAACGCCCAACATATAATAAAGCAACTTTCTTCCTAAACGCATAATTAGTATTCAAAGGCGACAAAGGTAGATGGGTTGCCTTATTTTTTTGGACATTTGAAGAGTTAATTATGGCGGAAGAGAATTTAAAAGACCTCCAGGCAGGCGATCATCATTACAAAGCATTTGTTGGACCTCCCTTAAAGTATGACCTTTTAGGAGCCCTTCAGTTTACCCTGTTAACTGCAGCCGGACTAAGAGCCGAGCACAAACTTTGCGACATAGGCTGTGGTTCCTTGCGCGTTGGTAAATTACTCATCCCCTATCTCAACAAAGAAAATTACTTCGGCTTGGAACCAGAGAAATGGTTAATCCAAGAAGCCATAGATAAAGAAATAGGCCAGGACCTGATTCGTATAAAAAGTCCGCGCTTCGAACATTGGACAAATTTTGACATCAGCAAGTTTGAGGTCAAGTTCAATTTCATCATTGCTCAAAGTATTTTTTCGCATGCTCATTTAGACCAAATCACACAATGTTTAAAAGAGGTAAGGCAATGTTTACAAAGCGACGGACTATTCCTGGCCACCTTTATCTGGGGAAAAGAAGATTACCTCGGTAAGGATTGGGTTTATCCAGGTTGCGTGGCTTACCGCCCTTCTTCCATTCAAAAAATAGCTTGGGACGAAGCCGGTTTAAAAATGCTTACCACCAATTGGCCGCATCCCAATGGTCAAAACTGGGTGATTTTCCACCTACCTGGGAATGAACTTGAAGCTGAAAAACTGAGTCGCTTTAGTATGGCTAAGTATCAGGCAGATGTCGCGGCAATACCCGAAGAAATGGGCACTTTGAAGCGATACACCAATAAAGTTGTCGATTTATTCAAAAAGTAAGTCACCTTCCGCGTAAGGCAAATCAAACCACTCTCCAATAGACTTACTGGTTAAGCTTCCTTGATACAGGTACAAGCCACGTCGCACATTTTTCTTGAGATGCAATACCTCCTCAATCCCTCCTATATCACCCATCTCAAGTAAAAGGGGACTCAGAATATTACTCAAAGAAAAGGAAGCCGTTCGACTAACCCGAGAGGCAATATTTGGTACGCAGTAATGCGTGATATCGTATTTTTTAAACACTGGCTTATCGTGGTTGGTAAGCTCACTAGACTCAAAACAGCCTCCTTGATCAATACTCACATCTACAATGACAGATCCGGCTTTCATATTCCGAACCATTTCCTCGGTTACCACGCAAGGCGTTCGACCTCCTTCTGCTCGTATCGCGCCAATAGCGACATCACAGCGCATTAAGGCTTTCTCTAAAATCTTAGGCTGTATAACGCAAGTATAAATGGGCGCATTATTCAACATGCCTTGGAGGCGACGTAATTTAGAAATAGACCGGTCAAAAACCTTTACACTGGCTCCTAAACCTAAGGCCGTTCTAGCAGCATAGGTACCTACCGTGCCCGCACCGATAATCACTACCTCCGTCGGGGGTACACCTGAAACACCACCAAGCATAAACCCCTTTCCATCATTAGCATTACTTAAATATTCGGCCGCAATTAAAACGGAAGTGTTACCTGCAATTTCGCTCATACTGCGGACCACTGGCACTATACCATCTTCATCCTCAATGTTTTCAAAGCTCAAAGCTGTAACCCCCTTTTTCATTAGGGCTTTAAAATATTCTTTGGTTTGCGTTTTCAACTGAAGGGCAGAGATCAGCGTCTGCCTATGCTTCATAAAGCCAATTTCCTCTTGGCTAGGGGGCTCAATCTTTAAAATTAAATCCGCCTCAAAAGCCTCCTTTGCCGAGTACACAATTTTGGCACCTGCTTCAGAATAATCTTGATCCGAGTAATTTGCACTTAGACCTGCTCCTGTTTCAATAATGATTTCATGGCCATTCTCTACGAGGAGATGAACCGCATCCGGACTCAAAGCTATCCGCTTCTCTTGAAGGCAAGTTTCATTGGGAATTCCTATCTGCAAATGTTGGCGCTTGCGTTTCACTTCCAAAACCTCTTCCTGAGGCATCAATTCCGAAGATGAAAAACTGAGAAATTCGGGCTTACTCATGGACCTTCCTTAAGCTTATTTCACGAACACCATGGGCGTCCATTGTTATGCTAATTAGCTGATAATCGAAAGGCAGTAAGTTACTAATTTTTTCGGGCCACTCCATAAATATCCAATCCCCATCTTCCAAGTAATCATCTAGGCCCATTGCCAAAGCTTCCTCCTCATCATCAATGCGGTACCAATCAAAGTGATATACTTTTTCTCCCTTTCCCCCTAGATACTCATTAACCAAAGAAAAGGTCGGACTGGTAACCATATCCGATGCACCTAAAGCCTTACACAGTGACTTGATTAAAGTGGTTTTACCCATTCCCATCTCAGCCTGAAACAAAACCAAGCCTGGTTCCATAGCTACAATTAGCTCTTGCGCTATGCTTTGTAAGTCATCCACGTTTGCAGCCTTGAATACGCTTTCTGCCATCTCGCAAAAATAGCTTCTTCAAAGCTTAAAACCCACTAGCCTTTCGGCTGAAGCGAAACAAATGGGATAATCATTTCCTCCAAAGAGATTCCACCATGCTGGTAGGTATTTCGGTAATACTTCACATAGTGATTAAAATTATTGGGGTAGGCAAAGAATAGATCCTCTTTGGCAAAAAGGTAGGTGCTATTGATATTTTGCTTGGGTAAATGCACCGATTCTGGATTTTTAATTTCCATTACATCCCGAGGTTGGAAAGTCATGCCTCTTCCACTTTTATAGCGCAAATTGGTATTCAAACTGCGATCGCCGACCACCTTGGTAGGGTCTACTACATTAATGGTTCCATGATCGGTGGTAAGCAAAACAGGAATGCCCTTCTGAGCTAGTTGACGAAGCATGTCCAACAAAGGGGAATTTCGGAACCAGCTCTCAGTCAAGGAGCGGTAAGCTTTATCATTATCTGCTAGCTCTCTTATAACTTTCATATCTGTTTTAGCATGCGAAAGCATATCCACGAAATTGTAAACCACCACATTTACATCATTGTGTAGTAGGTTATGGAGGTTTTCAGAAAGCTTTTTTCCATAATTATGATTGGTCACTTTCTCGTAGCCCATCGTTTTGGAACTAAAGCCCAGGCGATTTAATTGGTCACGGAAAAACTCTGCTTCATAATTATTCTTGCCTTCCTCATCATCATTGTCTTCCACCCACTTATCTGGAAATCTTTTCTTAATAGCACTGGGCATTAAGCCTGCGAACAATGCGTTCCTGGCAAACTGAGTTGCAGAGGGCAGGATGCTACAATAGGTTTGTTCCGCTTCCACCTCAAAATGTTTTTCAATTTCGGGCTGAATAACCTTCCACTGATCGTAACGCAAGTTATCTATCACCACCATAAAGAAGGGCTTATCCAACTCTAGGCTAGGCCGAACCCATTCTTTTACTAAAGTGTGACTCATCACGGGAGCTTCATCCGAATACTCAAACCAGTCCTCATAATTCTTTTCTACAAATCGGAAAAACTGGGCGTTTGCCTCTTTCTTCTGCGAAGCTAAAATCTCATTCAAGCTCTCATCCTCGAGCTTATCCAACTCCAACTCCCAATAAATTAATCGTTTAAATAGTGATTGCCATCCTTCAAAATCTCGAACCATCGCAAGGTCCATTCCAATTTGACGGAACTCTTGCTGGTAATTACTTTGGGTTTTTTCACTAACCAATCGACGGTTATCCAAATGCTTTTTAAGCGTCAATAAAATCTGATTGGGATTAACCGGCTTAATCAAATAATCGGATATCTGTGAGCCAATCGCGTCTTCCATTATACTTTCTTCTTCGCTTTTTGTGATCATCACAATCGGAAGAGTGCTGTACTTTTCTTTGATTTTCTGCAAGGTCTCTAATCCATCGATGCCTGGCATATTCTCATCCAGGAAGACCATTTGATAGCGCTTCTCGTCTACCATATCCAGCGCATCGGAACCATTGTTTGCAGTATCTACTTGGTATCCTTTAGCTTCTAGGAAAAGAATATGGGGTTTTAGAAGATCTATTTCGTCATCTACCCAGAGGATTTGAATATTGTCCATATTTTCGTTTTCGGATTATGTGCCTTGCGCAGCAAAATAACAGAATTTGAGCCGCACTAATAAGCTTAAGATACTAAACGACCCGATTTACGGCTTCATTACAATTCCCAACGAATTAATTTTTGACTTGCTGGAACACCCTTATTTCCAGCGCCTCCGAAGAATAACTCAATTAGGGCTTACCTACCTTGTTTACCCTGGGGCCTACCACACCCGCTTCCATCATGCACTTGGTGCTATGCATTTAATGCGTAAAGCGGTAGAAGTTCTGCGCCAAAAGGGACATGAAATTTCCGCTGAGGAGGAGGAAGGTGTCTATATTGCCATTTTATTGCACGACATTGGACATGGTCCTTTTTCACATGCTTTAGAGAATTCCATCATCCCTGGCATCGACCATGAGGGCCTTTCCTTAGCCTTCATGGAAGAATTAAACGCCGAATTTGAAGGCAAACTCAATTTAGGCATCCAGATTTTCAAAGGCGAATACCCTAAAAAATTCTTACATCAGTTGATCAGTAGTCAACTCGACATGGACCGCCTAGATTACCTCCGCCGTGATTGCTATTTCACTGGTGTTTCAGAAGGCAAAATCAATACAGAGCGACTTATTACGATGCTGAATGTTGCCGATGATGAGATTGTGGTGGATGCAAAGGGAATATACTCGGTCGAAAAATTTATTGTCGCCCGGCGCTTGATGTATTGGCAAGTCTATTTGCACAAAACAGTCTTAGGGGCTGAATACCTGCTAATTCAGATATTGAAAAGGGCGCGACTCATCTATACCGAAAATATGGTAATGCCATCGGTCTTAAGACCCTTTTTAAGCGGGCAACTTCCCAAAAATCAGAAAGATTTGGTTTTACTCTATGCGCGCCTTGATGATGCTGATATTATGGCTGCTATAAAGGAATGGCAGTACCATGAAGATGCCGCTTTAAGTCAATTAAGCACACGCCTGATAGATCGAGATTTATTAGGGGTTCGGATGCGTGAGAAGCCCTGGTCATCCGAAGAAATGAAAGAATTACAAGGGTCTGCATTGGAAAAATACGGTTTAAAAGAGGAAGCCGTTCGGTTTTTAATTTTCCAACAAGAAATTAGCAATAATGCCTATAATCCTGAGAAGGACCGCATTCAGCTCTTGTACAAAGATGGCAGTTTGGTAGATATCGCCAAAGCCGCGGATCAGTTGAATATTTCCGCTTTAGCACAACCCGTGATCAAACATTTTCTTTTTTGCCCAAAATCGATCCTTAAGGCCTAGTCCTAATTTGTAATTTTGCCCCAATGGAATTTAGTGCCCAACAAATTGCTGACATGCTCCAAGGGAGCATTGAAGGAAACCCAGAGGCTAGGGTCAATAACCTTAGTAAAATTGATGAAGGCAAGCCTGGAACGCTTAGTTTTTTAGCGAACCCACAGTATACCAAGTACATATACGAGACCGATGCTAGTGTTGTAATCGTGGGAAAGGACTTTAGAGCAGAAGCAGAAATTAGCGCTACTTTAATCCGAGTCGAGGATGCCTATGGTGCCTTTGCACAATTATTAGAAGCCTACAATTCCATGCAAAATCAGGAAGAAGGCATCCACGAAAAGGCAATCATTCACGAAAGTGCCAAAATCGACAAATCTTGCTATATCGGACCAGGTGCGGTAATTGGCAAGAATACAAGCATTGGAGCAGGCACTAAAATATACGCCAATGTCACCATTGGTGATCAGGTGAAAATTGGTGAAAATTGCTTAATCTTCAGTGGCGCCCAGGTATACAGGGAATGTATAATTGGCCATCAAGTAAGTATCCATAGTGGGGTAATTATTGGAGCCGATGGCTTTGGCTTTGCGCCGAAAGGTTCTTCCTACGCCAAAGTACCTCAAATCGGGAACGTTATTTTGGAAGATGGAGTCGAAATTGGCTCGAATACCACCATCGACCGGGCCACCTTGGGTTCAACCATTATCCGAAAAGGCGTAAAACTGGACAATCTAATCCAAATAGGGCATAATGTAGAGATTGGTGAAAACACCGTTATTGCTGCGCAAGCCGGAGTAGCAGGATCCACGAAGATTGGCGCTAATTGCATGATTGGCGGGCAAGTAGGAATTAGCGGTCACTTAAAAATAGGTGATCGTGTAAAGATTGCCGCTCAGAGTGGAGTCATGAATAATATCGAAGACGGCGACACCTTTATGGGCTATCCTGCATTCAAAGCTTCTGATTACCAGAAGTCCTATGTATATTTCCGTAAATTGCCGCAATTAATTAGGGATTTGCAGAAAAGCCTTAAAAATTAATGAGCCTTAATCAACATACAATTGCCCAAGAAGGCAAAATTTCAGGTAGTGGTTTGCACACTGGTGCGGAGGTTGGTTTGCACTTTAAACCAGCCGCAGCAAATACCGGAGTTATTTTTAAACGCATAGATTTAGAAGGAGCACCAGAGGTAAAAGCTCATGTATCTCAAGTCACAACCACCGATCGCGGCACTACTCTACAAAATGGAGTAGCTGCAGTGAGCACGGTAGAACATGTTTTAGCCGCTTTAACCGGCCTCGAAATCGATAATTGCCTTATTGAAGTAGATGGCCCAGAAATGCCCATAATGGATGGTAGTTCTTTACCATTTGTGAAAATTTTGGAAGAATGCGGCCAAAAAGAACTAGATGAGCCTAGATCATTCTTAGAATTAAAGGAAAGCGTCCGCTATAAAGATGAAGACGGCGTAGAATTAATTGCCATTCCATCTGACCATTATGAAGTTTCTGTAATGGTCGACTATGGAACCAAGGTATTGGGTAGCCAAAGTGCCCAAATGAGTCAATTAAGTGATTTCAAAGATGAGATAGCGGCTTGCCGCACCTTCAGCTTCCTGCACGAATTGGAATTCCTATTGGATAATGGACTCATCAAAGGAGGAGATCTTAATAATGCCATCGTTTACGTTGATCAAGAAGTATCTGAAGAAAAGCTAGACAAGCTCAAAGCAGCCTTCAATAAGGATAAGGTTTCTGTGAAATCGAATGGCATTCTCGATAATCTTGACCTTCACTATCCAAACGAAGCCGCACGACATAAGTTGCTTGATGTTGTGGGCGACCTTCGATTGGTGGGAATGCCCATTAAAGCAAAAATAATTGCATCTAAACCAGGCCACAAGGCCAATACAACCTTCGCCAAATTACTAGTACAAAAAATGAAAGAGCAAATGCAAAGCGCTGACATTCCACAATACGACCCTAATACAAAACCGGTTTATAACGTAACCGAAATTATGGGAATCCTTCCCCACCGTCCTCCCTTTTTATTGGTGGATAAAGTAATGGAAATTAGCTCCGAACATGTGGTTGCGGTGAAGAGTGTTACCATGAATGAGCCTTTCTTCGAAGGTCATTTCCCGGGCGCTCCAGTAATGCCAGGGGTATTACAAGTTGAAGCAATGGCTCAGGCCGGGGGAATCCTAGCCCTTAGCACCGTTCCAGACCCAGAAAATTATTTAACCTACTTCCTTAAAATCGATAATGTTCGCTTTAAAAAGCAAGTAGTACCAGGCGACACCTTAATTTTCAAACTCGTTATGAATGAGCCAATTCGCCGTGGCATCGTTAAAATGACCGGGAAAGCCTATGTTGGGAAAATCCTAGTCTGCGAAGCCGATATGATGGCTCAAATCGTAAAAGAAAAGAAATAAGATGAATCAGCCCCTAGCATACGTCCATCCTAGTGCCAAGATTGCCCCTACCGTGGTAATTGAACCCTTTACTACCATTCATAAAAATGTGGTTATAGAAGAAGGTACCTGGATTGGATCCAACGTTACTATAATGGAAGGTGCGCGTATTGGTAAAAATTGCCGCATTTTCCCTGGAGCCGTAATTTCTGCAATTCCTCAAGATTTAAAATTTGAAGGGGAAGACAGTACTGTAGAAATTGGCAATAATGTAACCATCCGAGAATTTGTAACGATTAACCGCGGTACCAAAGCTTTAGGAAAAACGGTGATTGGTAAAAACTCGCTAATCATGGCCACGGCGCACGTTGCACACGATTGCGTCATTGGTGAAAATTGCATTATTGTAAATGGAGTATTACTGGCTGGCCATGTAGAAGTGGATGATTGGGCCATAATTGGCGGACTTTGTGCCGTTCAGCAATTTGCGAAAATTGGCACCCACGCCTTTGTAGGTGGCGGCTCGCTGGTACGTAAAGATGTTCCACCTTTCGTAAAAGCCGCCAAAGAACCTATTTCTTATGCTGGTATTAACTCTATTGGCCTGCGCCGAAGAGGATACAGTAACGAGATGATTAATGAAATTCAAAACATCTATCGCATTTTATTTCAAAAGAACTACAACGTTAGTCAGGCGATAGAAATCATTGAAACTGAGTTTGAGGCTACTCAAGATCGTGACGAAATTTTAACTTTTGTACGTAATTCTCAGACCGGTATCATGAAAGGATTCCGACTGGATTAATGAAACTAAGCTTCCAGAAAGCCTCTCGACAATTTGGCAATCAAAACATTTTCAAGGATCTCAATCTCGAGATTGAAAATGGCAGTCGGTGGGCCATTTTAGGTGCGAATGGAAGCGGTAAATCCACTTTCCTTAAATGTGCTTATGGCGCCCTTAGTCTAACGGAAGGTCGAATCGAATATCAAGCTAAAGACGGGAGCCTGAGTCCTACTGAAGCTGCTCGCCGCATGGGTTATAGCGCCCCCTATTTTGAATTGATTGAAGAGCTTAGTGCGGAAGAGTTTCTAAATACCTTGCAAAAGTTTCGTCCTTTTCAAAAAGATTGGGTGAGCCAGCAAATTTTGGAAGCATGCCTTTTAGAGCATGCCGCAAAAAAGCGAATTGCTGACTTTAGCTCGGGGATGAAACAACGCTTACGATTAGGGGTCGCGGTTTTAAGCGCGGTAGACCTAGTTATTTTAGATGAACCCAGCTCGAATCTCGATAAAGAAGGTTTAGCCTGGTACCAGCATTTTTTAGAAGCGCATTTAAATAACCGGACCCTTTTAGTCGGCACAAACTACAGCGAAGATGAAGCCTTTCTTTGCGATCAAAAACTACTTATTACCGATTATAGCTAAGCCTTTAATACTTTTGCTTTAAATATTTTGATAATGGCAGATACTTCAGATATCCGTAACGGACTTTGCATCACCTTTAACGGTGCACCTCACCAGGTTATTGAATTTTTACATGTAAAGCCCGGAAAAGGCCCCGCCTTCGTGCGCACCAAACTCAGAAACCTTGATACGGGTCGCGTTATTGACAACACTTTCCCTTCTGGAAGTAAACTAGATATCATTCGTATTGAAAATCGCAATTACCAGTTCCTTTATGAGGATCCGAACGGTTGGCATTTCATGAACATGGATGACTTCAACCAAATCACTATCCCAAAGGAATTAATTAACGCTCCTCAGTTTTTAAAAGAAGGAATGGAATGTCAGGTGCTCTTCCATGCTGATGAGGACCGCCCTTTAGTTTGTGAACTACCTCAAAAAGTTTCTTTGGAAATTACGTATACCGAACCTGGGGTTAAAGGCGATACCGCCACCAACTCATTGAAACCAGCGACGGTTGAAACTGGAGCAGAGGTTCGAGTACCTTTATTTATAGAAAACGGTGAGAAAATCGTTATCGACACGGCTTCTGGATCCTACAAGGAACGCCACAAGGACTAATGGACTTCCCTAAAGCCATAAAGCTATCTGAATTGGCAGAGATGCTATCCTGCGAATATCGCGGTGATAGCGATCATTTAACATATGGGTTTAATGAGATTCACCGGGTTAGGCCTGGTGATCTTGTATTTGTAGATCATCCAAAATACTACGACACGGCTCTTAATTCGGCCGCAACAACCATACTGATTAACCAGGAAGTAGCAGTACCTGCAAAAAAGGGAATCCTGATAAGCAGTAACCCATTTTCGGATTTCAATAAGCTTACCCAGACCTTTTTTCCATTTCAAGGCTCGGGCACAATGATTGACCCAAGTGCTGAAATTGGGGAAGGAACCCATTTACAGCCAGGTGTTTTTATTGGACCTAATGTTAAGATTGGGAAGAATTGCCGCATTCACAGTAATGTGAGTATTTACCATGATGTGGTTATTGGGGACAATGTAATAATCCACGCTAATACCGTAATAGGGTCTGATGCATTCTACTATAAAAAGCGAAGCAACACCTATGAGCCACTCCTGAGTGGTGGAACCGTTATTATTGAGAATGATGTACAGCTAGGTGCCTCCTGCACCATTGACCGTGGCGTTAGTGCGGTCACACAAATTGGACAAGGAACCCGAATTGATAACTCCGTGCATATTGGACACGACACTATTATTGGTAAAATGTGTCTTTTTGCCTCGCAAGTTGGTATCGCGGGCTGCAGTACGATTGAAGACGAAGTTACCCTTTGGGGCCAAGTTGGAGTGAGTTCAAACATCACGATTGGCGCAAAGGCCATTGTTCTTGCCCAAAGTGGGGTTGCGAAGTCATTAGCAGGCGGTAAAACCTATTTTGGTTACCCGGCTGAGGAAGCTCGTAAAAGATTCCGTGAAATGGCCTCTATGCGCATTCTCCCCCAAATTATCGAACGCCTCGAGTTCAATGATGAGTAATTAATTCGAACTTTTGAAATACATAGAAATAAAAAAGGCCCCGAAAAATCGGGGCCTTTCTTATTGGATTACCAAATATTAATGGAATGGACATACATAGTCCGAAGCCTTATTGGCTACGATAATAGCAGTCGCATCATTATCAATTGCACAAGTGCGGGCAACTTCATCATAAGTGATACCGTCAATATCCACACCGCTGTAGAATGCTGGAACATCAGCTTCAACATCTGCAGCACTTACGTTGTCATTAATTAACAATGGCCTTTTCTTAACAGTTCCTTAATATGACTGTTAAAGTTTAAAAAGTAGGATGTTTTTTTTTGCTTAAAAAGCGGGAAATCAAGACGCTATTTCATTTTTCCTGGAATCAAGAAAAACTAAGAAAGCTGTGAATCCCCAGACAGGAAGAGTCGCCTTATCCATGTCGAGGAAGTTATTTAGGAAGCCATGAGTCCAATAAGTAATCAGGCCTATGAGGCAGGCTAGAGCCAAAGCCTTCATATTTGGATCATTTGTTTTGTAATAAGCACTCATTCCTGTTCTCACCGAAAAGTAGACCAGTAGAAGCACTAATAGTAAGCCCATTATCCCTTGCTCGGCAAGAGGACCGATGTACTCGCTGTGCGCATTTCCCATATCGCCAGCATTAGTACTAATAATAGTTTTTTCAAAAGGCTTCTGATAGGGAGCATAAAGAAACATATAAGTACCTGGTCCATGACCCAGTACTGGCCGTTCTGCAAACATGCGAAAAGCTGACTTCCAACGATTTATCCGCTCCATATTAGAAGGATCGGTAGAAATATTACTGATAGACTCTACGTGCTCGCTTAAGTCGTCGCTACTAGTCGTGTCGTTTTTCTCGAAGCGCTTTGTAATATCATCCTGAAAATAGAATAAGACCCCAATACCTGCGGCAATCAGTAAATAAAATATCTCGCGACGGAGTTTAATCCAAACCATGAAGCCTGCTAAACCGGCTGCCACCAAGCTGAGCCAAGCTGCTCGAGTGTAGGATAGAATCACCCCAACTAATAGTATAAGTAAAACCGTTCCCGCCAAAACCTTGCGATTAACATCCCATTTTATGGAAAATGTAAAGGCCGCTGCAATAGGAATATATAATGCTAATACCGCGCCATAAGAGGTGTGCTCCTTAAAAAAGGGGAACATTACCCAAACGGAGGCGTCCTTTGTAAATCCCCATTGTGCGTGAACAACTACCGTATAAATCACAACCGCAGCAAGGGGCAGCAAATAAAGCCAAAAGAATAAATAAGTGCGCTTTGCCGTGTAAAAGAGCTGGCTCATCACGTAAAAAAAGACGCTCACAAACCAAATACGAGCCACCAAATATTTAGCACTAATCAATGGCATCTGGGAGGTCAAAGTGGTGACAAACATCCACAAAACTGAAGCTATTATGACCAACGAAAGGGGATGCCGGGCGATGCTTAAATCAAAATTTCCTTTGTAAAAGATTTTCGCAAAAAAAATGAGCATTATCCCAAACAAGAGAGGCTCTGTGGGTAAAGTGAATCCTATATGCAGCTGAGGGTCTAAGTAAAAGATACTAAGCGGTGTACTAAACACCACAAAATATAAGACCTTATCCAAAGCTAGAAAGGTCATTGTAACAATCAGCAAAGCCACAGGAATTAATAAAGCCCAATATTGCTCTGCAACAATAACGCCTACATTAAACAAGGCTGCAATAAAACCCGCTATGTAAATCGGTCTTTCGTCTTTATTTATTTTCCACCAAGACATTAGGCCTTTTGACGAGAACTACGAATGGTATCCCAAATAAGAATAGCAATAAGCGTTAGCGTAAAAGCACCCAGCATACTCAGTGCCACTACTAACCAGCGAATAGGGTAGGTTTTTTTCTCGGCAGGATAGGCATTGTTTACTTTAAAAGTTGCCGGTAAGCTTTGCTCCACATCAACCTTCGCTTGGTCATAGGCAGTTTTCAATTTTACCACTTCTTCTTTCAGGTAAACCAGCTCATCTCGAATGGAAACGTAGGTGCCGCCATATTTAGCCAGGGTATCTAACTTGGCCTCAATCTTGCGAATATTGGAGGGCGCAGCATTTTCTATAATAGCGGTAGCCAATTGCTCATTTAGCACGGAAGACTGTGCTTCGTAATCATGCACCCCTTTGTATCGGAGAATGGTCAATGAATCTTCTAAAACCTCTAGACTCTTTTTAAGGCTTAAGTACTCTCCCTCGATAATTCTTAATCCTTGCATAGCACGTTCTCGCTGAATGCGGTTTTTCACTTTATCCAATAAACGAACGATGTCATTGGCAATATCCGCAGCCATTTGAGGATCAGTATCTAAAACATTAATCTCTACTGACATATACTCTGTTCTGCGAAATGAAATATTACTGGCAAAGGTTTTAAACAACTCGGTCACCACATACTTACCATCCTCATCAATCTCATAGTGCTGTATAAGGTCAAACTTATTGATGATACTATCCCGAATTTCATCACTATATAAAATCTGAAGCAATTGCTCGGCCTCTTCTTCCTTTCCAAACTCCAAAATATCCTGTCCTCGCGTAGAAAACTTCTGAGGTAAGAGTGCTTTAGATAAACTATTAGTGGTTGATGGAAAAACCGTCACCGTTGATTCAAACTTTGGCTTAATAAAGGTAGGGCCACTAAAAATAGCCGCTAATACAGCCGCAACTAGTGAGACGATGAGTAAAGGCTTTCTCCAATTGAAGAGATAAACAATCAAATTGGTTGAATCGAAAACTCGGTCTTCGTTAGTATTCTGTGAATCCATATAAATTGGTACTTAAGCCGGCAAAAATAGAAATAATCACCTGCTATTCACCACTAAAACGCTTCCTGAGTAAATCTATTCCAGTTTGCCAAGCCAATAGTTTCCAAAAGAAGACCGAAAGAACAGACACAGAAGCAATCGATAGCATTTTAATCCACCATTCCCAATCCATATACGTATGAATAAAATAGGCCCCTAGCACAGCCTGTAGGCTGAAAGCGATAAAACGCCAGAAAAAATTAAAGCCCCAATGAATAGACGCCTGTTTAAAACTGTAAAAAGCCTGGGCTACTGCACTTAAACTTTGAGTAGAAAGGGTTGCAAATGCGGCTCCCTGCGCTCCATACTTAGGAATTAGAAATGCATTTAGGATAATATTTAGCACAAATCCACCGAAAGCTATTCCGTTTAAAAGGGTTAAACTCCCCTTTGCCGTGAGCATAGTTCCAAATACATAAGTCGTCCCAAAAGCTAAAGAGGAGAAGATTAGCCATTTTAAAAGAATAGAGCTCTCCTCGCCGTGTTCAATATAAAGTGTGGTCATCAGGGCATCTGACTCGAAAAAAGCAGCCAAAGCAATGCTAAGGCTCATCACATAGATCATCACAAAAGCCAGCTTTGCTAAATCGCTCACCGATTCCTGTTTAGCAAACAAAGTAGCGAACATTGGCAGCAGAATTACCGAAAACAGATAGGCTGGCTGATTTAAAGCATCTAAAAGACGGAAAGCTTGCGCGTAAATCCCAGTTTCCTGCTCTCCTACAATCTGTTGTAACATCACGCTGTCAACCCTTGTGTATAATGCCATCAAAAAGATAAGCAAAGCATAGGGCAAACTAGAGTTTAGGCGAGTTTTAAATTTGGTTAAACGAAAATGGGGTTTGAAATAAGGAACCTTCCAAAGAATAAGGGCCGTAGCCAAAAGAGCTGAAAAACCAAAACTTACCGTTTGTAAAATGGCAAAGATTTCTATGGTTATCCCACCGGTGTAGAAGTAAAGAAAGTAACCCGCTAACAAAACCATTAAAGTTTTATCCAGGATACTAAAAAAGGCATCCCATTTAAAAAGGTGCAGGCCCGCTAAATGGGACCTTAAGAAGAAAAGAGCGGAACTAAATACTTGGGCTAGGCTTAACCAAATCAGAATATTGGAGGCCTGATCCCAGTACCCCATAAAAACCCCTAGAACCAACGCTAGAACAAAATAGAATAAGCCCAAAGAAAGTTTGAGTAGAAAGAGCTCCGAGAAATGGCGCGCCAAGGTATTGGGGTCTTGAGCGATTTCTCGGTTGGAATAATGCGCTAAACCTAGGTCCAATATGATATTAAATATCATTACAAAACTGAGCATTGCGGCATACAAACCATAAGACTCGGCACCCACTTGGTTCTGAACTTCCAAGTCGATGCCAAAAATCCAAACTGGCTTTACCAGTAAATTCACAAATAAGAGCAGGGCCAAGCTGCCTACAAATTTCTTTTGCATAGGATTTTCGCTAAGCGAAGGTAATGAATAAGAGAGGCTCTATCTTTGTAGCGTGAAGATAGCGATCAATACGCGATTTTTATTGTCTGGGAAGCTCGAAGGCATTGGTCAATTTACCGCTGAAATATTTAAGCGGCTGAGCCAACAACACCCTGAAGTAGAATGGGTTTTCCTTTTTGACCGCCCCTTTGATCCCGAATTTAAATTTGGTGAGAATGTGCGAATGGTATCATTATTCCCGCCTACCAGGCATGCTTTTCTGTGGCATATCTGGTTTCAGTACAGTCTCAAAAATTTCTTGAAAAAGGAAAAACCAGATTTATTCATTTCTCCCGACGGCTTCCTGCCACTAGGTTTAAAAATAAATAGCCTAGCCGTTATTCATGATTTAAACTTCAGCCACCAACCTAAAAACCTTCCACCGATAGCCGGCAAATACATGAGGCATTTCTTCCCCAAGTATGCCAAAGAGGCCACTCGAATTGCCACGGTATCGGAGTTTTGCAGGAAGGACATTGCTAAAACCTATGCGGTTTCCCAGGAAAAAATTGACTTGATATACAATGGTGTAAATCCCCAAATTAAGTCTCAGCCCGGCCTAGATAAAGGTTTGCTAAGAACAAAAACGAGCAAGGGAAAGCCTTATTTCATTTTTGTGGGTGCTTTAAATCCACGGAAAAACCTCGAAGGGATGCTCGCCGGCTATGAGCAATACCGAAGAGCTGGTGGCCAAGCGCATTTTATCCTTGTTGGGGAAGAAATGCTATTACGGCCAGAAATGAAAAAGGCCTTTACCAATAGTCCCTTTCAGAAGGACATTCACTTTACGGGACGGCTCTCCAACGAGGACTTAGCTGATTACATCAGTGGGGCTCAAGCATTATGTCTATGCTCTCATTTTGAAGGCTTTGGCATCCCAATCCTGGAAGCATTCCAATGTAAAACCGCGCTCATTTGCGCCAATAATACAGCTATGCCTGAAATTGCTGGAGACGCTGCCTTATACTGCGATTCCTATGATCCTGCAACAATTGGAGCGGCCATGCTACGCAGTGAAGATGTCGAAACGCGGGAAAGCCTTATTACTTTAGGAACGGAAAGATTGACCAAGTTTTCATGGGATAAAAGCGCGGCGATGATGTGGGACAGTATTCAAAAGACCATCGCTTAATGGCGCGCTTGCGAAACTTTAAATTGAAAGGTAAAATCGAGGCTGGTTGTGATGAAGCAGGGCGTGGATGTTTGGCCGGTCCCGTTTATGCGGCGGCCGTAATTCTTCCTAAAAACTTTAAACATCCTCTTTTAGACGACTCCAAAAAACTTACCGAAAAACAAAGACTGGAGCTTCGTGTAGTTATCGAAAAAAAAGCAAGTGCCTGGGCGGTGGCCTCAGTAAGCCCTGCAGAGATAGACGAAATCAACATCCTAAAGGCAAGTTTTTTGGCCATGCACCGGGCGATTGACCAGCTCAAAATCCGACCTCAACACTTGTTGATTGACGGGAACCGTTTTACGCCTTATACCGGTATCGAGCACAGCTGTGAAATTAAGGGCGATGGCCGCTTTAAAAATATTGCGGCAGCTTCGATTTTGGCTAAAACCTACCGTGACGATTACATGGCAAAAATTGCTCAAGAGCATCCAGAATACAATTGGCATCAAAACAAGGGTTACCCGACCAAAGCGCACCGAGAAGCTATTAAGAAGTACGGAGCGAGCGTCTATCACCGGAAAAGCTTTCGGCTACTTCCCGAACAATTATGTCTACCTTTCGACAAATAATCTTCCTACTTTTGTTCAAACTCTACTCATGAAACTCAAGCTCGGAATTTCTTTCGGACTACTCTTGTTTATTGTAAGCTGCAAGGAGGCTGCCAAACCGTCCTTAAGTCTCGAAAAGGCCATCCCTTCCAATACGGTTTGGATGATGGAGGTAAATGACTGGGAAGAGCTATCAGCCAAAAAAGACTTATCGCGCCCTTACCAGCAAATCAGCCAACTCGATTTAATTCAAGATTTTGAGAATCATTTAACCGCTATCCAAGAGGGATTAGAGGCGGAAAGCACTAAGACTTTCCTACAACAGAGTGAATTGTTCTTGGTGAATATGATTAGCGGAGCAGAACGATACAACTGGCTTTTGCTAGCCAAAACTCCGAGCGAAATTGGAGCACGATTAAAGTCAAGTTTAGAAGCCCGATCTGGGATTGAAAAACAAGAGTATTCAAATGAAGCTATTTACTACCTGCCACTAAATCAGGAGCAAAATCTCTACTTCTATCAAAAAGATGAATTGATTTTGGTAAGCGGAACACGTCTTTGCTTAGAGTCCTCCTTGCGCCAAATGCAGAGTGACAATAGCATGCAAGAGCTCAAAGAGCTGAGTCAAATTCGGCAAACACGCAATCAAGATGCTCCAGCCAACCTCTACTTAAATTTAGCTAAAGCTGATGACTATCTCAACAGCTTTTTAATCCAAAACCAAATGGGTTTTTTAGAAGAACATGGCAATTGGCTTAGCCTCGACCTAGACGCCGAAGGCCAGGACATCATTGCTACGGGACTGCTAAACCATCCATCTAGTCAAGCGTATTACCCTTCTGTTTTTAAGGACTTAAAAGCCGACAATATCGAGGCGCAGTCTATCATTCCGCAGAACATTGCACAATGGACCCATTTAAGTATTGGCGGCATTGGTCAGTATCAAAGAGCTTTTGAAAGCTACTTGGAACAAAAAGGAAGTATCAATCAATATGAAAATTTAATCGACAAGCTGCCCGAAGGCATTAAGGAAGACTTGCAAGGCATTATTGATAATGAAATTGGCACTTTTGAAGCCGGCCGTAACAATGAACGTAGTTTTCATTTTGCCTATTTCAACTTCAGAGATCTGGAGCTTTGCCAGCAAAGTCTAGAAATCTACTCAGACAGCAGTTTCATCGAGGGCTACCGAGGGCATATCATCCGAAAATTAAAAGCTCAGAATGTACTTGCTCGTTTATACGGAGACTTGTTTACCAACATACACCACCCTTATTATTCCCTACAAGGAAACTACGTATTGCTTTGCGATGATATTGCTGCTCTTAAAGTGGCCCTGAATGACATCTTAGACAATAAAACTTTAGATCGATTGGATTCTTATCAGAGTCTACAAAATCAACTTCCTGGGAAAGCTCATATCCAAGTGGTTTATGGTTATCCCGAATGGATACCCAACCGAAAAGCAGATTTCGAAAAATCCCTGTCCGCAGAACTCAACCTCAAACAAGATAGCCTAAGCACCGTGCGTTGGGGTATATTTCAAGTTCGTGCAAATCATGACCGAAGCTTTGTTTCGGCTATGATTCGTGAAGAAAAGCCCATTCAAGAAAAAATTGTGCGCCAATGGAGCACCCAAATTTCAGCAAGTCTGGAAGGAGAGCCCCAATTCCTTCGAAATCACAACACTAATAAGTTAGACATAGCCATTTGTGATGAAAACAACACGCTTTACTTAATCTCCCGAAAGGGCGAAATTTATTGGCAAAAGTCCTTAGATGGGCCGATAATCGGGGAAATTAAGCAGTTGGACATCTATAAAAACAACAAATTGCAAATGGCATTTAACACAGCCCATTCTTTGTATGTTTTGGACCGACTTGGACGAGATGTGGAAGGGTTTCCTGTGAAGTTGGAAGCCGAAGCAACGGCACCAATGGGACTCTTTAATTATGATGCAGCGAGGAATTACCGCTTGGTTGTGCCCTGTGGCCCCAAGTTGTTCAATTACAATGTAGATGGTAAAGCCGTTAAAGGGTGGAACTTTAAAAAAGCAGAAGCGGATATTATTTCAGAACCTCAACACTTTAGTGTTGGAGGCAAGGATATTATTGTTTGCCTTTCAGCGGATGGAAAGCTTTTCCAATTAAATCGTCGTGGGGAAGAGCGCTTCCAAGTAGCTGAAAAAATTGAAGAGCTAAAAACCAGTTTCTACCTAAAGGAAGGTAAAAGCCTAAAAGAAAGTGAGCTAATAGCTGGAAGTAATTCTGGGAAAATGTATGTGATAAAGCCTGAGGGACAAGTGGATGCCATTTACCTAGATCAAGCCCACCCTGCCGACCACCTCATATTTTTTGAAGACCGTTATATTTTTAGTGATGATGAAGGGCTTTTTGTGAAGGATGACCGGAAACCTTTTAGCGCTAGCCTGGAGGACGATATAAGCAGTAAGCCAAAGGCTATGATTTTAAACAATCGTTTCTACGTCGCTGCCTTTTCCGCCAAAGCGGAAGAAATTAGACTCTTTAATGAAGATGGTGAGCTTGTTGATGGATTTCCAGTATTTGCACAAGGTCCCTTTGACATGGGATCTTTGAACCGAGATAAAAACCTCAACATTGTTACCTATAGCAGCGATGGCACCTTAATTTGCTATCGTTTACGCTAGCGTAAGCGCAACTTCGTTCCTGGTTTAACCTGCTGACCCGCATTTAAGTCGTTCTTCTTATAGATTTTCTCAAGGCGGATGGCAAACTTTTGGGATATATCGTAAAGACTTTCACCTTCCCGAACCACATAAAACCGGTTTTCTCGATTAGCCCGGCGTCTTTTAGGCTGCAAGTAAATTATTTGCCCAGGCTCAAGGATTGCATCAAATCGCAATTCATTGTATTCCAAAAGATCCTCAACATGCTTATCGGTTAAATTAGCTACAATCTCCCAAGTATCCCCTTCGCGGCTAATTACGTAATCTACGCGATTGGACGATTCACGGACGATTAACTGATCCAAGTCAAACAAGTCCTCTGGCCCAAGCTCCAAGTCGTACTGGTGAAGTTGGTATTTCTCAATTAAATCGATTAATAGACTAGCATATTTAGGATTAGTCGCATACCCCGCCTTTTTAAGACCCTTGGCCCAAGCTTTGTAATCGGTAGGGTCTTCTTCGAACAAAGAGGCGTATCGCCCGCGGTTCTTTAAGAATAGTGAATGATCGCGGAAGCTATCTTCGGCTTGGTCATATTTCCGAAAGCACTCATTATCTTCATCGTCATCATGGTAGACGCGATCTCCTTTCCAATCTTCATGACATTTAATACCAAAGTGGTTTCTACTTTTCTGCGCCAATTCACTTTTCCCATTACCCGACTCAAGAATACCCTGAGCCAAAGTTATACTAGCAGGTATTCCGAATTCTTTCATTTCAGCAACCGCCACTTTATGCCATGCTTCGATGTACTCTAAGGTAGCTTCTTGAGCCTGCATGGAAATTGAAAACAGGCCTATTAAAGTGCTAAGGAAGATCTTGCTCATAATCAATTTGGGGCCAGCCTTTTTTTCGAAGTTTCTCATTCATTCCTGTGATTCCTTGTAAACCACCCGTATGCAAAACTAGAATCTTGCTCCCTGCCTCGTACCTTCCCAAATCAATATCTTTCAACAAGCCAAATAACATTTTAGAGGTATAGACAGGATCAAGTTTCAAATTATGTTGATGGAATACATCATTCATAAACTCAACGAGTTCCGGCTTTATTTTAGCATAGCCCCCAAAATGATAGTCGTTTCTTAAAATCAAATGCCTTCGCAAATGATCATTCGGAAATGACTTCAATCCATAATGCTGCGTATATTCCATTAATTGATTGGCGATACTCTTAAGCATAAAACCCTCCGACTTTAGAGCGGGGTAAACCACTACTTTTTCGGACTTAACACCAGCCATCAAACCGGTTGCCGTTACTCCTGTACCAGCCGATAAACAGAGGTATTGATAATCCTGCTCCAGTTCTTCAACAATCTCAGCACAGCCTTTAACAGCCTGCGGTCCTTTACCTCCTTCAGGTAAGATGTATAATCCAGGACGCAACTCCATTAATACCTCTGTGAACTCTGGACTTTCCTTTAATCGGTATTTGGATCGGCTAATACCCTCCAAATCCATTCCTTGAGAAAGGCAATATTTCAAAGTAGGACTCTCCATTTCTTCTTCCCCGCGCACTAAGCCGTAGGTCGGAACTTTGCTTATTTTACCAAAGGCAGCTGTTGCCGCTAGGTGATTGGAAAAAGCACCCCCGAAAGTTAAAATCGCTTGGTAATCGCCCGCGTAAAAGTCTTGAACATGATACTTAAGTTTCCGCCACTTATTACCACTAATCTTAGGATGGATAAGATCGTCTCTTTTAATCCAAAGCTCAATACCCCGATAGTTGAAGAGAAAATCTTCTCGACTAGCATCCGTATTAATGGTAATCTCCACTTATCGATCTGGACTAATTAGTTGACTTGGACTTACATGGTAACGCTTTCGGAAATTGGAAGAGAAGGTTTGACTGCTATTATAACCCACTTCCAAGCATATATCTCTAATGCTCACCTTGGTTTCAGCGGAGGTAAGCAAGTCATAAGCACGTTGTAATCGCAAATCTTTTAAGTAATCACTAAAGTTTGTTTGAAGGTCTTCCTTGAAGTGCCTTTGCAACCAACGAGGGCTCACCTCGAAGCGATTCGCAATTTTAGTTAGACTAATATTCTTGTGTAAATTATCCTTGATATAGGTTAAAACTTCATACAAACGAAATGAGCTGTTTAAGTTGTACGCCGCTTCTCCTGCTGCTAAAACCGCCTGACTTCTATTACTCAGAACGAGCATCGCCTTGTTTAAAATCTTCAATACCATACTCTCCGCGAGGAAAAGGTTATGCACATCCTTATCCAGGGGAATAAGTTTTAATTTATCGAAAAAAGATCCTAGAAATTGATCTTCAGGACTCAGCAGAATCATTTCCTCCTCCTGAAGTCTTTCGGTAATCTGATTACTATCCTCGTATTTCTTTAAGATTCTTTGCAATACTTGATCATTAAAGGAAATATTCAAGGTCTCATAAGGTCTTGAAGAATCGATGTACTGATAACTCAAAGCCCGATTTTGCCGGTAAACCACTACAGATGGAGCTTCCACTTTTATGCCCTTCTCCTGGTCCCCATAATGAAAAATGAAAGTACCAGTAAATAAAAAGCCAACCGTAAAAAGCGGCTCATCTAAATTCATCTCTAACTCGACATCATCCTTAAGATTAGCCTTAGTGCTCTTGATGGTATAATTCCCAATACCTTTAACCGAACTAACATTTATTCGGCCAATACTTGGTTCTTCAAAAAATCCTTGGTATTCGGAGAGAAATAGATCATTAGCGGATTCGAACTCCTCCTGATAAAGTGTATTTTCTCGGAGTACTTTGGAGTACTCAGCCCACTTTAACTTTCGCATAAATATTTAAAGCAAATTAGGGTAATGGCTAAAATTATAAAAATGCCTTGAGCCTGTGCTTTGAGCCTCGTATTTTTGCAAAAAATTGTCATGCCAAATTTAGAGCCCGGAGATTATTACTATTCCGAAGAAGGCTTTATCGTATTTACTAAACAGTACCACTTAAAAAGGGGTTATTGTTGTCAAAGCGGCTGCAAGCACTGCCCTTATGGCTATGACAAGAAAACCGGGCGCTTTAAAAAATAATTATGACTGAGACGAAGACTACCTTTCAAGAGGCAATTCTAACTGGAATCCCGAATGAACTCCCAAAGCCTCGACCCTTAAATTCAGAGCTAAGTCACGCCCCAAAGCGTAAAGACATCTTAACGAAAGAGGAGAAAGTTTTAGCACTTGAAAATGCATTGCGCTATTTCCATAAAAAATGGCATGCTGAACTTGCCAAGGAATTCGCTGAAGAATTAAAAGATTTCGGACGCATTTACATGTACCGATTTCGCCCCGTATACGAAATGTACGCCAGGCCGATTGAAGAATATCCTGCTAAAAGCAAACAAGCGGCAGCCATAATGCTCATGATTCAAAATAATTTGGATCCAGCCGTTGCTCAACATCCAGAGGAGCTTATCACTTATGGCGGCAATGGGGCTGTTTTTCAAAATTGGGCGCAATACCTGCTTACGATGCAGTATTTGGCTGAAATGACAGAAAATCAAAGCCTGCATATGTACAGCGGGCACCCCATGGGGCTGTTCCCCTCTCATCCTGATGCTCCTCGTGTGGTTGTAACCAATGGAATGGTTATCCCAAATTATTCTAAGCCTGATGACTGGGAAAAGTTCAATGCCTTAGGTGTGAGTCAATACGGTCAGATGACGGCTGGAAGTTACATGTACATTGGTCCTCAAGGAATTGTGCATGGTACAACTATCACGGTGCTTAATGCCATGCGTAAAGTGGGAGCCAAACCCAATGATGGTGCTATTTTCTTAACGGCCGGACTCGGCGGAATGAGTGGAGCACAGCCAAAAGCTGGAAATATTGCTGGCTGCATAAGCATCACAGCAGAAGTAAACCCGGCGGCTTCTAGAAAGCGTCATGCTCAAGGTTGGGTAGACGAAATTATCGATAACCTAGATGATTTGGTTAGCCGCACCAAAGAAGCTCAATCTAATAAGGAAACCATTTCTATTGCCTACGAAGGAAATGTAGTAGAGGTATGGGAGCGATTTGATAAAGAAGATATTTACATCCATTTAGGCTCCGACCAAACTTCTTTACACAACCCTTGGGCGGGAGGCTACTACCCTGTTCAATTGGGCTTTGATGAGGCCAATGAAATGATGGCCAGCGACCCTGATCGTTTTCACAACCTCGTACAAGAAAGCTTACGCCGCCATGCAGCGGCGGTAAATAAGCATACTGAAAAAGGCACCTATTTCTTCGATTATGGCAACGCCTTCTTATTGGAGGCCAGTCGAGCCGGAGGCAATGTTATGAGCGAGCATCCTACAATTGGTAGAGAGTTCAAATATCCCAGTTATGTTCAGGACATCATGGGACCTATGTGCTTTGATTATGGCTTTGGACCATTCCGCTGGGTATGTGCAAGCGGGAAACCGGAAGACCTAGTTTGTACCGACAAAATCGCGGCAGATGTTCTTAGCGAGATTGCGGCGACCGCTCCAGCTGAGATAAAACAGCAAATGGATGATAACATTCGTTGGATCAAGGCTGCAGGAGAAAACCAAATGGTGGTAGGCTCCCAAGCTCGTATCCTATATGCCGACAGCGAAGGTCGAATCAAAATTGCGCAAGCTTTCAATAAAGCGATTAAAGAAGGAAAAATTGGACCGGTGGTATTGGGTCGTGATCATCATGATGTTAGCGGTACCGATTCTCCCTACCGTGAAACTTCTAACATTTATGATGGCTCTCGCTTTACGGCGGATATGGCCATTCAAAATGTCATTGGAGATAGTTTTCGAGGCGCAACCTGGGTGAGTATTCATAACGGGGGCGGCGTCGGCTGGGGAGAAGTGATGAACGGCGGATTCGGGATGCTTCTCGACGGCAGCGAAGATGCTGATCGTCGTTTGGAAATGATGCTATTCTATGATGTTAATAATGGCATTGCCCGTAGAAGCTGGGCGCGTAATGAAGAAGCTCAATTTGCCATTAAACGAGAAATGGAAAGAAGCCCTGGTTTAAAAATCACCCTTGCCCAAAGTTGTGAGGAAAATTTAGACCTCGAAAGTTTAGTATAAAAAAAGGCCCCGAATCGGGGCCTTTTATTTTTTCAGCTGCTTGCTTAGTCAATGCTTTCCCAGAGGGATTCGGACTGGTGCTCTACGAAGTCAGCCCAATCATCTAAGGCAGTGCGCCACGATCCTTCCCCGTACTTTTCATCGTACTTTTCCATCATGTTATAACCTGGGGTATCGAAATCCGCCCAGTTCTCTGAAGGAAAAGTAATAGCCATATTGGGGGAATCGGTGGAATACATAGCGTTGTTGTACACATACATCTCACCACCATTCTCTTTTTGCACGGCATTCACCTTTTCCATGAAATCTCTCATTCGATGCATCTGTCCACGCTTCACTCGAATCCACATAATCGTCTCTACAGCTACTTTGGATTCTTGAGGAGACGATAATTTATCATTGTAAGTCCAGATATCTACATTTCCATAGTCCTTGATATGCTTAGCTATATTCTTGGTCCAATGGGAAGCATGATCACCAGGGCCGGGAGCCTTGTCTAGATCGGCATAAGTATAAGGACCCATGACCCAAATATATTGA
>CBFHRN010000003.1:0-90842 GCA_965658275.1 Croceimicrobium sp.
ATTCGAGCTTGTAATTACGAAGAAGATCGACGCATTTTAGATAATTCCTATTTCAAAAACCTGGGAAAGAAGGCTTAAGTCTTCCTTAGCTTATCATTAAATGGTTGATAATTTTCCTGTAGCCTTTTCGTTGGGCGCAATACTTCCTTTTATTTTTGGAATATGAGTCCAAAAGAAGCCCAGGAGCGTATCGCAGCATTATGTCAGGAGCTCCAGCATCATAACTACTTGTATTACATTAAAGATGCGCCAGAGATCAGTGATTTCGAATTTGATCAGAAACTCGAAAATCTGCAGAAATTAGAGGTGGAATTCCCTCAGTTTGCCGATCCAAACTCACCCACTAAGAGGGTTGGGGGCGATATCACTAAAGACTTCCCGACCATTAAGCATAAGTACCCGATGCTCTCCCTAAGCAATACTTACAGTCGTGAGGAATTGGAGGAATATTTAGATCGGACACAAAAGTTGCTTCCTGATGATGAAATTGAATTTGTCTGTGAATTAAAATACGATGGAGCTGCGGTAAGTATCACTTATAAAGACGGAGCACTTGTGCAGGCTCTCACAAGAGGAGATGGTAGTCAAGGTGATGCTATCACCAACAATATTAAGACGATATCGAGTATTCCCTTACGTCTTCGAGGTGACGATTATCCTTCTGAATTTGAGATTCGGGGGGAGGTTTTCATGCCTATTAAAGGTTTTACTGAACTTAATCAATCGCGAATCGATGAGGGACTTGAGCCATTCGCTAATCCTAGAAACTCTGCTTCAGGATCCTTAAAAATGCAAGATTCGAGTCTGGTAGCCCATAGACCCTTAGATTGCTTCCTTTATTTCGTGATGCAGGACAAGCCTAAGCATAGCAACCATTTCGACGCGGTTATGGCGGCAGGTGAATGGGGGTTTAAGGTTCCTTTGCCACAAAAGGGTTACATAAAGAAGGCCAAGAATATTGATGCGATTTTTGACTTTATTAATTATTGGGACGAAAAAAGGCATGAACTTCCCTTTGAAATCGATGGGATAGTTATCAAGGTTAATGATTATCGACAGCAAGAAGAGTTAGGGGCAACGGCAAAAAGCCCGCGATGGGCGATAGCCTATAAGTTTAAAGCCGAACAACAAGAAACTATTTTAGAAAGTATCACCTACCAGGTGGGTCGTACAGGGGCTATTACCCCTGTAGCTAACTTGAAACCAGTCTCTTTAGCTGGAACCACTGTAAAGCGCGCTTCCTTGCACAATGCTGATCAAATCTCCAAGCTAGATCTTCGAGTCGGAGACAGTGTCTTTGTTGAAAAGGGCGGTGAGATTATACCCAAGGTTGTAGGGGTAAATTTCGCTAAGCGTCCGGATGGATCGGAAGTTCTTAATTACATCATGCATTGCCCAGAATGTCAAACACCATTAATCCGATTAGATGGTGAGGCCTTACATTATTGTCCAAATGAAGCCAGCTGTCCACCCCAAGTAACGGGAAGGATTCAGCATTTTATTAGCCGGAAGGCTATGGATATCGAGGGAATGGGTTCCGAAACAGTAGAGCAGTTTGTTCAAGCTGGGCTCATTCAAAACTTTGCCGACCTGTATAGCTTAGAGGTCGAACAAATATTACCATTAGAACGGATGGCTGAAAAGTCCGCTCAAAATATTGTTTCGGGAATTACAGCTTCCAAGGCAATCCCTTTTGAAAGGGTGCTTTTTGCCTTAGGTATTCGCTATGTTGGAGAAACGGTTGCCAAGAAACTAGCTCGTCATTTTGAAAATATCGAAGCCCTTAAGAAAGCTACCTTGATTGATCTAGTGGGAGTTCCGGAAATCGGGGAGCGCATTGCGCAAAGTGTAGTGGACTATTTTCAAAGAGAAGATCATCTTGCTCTAATTGAGAAACTTAAAACGGCAGGCTTGCAGTTTGAAGTGGAAAAACAAGAAGGTGGTTCGAATGCCTTAGCAGGCTTAAGCATTGTTATCTCAGGTAAATTTGAACGTTTCTCTCGAAATGAAATTAAAGATCTCATTGAGCTGCATGGAGGGAAGAATACAGGTTCTGTATCGAAAAACACCGATCTTATTGTGGGTGGTGAAGGCATGGGACCCTCAAAGCGAAAAAAGGCTGAGGATCTAGGTGTTTCAATAATTGATGAGCATGAATTTGCTGCTAAAATTGGATTATGAGCATTGTAGACTGGTTTGCCAATCGAGAGTTTAAAAGACAAGAAGCTAAAACTCGTGAATCTTACCCGGGTTGGTTAAAGGCAAAAAGTATCGGCTTATACTTTGAAGTAAATCCCATGGCCAACGATGACTGGAAATCCTGGAAAGAGTTATTTGAAAAGGAAGGGAAAGAAATTCATCTATTGAGTTTTCAATCGGTAAAGCGCAAAAAACTTGCGGTAGATTGGACCATCCCTACCTATTGCAAGGATGAACGCTCTTGGATTGGTTTTCCTCGGGCCAGAGCTGCGAAAGAATTCAAGGCACAAAATTTCGATGTTTTGATTGACCTAAGTACTTCCGAGGAAAGATGTCATGAAGCGATTTTCAGAGCTAGTCAGGCAAAACTTAAGGTTGCTTTTAATCCTTCACGGAAAGAATATTCTGATTTACAAGTTAATTGTAAAGACCTCAAAAAGCCTAGGGCTTGCCAAGAGGAAGTCTTAAATTTGTTGAAATTTATAAATGCTTAATTATGCAGGCTTTTAGAGGTACCGGGGTTGCTTTGGTCACTCCATTCACAAAAGATCTTTCAATTGACTTTAATGCCTTGGAGCGATTAGTGAGTCATTGTATTGAAGGGGGGGTAGAATACCTAGTAGTTATGGGTACTACCGGTGAAAACCCTGTGCTAAATAAAACCGAAAAGAAACAAGTTCTCAAAGCTGTAATAGAGGCAGCCAACGGGCGAGTGCCAATCGTTTACGGAGTTGGGGGGAATAATACCCAAGCTATTGTTGAAGAATTAAAAACGGAAGATTTTAGCGGAGTTAGTGCCATTCTTTCCGTTTCGCCTTACTACAATAAACCCACACAAGAAGGGATCTACCAGCACTATAAACTGATTAGTGAAAATAGTCCACTGCCCATTATTTTATATAATGTTCCGGGTCGAACGGGGTCCAATATGACCGCAGATACTACTTTGCGTCTAGCACGTGACTTTGATAACATTTTTGCGGTGAAAGAAGCTAGTGGCGATTTAAATCAAGTTATGCAGATTATTAAGGATCGCCCAGAAGGCTTTATGGTAATTAGTGGAGATGATAATTTAACCTTTCCCATGTTGGCCTTAGGAGGAGATGGGGTAATTAGTGTTAGTGGACAAGCCTTTCCAGCTGTTTTCACTGAAATGGTGCGAAAAGGATTAGCGGGTGATATGGAAGCAGCTCGACCCCTACATTACAGTCTTTTCGATATTACCAATATGCTTTTTGAAGAAGGAAACCCTGGCGGTGTTAAAGCTTGTTTGGATATCCAAAATATTATGGATTCTTATATGCGACAGCCACTTTGGCCTATATCCAGTGATCTCCGAAACCGTCTGGAAGCGGAGATGGTAAAGCAAGGATTGTAAAAAAAAAGAGACTCATTCGAGTCTCTTTTTTTGCTTCTCTATTTGGCCATTTCAACCGTGGGCTTTTTCAGCAACTGTATGGCCATGTAGCTAATGATGAAAGAGGAACCAAAGCCTTCAATGAAAACAATACCGGCGGCGCTAACAGGACTTAAATAGGGGCTTGCGCTTTCCATAGTCCTTAACTCATTCATAAACATTGGATCCAGCAAATCGAGATATAGAGCTAGAAATACCGAAAAGCTCGCAATACCTATGAAGGCTGTTCGCATGGCAAGTTTAAAATGCTCAATAAAAGTTCCGTACTGCTCGAATTCTAAATAATTACGGTACTTGGTGATCACCTGGTGTATTACCATAAAAAGGATTAGGGCGTTAAACACTCTTAGGTAATACTCATGTCCTAATCCGACCAGGCGCATCACCAAGAAAAATCCGCTCAAGAAGAGTCCTAGAGCGATACCGTAATTTCTTGAAATTCGTAAACCGTGCTTTTTAAAATTATCCATCTTAGTTTTTTAAGGTTAACTTAAAGTAATCTTCGAGGGTGATTTCAGCGTCCAACAAACTTGCTTTGTCCGTATATAATTGTGTGATTGTATCTTGGCCCGAAGCCAAGTAAACTGCCTGATTTTCTAGAATAGAAGTGTAGGCTTTGGCAGCTATGCGAAAGTGTCCCTCTCGATTAATCCCAATTAGATTCTCAAAACCGGGATATTTACTAAATATAACTCGCAGAGAATCAAATTGTTCAAATTTTTTTCCTGGCCCAGCAAATATGAAAACCTCCTCTGCGCCAGGGTAATGTACAATAGTGAAGTTTAGGCTAGAGCTATCGCGATCCAATGATCTACGTTTTAAATTGTACATGGCGGTGGGCGCCTTCGATTTGGTATCAATATGATAATAGTAGGAGCGCATGTTATTAAAGTACAAGCGGGAGTCAGCCGAAGATTTAAAGGATATGTCTTGGTAATCAACAGGCTTTAATTCAGGGGCAAAGGCAATGGCCAAAATAAACAGCGCCAGCATGGCATAGCTAAACCATTGTATGGGGGGAGATAAACTTTGAAACTTTTTCCAATATTTCCGCATATGCACTAAACATCCCAAGCATTGATTAGTTTTATGAGCTGTATCAAATGGCAAAAAAGGTAATCATAGTAGGAAGTGGCATCGCTGGTTTGGCTACAGCTTGTAGACTAGCTGCTGCCGGCCATAAAGTCGAAGTCTTTGAAGCGGCTCCTTCGCCAGGAGGTAAACTCACGGTTATTGGCGATGATCGCTATCGTTTCGATGCAGGCCCATCCTTGTTTACGCTACCACATCTAGTGGATGAAGTGATCAAAGCATGTGGTAAGAATCCTTCGGACTATTTTAAATACAAGCGGAAACAGCTCGCCTGCGTTTATTATTGGGAAGATGGAACGCGTTTGGTAGCTCATGCCGAAGCCACCGCTTTTGCCAATGAGGTAGAAGAGAAATTGAATGTGCCAGCCGCAAAAGTGTTGCGCTATCTGAAGAAATCGGCCTATGTTTTTAATTACACCGAAAAGGTATTTCTAAGGTCCTCTCTTCACAAGCTTAAAACGTATTTAAATACCAGCACCTTAAAGTCCTTAATCCGGATTCATAAATTGCATCTCAGTGATACACTCCATGGTGTAAATCGAAAGAAGCTGAAACATCCCAAGCTCGTTCAGCTTTTTGATCGCTTTGCCACTTACAATGGTAGCAGTCCTTATTTGACACCAGGAGTAATGACTAGCATTCCTCATTTAGAGCATAATGTCGGGACTTTTTATCCTAAAGGGGGGATGTATGCTATTCCCGAAGCCTTGTTCCGACTTGCGGAAGACTTGGGAGTGGAATTTCATTTTGAATCTCGTGTAGATAAAATACTAGTAGATCCCGACTCTAAGGTGCGTGGCGTTCATGCAGTTGGAGCGGAACATTATGCAGACCTTGTAGTCAGTAACATGGACATTGTTCCTACTTACAGACGCTTATTAAAAGATCAAAAGGCCCCCGAAAAAACCCTAAAACAGGAGCGAAGTAGCTCTGCTCTGATTTTCTACTGGGGAATTAAAAAAGAATTTCCCCAACTAGATCTTCATAATATTTTCTTTAGTGATGATTACGAAAAAGAGTTCCAAGAAATATTCCAAAACAAAAGGGTTAGTGAAGACCCAACGGTTTATGTGAACATTAGCTCTAAGGAAGGAGAAGGGGATGCTCCAGAGGGTTGTGAGAATTGGTTTGTAATGGTTAATGTTCCAGGAAACGTCGGACAAGATTGGGATGCTTGGATTCCTAAAATTCGTACCATGATCTTGCAGAAGTTAAACCGAGTTTTAGGCGAAGACTTAGAGTCATTGATCGAATTTGAAGATTACCTCGATCCTCGTCGCATTGAGGCGCGTACTTCTTCTTTTCAAGGCTCTCTTTATGGAGCGGGTTCTAACGATACCTTCTCTGCCTTTTTACGTCATCCTAACTTTAATCGGAATATTGAAGGCCTTTACTTTTGTGGAGGTTCTGTTCATCCTGGAGGAGGGATACCCTTGTGTTTAATGGGAGCCGAGATAACGGCAAATCTAATTGCGGAAGATTATGCTGGATAAAGTGGCGAACTTTGCAAAGCGTTACGGCTTAGCCATTTTATTCACTTTCCATTTTTTTGGGGTGCTGATGATGGCTTTTTACGATCTGAATCTATTCGCGAGCTTTACTCCTGGAAATCTATTGCTATCAGCTTTCCTAGTTTTTATGGCCTCGGAAAAGAGGGAATGGCCGAAACTTGCGCTCTTTTTTATACTCAGTTTCGCTATTGGATATGGTGCCGAAGTTTTAGGAACGCAAACTGGCTTTCCTTTTGGAGACTATCACTATTTACCGAATCTTGGCCTTCAGTGGATAGAGGTACCCTTGATTATTGGCATTAATTGGTTTCTTATTGCCTACAGTGCGGCAATGTGGACACGGCAACTAGTATCCAATTCTATTCTTCAAATATTTCTGTCCGCTTTATTAATGGTTGGCCTTGATTTATTCATTGAGCCCCTATGTGAGCCCCTCGGTTTTTGGGCGTGGGCTAACAAAGTAGCACCATGGGAAAACTATTTAGGTTGGTTAGGAGTTTCTATAATAGTGCAAGGAGTATTTGCTGCTTTAAAGATTAATAGTGATAATCCTTTAGCCAGATGGTACTTCTTGCTAGTAGCGCTGTTTTTTATAATGCTCAATATTCTATTATGACTTGGTACTGGATTGCCTTGACTGTCTTTTTAACCTTTTGGTTTATGGAGTTTATGGCTTGGTTTACCCATAAGTTTGTTATGCACGGCTTCTTATGGTTTCTTCACGACGACCATCATAATAAAAAACCAGGTTGGTTTGAAAGGAACGATGCATTCTTTCTAATATTCGCTATTCCTTCATGGCTTTGCATCATGCTAGGTATGATGAATGACTCTTGGATTTCAGTAAGTATTGGTGCTGGAATTGCGGTGTATGGCTTTGCTTATTTCTTAGTCCATGAGGTATTTATCCACCGACGTTTCAATTGGTTTAAAAAGACCAATAACTTGTATTTGGCAGCTGTTCTTCGCGCGCATAAAATGCATCATAAGCACCTAGGCAAAAATCCAGGTGAAAGCTACGGTATGCTCCTCATACACCCAAAATACTTGAAGGCCGAAATAAAAGCGAGAAGAAAGAAAAGTCAAAAAGTATCTATGGCCTAGTAGGTCTACCGAATTTCAACTGAGAAGGGTTCCTTTTCAATTCGAACGCTTACATGCTCTTTTAAAGAAGTAGATAGGGAAAGGCCTTTAAAATCTGCTTTAACGGGATAGCGTTTGTGGTTGCGGTCTACTAAGACTACGGTCTTCATGGATCGAATCGGGAAGTCGAGGAAATATTTTACCCCGTAAATCAACGTTGACCCAGACTTTAGTACATCGTCCACCAAAACTATATTCTTTCCAGTTAGGTCGGTTTTGGGATTGAGGACTGGTTTATCATTAATCGCATTATCCTTATCAAAACTTAATTCACTGATTGAAATTGAGATATCCGCGATTGAATCTAGCTCCTTCTTTAACAGCTCTGCAAAAAGAAAACCACGATCTGAAATACCGGCTAACAAAACTTCTTCTTGGTCCTGAAATTCTTCAAAGATTTGCCAAGCGATACGTTTGATACGATCCTTTACCTCTTTATCATTTAGTACTTGGGTTTCTGCTGTCATGTCCGGAATTTTAGCAAAGATACATCATGCATGGAGCTCTATAAAAAATTCTCTTCCTTGTCTGGGTTTAATGGAATTTTTAGCTTTTTCTAATCGTTTTATTTCAAAATATTTTTCGAAAAGCAACTGATACTCATCAAAACACCCTCCATAGGGTGGACCACTATCGGTAAGCGGGAAATCAAACAACAATCCCATTAAAACACCTTTAGGCTTTAAAAGCTCCGAACATTTCGTAGCATATGAATTCCGCAAATGGGGTGGGAGGGCGCAGAAAAACGTTTGCTCCATAATTAGATTGTACTCGCCAGTATGCGCGAAAAAATCAGTGATAAAAAGCTTAGCCTTTTCAAGAATAGGCGCTCTTTTGACAGCTTCCGTTAGAGCAGTTTCACTCCAGTCGAGCACCGATATATCTTTATAGCCATTATTCAAAAGCCATTCTGCTTCATAGGCATGACCCGCACCAGGAATTAATATAGAGGCATTTTTGGATACAGACGATGCAAAGTATTCTATCAGGGCAGGCGAGGGATAGCCTATATCCCATCCAATATGTTCTTTTTGGTAACGACTTTCCCAATAATCCGCATTAAGCTTTTCCATAGAATGCAAAAGAAACCAATATTTCAAATCGAATAACTGCAAATTCTGCAGAGTTTTCCGAAAATATGTCGGGTGACAAAATTTCGCATTTTTGATCAAAATCATCAAAAACACATCATTTTAAATAAAAATTGATTGAAAATCGACGAATTTTTGTTCAAAAACCATCTTTTTCTTCTAAATGGGTTTTCCGTACAATGCTTGCGTAAGAAAAGGAAAGGCTTCATTGAAGCGCTATTTATAAATTATAAAAATACCATGAAAGTACTTGTTATAGGTGCAGGCAATATGGGTCTGGCCTACGCGGATGCCATCGCACAGAGTGATCTTCTTAAAACTGGAGATATGCTGATTTACGATAAGGATCCCGAAAAACTAAAAGAACTTCGAAAAATCAAACACTTCTCAGTTCAAGACGAACTGGCCACCTGCACCCCTGAGGCAGACATCATATTTTTGGCCGTGAAACCCTATCATGTCGAAAACCTTTACGATGAGTTAAAGCCTTTTCTTCAGGAAGATCAAATTATAATTTCTATCATGGCTGGGGTCTCTATTCAAGCCATGCAAGATGGCTTAGGGTTGGAAAAGGTAGTGCTAGCAATGCCTAACCTACCTGCTCAAGTGGGAAAAGGCCTAACAACCTTTACCGCCGCTAAAGAAGTTAGTCGGCTCGAGTTGTCTACTGTAGAAAGCATATTAGACACGACGGGACGCAGCATTAAATTGGATAACGAAAATGATATAGACGCCTCTACGGGTATCTCCGGTTCGGGTCCGGCTAAATGTGCCGTATTGATAAGCGGTCGGGGAAATAACTTTGCTTATATAGCTCATGATGCCAATTTGGAAAAAAGCTTAGCGGTAATTTTAAATGCTAAGACGCATAAGATTTCGGCTTGTAATGCTTTGGATAAAATTCTTATCGATAAAAACCATTCTAATTTCCACACTTTACTGGAAGGCATTTCATCCAGCTTGAAGTCAGCCGGCGTAAGCCTAATGGCCGATGAATACAGCATATCGAAAATGAAGGACGCTCAGCCAATTGATTCTGAATCCATTTGGTATGAAGAATTCTTAGCCATGCGAGCGGTAATCGCAACAGTGGATAGCCAGGAAGAAGCGACTGACATGATCAATCGGTTTTCAGGGGGACACTCCGTTAGTATATTGACAGAAGATACAACTGCCGCTCAGGCCTTTATGGAGGAAGTCGATGCAGCTGCGGTATACCACAACGCCAGTACTCGATTTACAGATGGTGGAGCCATGGGAGTAGGAGCAGAATTAGCAATCAGTACGGATAAACTGCATCACCGCGGACCTTTAGGTTTACCCCAGCTGGTAACCAACAAGTACTATGTCTACGGTAATGGACAGATAAGAAAATAGCTTAAATGGCAAAAAAAAGCCCTGGCAATTTCCAGGGCTTTTTTCTTTGGTGTTCAATGGAATGATTTTTTAGGATAACTGCATGGGAACTTCCATTAATAACATTCGGCCACTTGTTACATTTTCAATTTCCACTTCTTGTAAATCCCATAAGCCTAAAGCATCACGTTGACCTAAAAGTTGGCCGTTTACTTTAAATTCTCCTTCTACAACCTGAGCATACAAGCCGTTGGTTTTTGGAGCTTTAAGCTTATGATTAACCTTAACTCCTTTTTGGAAGTCACCCAAATGGAACCAAGCGTTTTGATGAATCCAAACCCCCTCGTCATCTTTATTAGGGGACAAGATCTGCATGAAATTATTTTTCATTTTCTGCGTGTCCAACGTAATCTGATCATAGCGTGGCTGTACATTGCGCTTATTCGGAAACAACCAAATTTGGAACAAACGGACATGCTTGTCTTTGTTCGCATTGTACTCTGAATGGTAAATACCTGTACCTGCGCTCATTACTTGAACATCTCCATTTTTAATTACCTCTTTGTGACCCATAGAGTCCTTATGTTCTAGATCACCTTCCCAAGGAATGGTAATAATTTCCATATTGTCATGGGGATGGGTACCAAAGCCCATGCCCTCCGCAATGTAATCGTCGTTTAGCACACGTAACACGCCGAAATTCATTCGCTCAGGGTTGTAATAATTAGCGAAACTAAAGGTGTGATTGGCTTTTAGCCAGCCGTGGTCTGCATGACCCCGTGTATTAGCTTTTATTAAAATCGAATTATTCATGATTCTATCTTTTGGGTTGGGGAGGTGATTAAAACCAACTTGCATTTTTTCGTCCAGCCCAATATTGGGAGCTGGTTTATCGGTTTCAGCTTTCAGGCTCTTCGTTAAACCAATGGCTGCTATTCCTAATGCGCTAGATTTTAAAAATTTACTCCTTTTCATTTTATTCAATGTTACAACATCAAAGTTAGAAAGAAATTTTATTTCTTGCAAGAGAAGATCAATGAAGCAATAAGAAATGACTATGCGACAATTCTCCCTCATTCTACTAATATTCCACTTTTCGCTTAATGCCCAAATAACAGTAGAGCAGTGGGTATGTACTGAACCATTGAATAATTTTAGGGGCATCAGCGCTCCGGATACCAACTCGGTGTGGTTATCAAGCGACCAAAGCCAAGTCTGGCATTATACTATTGGAACAGGCTGGGAAAATAGAAGTCCTAAGGGATATGAGGGCGTTATGTGGCGGGATATAGAGGCTTTTGACGAGAAAACAGCACTTATACTTAGTGCCGGTTCACCTGGTTTAGTGCTTCGGACCTCAGATGCAGGACGAAATTGGATGGAAGTTTTTCGTGATGATGATCCTAAAATATTTTTTGATGCCTTTGATTTTATAGATTCTATTGGCCGTGCATTCAGTGATGCTCAGGGAAATTATATAGGATTAATAGAAACTCGGGATTGGGGGAAAACTTGGCATAAATGGAATGGCGATACATCGGCGTTGCGAAGCTTCAAGAATCAGGGCGGATTTGCTGCGTCGGGGACCTGTCTTAAACTAGTTGCGCCGGATGAAACTCTAATAGTACTAGGTGGGCCGGAAGCTAGTTTCAAACGGTTTACCGAGAACAATTCGATACACCGTAAATTACCCTTGGATTTTGGAGAGCCTAGCAAAGGAGCATTCAGCATTAGCTTTAAAAATAGTGATACCCTAATTGCAGTTGGAGGTGATTATCGAGCTGATTCTCTATCTGCTAAGAGCGTGGCTCTATCTTACGACGGAGGTGAAAAATGGTTCCTAGCCACAGATTGGACGGATGTCCAAAATTCCTATTGGTCTTCCGTAGACTGGACTGGTAACAAAATTGTGCTTAGTTCGAGGTTTAAAACTGCTATTAGCTTAAATAATGGGGAAAGTTGGAACATTCTAACCAATGGGTTTTATTCATTCGATAGAGGCTGGTTCAGCGGACCTAATGGGAAACTTGCACGATTAGTTCGAGCGAAGGATTAAGTAGTCATTGGCGGCAAGGCTGATACTTGAGTTTAAATTATAGCCTAAACCGCTTTGTAAATTCACCCAACTGCTTTGTTGCAAGACGGCGTCCACCGAGTAGTTTTGATTACTATTTCGAGAGTTTACAATTACCAAGAGTTTAGTTCCATTTTTTTCTTTTAGGAAGCTTAAAACTTCGTCACTACTGAAATCTGTAATAGTCTGAACTCTGGCAGCGGGCTCATTTTGATAAATCCGCATGAATCCTTGGTAAGCCGCTAGCGTAGTTGGATTAGCATTCCAATTAATAGGGTCATTCGTAAAGAAGGGAAGCTGTGTATTGCGGCCTACTTCTTGAGAACCATAAATTAAAGGAACGCCGCCCAAAAAAGTATTGGCTACCATAGCTGCAAGAGCTTTTTCTTGAGATCCAAATATTTGAACAGGGGTAGCATCCCAAGCTGATTCATCGTGATTAGTTATAAATCGTAATATGCCTTTATTGCCAACCACAACGTTATACTCGCCTTGATGGAAAGCGCTTAAAATACTTGCTGGATCTCCATCTCGAAATACCTTCTTGATTTGATCATAAAAGGCCCAGCTAAAGCGAAGGTCAAAACCAGCTACTAAGTGATTAAAACGATCTCCTTCCGCCAGCATCAAAAGATTAGAGCGATGGTAGTTTTCCAAGCTGTCAATCGCTCTTTGCCAAAAGCTAAAAGGCACGCCATTGGCGTAATCACAGCGATATCCATCAATATTCGCTTCACGAAGCCAATATTTCATGGCCTCAATTAATGCGACTTGCATCGAGTCTACATTAAAGTTTAAGTCGGCTACATCCAACCAATTAGTGCCGGGAGGATGCACAATATTCCCATTGGCATCTTTTGTGTACCAGCTAGGATGCGAATTAATCCAAGGATGGTCCCATGCCGTATGGTTTGCTACAAAGTCCATGATTACGGCCATATTTCGCAGGTGCGCTGCATCGACCAATCTTCTCAGGTCTTCAAGATCACCATATTCAGAAGAAACGGCCTTGTAATCACGAACACAATAAGGTGAGTTAATGCCTTTTAATTGACCGATAGGATGAATTGGCATCAACCAGATAACATTAACACCAAGGGCTTTAATACTATCTAACCTTTGAGTAACCCCTTCTAAATCACCATGTTGAGAAAATGCTCTGAGATTGACTTCATAAATTACCCAATCATTAACAGAGTCAGGTAAACCAAAATAAGGCCTACCATAAAAACCATCCTCTACTGGTGGGTTAATGGGTTTGGAAACCGAGCTAAGGCTATCTTTTTTACAAGAAAACCCTAAAGTTAAAAGACTCAATAGAAGCAGGTAACGTGTCATCCTTCAAAGTTAGGTATAAAAAAAGCTGCCCAAGAGCAGCTTTTCCTTAAATCGATTCAATTAGACTTTGGCTGGTAGTACTTTGGAGCGTACTTCCCCAAATCCCATGCGTTGTCCATTCTTCTCGCAGTAGGCGCGCATGATAACTGTATCTCCATCCAAAAGGAACTTACGTTCACTACCGTCTTTTAGTTTCAAGGGTTTTTCTCCACGCCAGCTTAATTCCAGCATCGAGCCGTAATTATTTGGTTCGGGCCCTGAAATTGTACCACTGGCCATCAAATCGCCGGCATTAATATTACAACCGTTTACGGTATGATGCGCTAATTGTTGCACCATGGTCCAGTAAAGGTATTTATGATTGCTTTCAGAAACTAAGTTTTCTTCACCGCCTTCAGGCTGAATAAATACTTCTAAGTTAATATCATAAGCCGTGTTGTTTGCGCATTTCAAATAGGGAAGAGGCTCTGGGTTTTGCTTTGGACGCTCGGTTCGGTATGGTTCCAAGGCATCAAAAGTTACGACCCAAGCGGAAATGCTTGAACCGAAATTCTTTCCTAAGAATGGTCCTAAAGGAACGTATTCCCACTTCTGTAAATCTCGAGCACTCCAGTCATTCAAAATGACCATTCCAAACAAATATTCTTCCGCTTCATCGGTACTAATGCGTTCCCCAAGCTGCTTGCCATCGGTGGTGATAAAAGCCATCTCCAATTCGAAGTCCATTAATTTTGAAGGGCCAAATACTGGCGCCTCTTCACCATTTGGAAGACTCTGACCCATAGGGCGGTGCACGTTTTCACCTGAAACAATAATTGAAGAACTTCTACCATGATAACCCACAGGTAAATGAAGCCAATTTGGCATTAAAGCGTTCTCCTTTCCACGGAACATGATACCTACATTTTCGGCATGCTCTCGGCTACTGTAAAAATCGGTGTAATCCTGAATGAAAACAGGTAATAACATTTGTATTTCATCTATGGGAAACAATACCGCTGCTCGGTGCTCCGCATTGTCTTTAAGCTTCGGATTACTAGCATCGAATATTTCCGCGAGTCGATTACGAACTTGGCGCGTGGTAGGTCTTCCTAATGTTATAAAATCGTTTAAAGTATCTTGTAAAAACACATCCTCTGGTAAAATGATGTCTTGGAAGTAACCTAACTGATGCAAAGCGCCTAGATCTATAGCAGTATCGCCAATTCGGCTACCGATACTAATATGGTCATCATTAGCGATAAATACACCAAAGGGAAGGTTTTGAATAGGAAAATCACTACCGCTTGGTACTTCTAACCAAGACTTGCGAGAGGGGTCGTTTGCTGTGAGCATTTTCTGTTTACTTTTGGGCAATATTAATAAGATTAGCCACCTTAGAAAAATAAGTTTATGTACAAAGATTCACAGATCTTCGATTTAATTGAGCAGGAAAGAGAAAGACAAACTGAAGGAATTGAGCTCATTGCTTCTGAAAACTTTGCTAGTGAGCAAGTTATGAGCGCGATGGGATCGGTGTTAACCAATAAGTACGCGGAAGGATTTCCTGGTAAACGCTATTATGGTGGTTGTGAAATTGTAGATCAAGTTGAGCAAATAGCAATTGATAGAGCTAAAGCCCTATTTGGTGCCGAATATGCAAACGTTCAACCGCATTCTGGATCCCAGGCTAATGCTGCTGTCTTTTTGGCTTGTTTAAAGCCAGGAGATAAAATCATGGGATTTGATCTTTCGCATGGCGGACACCTGACCCATGGATCTCCTGTTAATTTTAGCGGAAAGACTTACAAGACCTGCTTTTATGGCGTAGAGAAGGAAACCGGTCGATTAAATTACGATACAATAGCTGAAATCGCTGAGCGCGAAAAGCCAAATCTTTTGATCTGTGGTTTTTCTGCCTACAGCCGAGACTTGGATTATAAGCGATTCAGAGAGATCGCCGATTCGGTTGGAGCTTTGTTACTTGCCGATATTTCCCATCCATCAGGACTAATCGCGAAGGGCTTGTTAAACGACCCTTTACCACATTGTCATATCGTCACCAGTACTACCCATAAAACTCTTCGTGGGCCAAGGGGTGGAATTATACTTATGGGTAAGGACTTCGAAAACCCTTGGGGCTTAAAAACGCCAAAGGGAGCGACAAAAATGATGAGCCAAATTTTGAACGGTGCAGTTTTCCCAGGAACACAAGGTGGGCCATTAGAGCACGTAATTGCTGCTAAAGCAGTTGCTTTTGGAGAAGCTTTGGAAGATGAGTTTATGCACTACACGCTACAGGTTCAAAAGAATGCAAGTGCTTTAGCCAATGCCCTGGTGAAAAGAGATTATCAGATCATTTCAGGAGGCACCGAAAATCATTCGATGCTTATCGATCTGCGAAATAAAAACATTACAGGTAAGCAGGCGGAAAACGCTTTAGTACTTGCTGATATTACTGTAAATAAAAACATGGTTCCTTTTGATGATAAATCACCATTCGTAACCAGCGGAATTCGTTTAGGGACTCCTGCTATTACTACTAGAGGCTGCAATGAAGCAGATATGGAACAAATTGCCGATTTAATTGATCGGGTGATTCGTGATTTCGAAAATGAAGAAAATCTTGAAGCGGTTCGCACCGATGTAAATGAAATGATGAGTGGCAAACCACTTTTCAATTGGTAATAGAAATTCATTCGACTAAAAAAAGGGAGCACATCGCTCCCTTTTTTATTTTATTAGCAGACGTTGCCTTAGACTATTCACTTCTAGAATGTAATGCCCAGGCTTTAACTTAAGCTCTAATTGGGGTTCTAGCTTGCGCTCCGCGACTAATTGACCTTGAGTCGTGTATATTCTTAGCCTTGTGCCGTAAAAGTGCTCTGGTGCGCTGAAATGAAGCGTACCCATGCTTGGATTTGGGTAGAACTCAAAGAAACCTTGCTTTTGACTAGGCAGTCCCAATGAGCTCAGCTTATTCAAGAAATGGTGTATCGTGTCGCTAACCCTTTGATCAACTTTAGCTAAACTATCCGGAGTTAGATAATGATTGAGCCCGTTTAGAAGATAGAATTCATTTTTTGGATCATTACCCAGGCTATCTTTAAAGCGCTGCCATTCGCTAGTAGGTACATTAAAGTCATCCCCCATTCCTAAAAACAGGGTGGGGAGGTTGGCGATTTCGTAATATTCTTTAACCGAATCATTAACTGCTATGTATTTAGCCCATGCTGAAGCTGTGGCACCTGCAAATGGTGGTAAACCAGCGGTTCCATTTCTTAAAGCCGTGTAATAAGCCAGTATCTGAGCAGATTGTAATTGAGCCTGACTTACATTGCCACCACAAAGAGTTGCTATATCCACAACCTGACGCGCTAGAAGACTGTCAAATGGGGTATAGGCGCCTGCTATATTTATCAAAGCAGCAATATCGCTGCGCTTAGCCGCTAAATAATTGATCAAGGAACCTCCTTCACTGTGTCCCATGAGATAGATTTTATTGGGGTCTACCAGAGGGTGAAGGGCTAAACTATCCAAAGCAGCTTCGGCCGGAAGCCAAAGCTTATTGTAATCTGCAACGGGTGTGCTGGTGCCTGGGCATGATATAAATAATTCATCATATCGCAGTACTAAATAGCCTAGTTCACTGAGACTTAAGGCCAAGTCTTTGTAAATAGTTAGAGAAGAGTCTACCAAGCCAGGATACAAGCATTGGGAGTTACCCCCGCTAAGAGTAAGGCTACCGTCTTTATCGTTCTGTCCTGAGCCTGGAACCAACATTATGGCTGGAAATGGGCCACCTCCAGTAGGGTGTGAAATACGAGCATTAAAGGTGCAGGATTTGTGATTAAAATTAAAGGGTTGATCCTGAACCCCCTGCGCTTGAATAAGATAGAGGCCCGAAACTAGAAATAGAGTCAGTAGATTTTTCATGATTTATAGGCTTTAGTTTAGTACAGAAATGAGGTATATACTCGATATCATCGAAGTAAGAAGTGCAGCGGTGAAGGTCCAGCCAAGCTTAGTTCCTTTTAGTCCGCTGTCTACTTTAAAAAGGCCATAGAAAAAGTGAACCTGTACAATCATTCCAGAGATTAGAAGAATTGTTGTTAACCAGAATGGACCGGAGCTAAGTTGATTAAGCATCTCGCTGCCCATGGGGTTTTGTGAAGCAGTTTTAGCCAATTGCTTAAAGTCAAAAATGAAATTAAGCAAAGCCAGAGGGATAAGGGGGCACTGCGCCCAAATCAGCTGTGGTAGCAGATCTATAATTCTTGGAAATCTTTTCGTGCTAAGATAGATGGCTGTTCCAAATGCTACTAAAAGGCAAATCAGATTGATTAGAATATCCTTTAAAATGGCGGAAGCGCTTACTTCCTTACCGAAGTGCAGACTTAAAACACCATCCAAACGTGCTTCTCCCAAATAGGCAGCAGTAAATAGAGCCGAGGCAATAATAATGGCACCTAAAATGAGCTTGGTACCATATAGCTTTTCAAATAATTTGATGCTATTCATGCCCAGGCTTATTAAGATCTTGGACTTTCTGGATTATTTCATCTAGCATATTACGCACCTTGGGGTAGGAAAACCCTAAAATTTTAGACATCTCTTTTAGACTGCCTGAAGCTTTTAGAAATTCAATTAAAAACTTTTGCTCCTCCGAATTCAATTGCATGATTTCAGGTAGGGCAAACTGTCCTTGTATTTTAGTGGTGCAACGGGTGCAGCTGAGCTCCGATACTTGTAAATCAGAGGAACAAGCTGGACATGTATTTGGAAATACTTTCACTTCAATGATTTGAAGCAAATGTATATATATTTAAATAATATTAAATATATTATTAATATTATTTAAATTTCAGATGATAAAATGAATATACAAGGTCTTTTCTCTAAATCGGGACTTTGTTTTTTCCACCATGAGATTGGAGCCGTTTTAATGTATTCATCCGCTAAAGTTACTTCGCGAGCAATGCAAAGCTTTGTTTCGGGGTTTAGAATAGACACTAAATCCTTTAAAAGCTTTTCATTACGGTAAGGTGTCTCCATAAAAATCTGGCTTTGACCAGTTTTCTTACTCAAGCTCTCCAAACTCTTTATTTTGCGCTTACGCTCGGTCGAATCGATAGGCAGGTAGCCATTAAAGGCAAAGTTTTGACCATTCATCCCACTAGCCATCATGGCCATAAAAATAGAGGAGGGGCCTACAATAGGAGCAACTTGGATACCTTCTCTATGAGCAATACTTATTATTTCTGCACCAGGATCTGCGATGCCAGGAGCGCCCGCCTCAGAAATAATCCCCATAGGTTCACCCTTCCGACAAGCTTCTAGATAAGAGGGGTATTCTATTGGATCCGAAAACTTATTAATAGTATAGAGTACCAGGTCGGCCTGACTCTTACTTGGTAAAACTCTTTTAATAAAAGCTCGAGCCGACTTTTCATTCTCTACTATATAATGATCGCAAAGGTCAATTACCTTTTTGGCAGCCAGAGGTAGAACTTCTAATGGTTCGATTTCTCCTAGAAGCGATGGTATTAAATAAAGCTTGCCCGTTTGGATTTCAGATTCCTCCATCTTTCAGTTTCTTAACGATATTGTCTGAAGCGGCGTCTAATAACCGGTATACCTGTTCAAAACCATCATCACCACCATAGTAGGGGTCAGGAACGTCTTGATTACTTCCTGCTTTAAGTTCATTTAAAATAAGATCAACCTTTGCTTTATCCTCATCATTGCGAGCCAGGCGAAGAACGTTCTGAAGATTGGAATGGTCCATGACATAAATTCGATCGTAGACATCAAAATCCTCAACTCTAAATTGCCGACCTAATTGCTGCGAAATATTAATACCATGCTTTCGCGCGATCATAATGCTGCGAATATCAGGCGCTTCGCCGATGTGATAAGAGGCAGTTCCAGCTGAATCAACTTCAACTTGATTAGCATCTACTTTATGTTTTAAAATTCCTTCCGCTAAAGGAGAACGGCAAATATTGCCGAGACAAACCATTAGTATTCTTTTCAAATCGCAAAACTTTCCCTAAAGATAAGGTAAAGGTTCGGCTCTCGCCAGACCTTGATTTACTTTAGTCTACGACTTAACATAGAATAGCCTCGAGCCCAATCCAAAAAAGATGATGCTCTAAAAAACAGGATCTAGGTTTTAACTTGAAAAACCTTTCTAATAAAAAAGCCACCCTTAAAGGATGGCTAATTGACTATTTAAGTGTGAGTTTCTTTCGTAAATCTTCTACGTAAGTGCGGAAGCGCTTGTCTGTTTCGGTTAGGTTATTTACCGTTCGACAAGCATGTAGCACGGTGGCATGATCTTTATTACCACATTGAGCACCAATGCTGGCCAGCGAATTTTTAGTGAGCTGTTTACTAAAGTACATCGCTAGTTGACGAGCCTGCACGATTTCACGTTTTCGTGTTTTAGACTTCAAAAGCTCAATAGGCATGTCAAAATAATCACAAACCACTTTTTGAATATAATCGATGCTTATTTCGCGAGTGGTATTCTTCACAAATTTGTCGATCATTTGCTTAGCTAACTCAACTGTAATTTTCTTTTTATTCAAAGAAGATTGGGCCAGTAAGGAAATAAGCGCTCCTTCTAATTCTCTAACATTAGAGTTAATACTGTAAGCTAGGTACTCAATTACGTCAGCTGGCATTTCAACGCCATCGTTGTAAAGCTTTTGATTTAGGATTGCGATACGCGTTTCTAAATCAGGCACTTGTAAATCAGCACTAAGACCCCATTTAAAGCGAGACAACAAACGCTGCTCCATTCCCTGTAAATCCACAGGCGCACGGTCTGAGGTAAGTATTACCTGCTTGCTATTCTGATGTAAATGATTGAAGATCTCGAAAAACGCATCCTGTGTTTTTTCCTTTCCAGCGAAAGAATGCACATCATCAACCACCAAAACATCTATCATTTGATAGAAATGTAAAAAGTCGTTCTTGTTGTTTGTGCGAATGGCTTCTACAAATTGCTGTTGAAATTTCTCAGCCGAAACGTAAAGCACGGTTTTTTCGGGATATCGGTCCTTAATTTCAATGCCAATAGCATGGGCTAGGTGTGTTTTACCCAATCCATTGCCACCATAGAGGAGCAGGGGGTTAAACGAAGTACCACCTGGTTTTTTAGCGACAGCATAGCCCGCCGAGCGAGCTAATCGGTTGCAATCTCCTTCTACAAAGTTTTCGAAATTATAATTCGGGTTAAGCTGTGACTCAACATGAACTTTTCGAAGTCCAGGAATAATAAATGGATTCTTAACACCCTTATCTCCTAATTCCATTGGCATATTAACCTTAGGATTAGATAAGTTTCCTCGGTTACTAGAAGGGATTTTAACGGTAAAAGGTTTTGTATTACCGTAGGTGTTTTCCATTACAATGCTGTAAACAAGCTTAGCGTCTTCCCCCAATTCCTTGGTAATAGCGCTTTTGAGTAGTTTAATGTAGTTTTCTTCTAACCACTCGTAAAAGAACTTAGAAGGTACTTGAATGCTTAGTACATTATCTTTTAGCTTAAGTGGCTTGATAGGCAAAAACCAAGTTTTATAACTCTGAGCAGAGATATTATCCTTTATGTAAGAAAGACAATTATCCCATACCGTTTTTGCAGTCAATTCCATTTGCGTGTATTAATATTGTTGGTTTGGTCGAGGGAAATAACGCACTCTATGACGATTAAAAATATTCTCCCCTTGACAGGCACAAATGTGTGCAGAAAAAAGTGATAAAAAAAATCAAATTGGTCTTGACAATAAGATTTTTTAGTGCGAGATTAAGGCAGTGTTAAGCGCTCTGAAACCCGCATTCCACCGTCGAAATATGTTAATAATCAGCACTTAAGACCTTATGTTTAGCAATGAAATAACAAGCAGAGTCCGTTACGCCGAAACAGACCAAATGGGCTACGTCTATTATGGTAATTATCCTCAATTTTTCGAGATAGGAAGGGTAGAAGCACTGAGAGCCTTGGGTATCAGCTATAAAGAAATGGAGGAGGAAGGCATAATGCTGCCAGTAGCTAAGCTCGAAATCAAATATGTGGCACCTGCTAAATATGATGAGCTTTTGGTAATCAAAACGGAAATAAGAGAATTACCTGGAAGAAGAATTACGTTTCACCACGAAATAAAGGATGAAAAAGGCAAACTTTTAACATTAGGGATGGTGCAATTAGTATTTGCTTCCATCGAAAGTAAAAAGCCATGCCCAATTCCGCCCAACCTTCTTATGGCTTTAGAGCCCTATTTTAAATAAAAAAGGAGCTCGTCGAGCTCCTTCTAGAAATTCTTAAGGCTTAACGCTTAATTTAAAGATGTAAATACGGAGTTTACATAATCGTAGCGGCCAGTATTTTGATTGAAACACCAGATTACAGTAAGGAAGCCTGGATTGTATGGTAAACCAGGGTCAAATGCGTCTGCAAAACCTAAATCGGGCTTAAGATAATAATGACGAATCGGGGTACTACTTGTTCCAATTACATCATTTTCGCTGAAGCTTTCACCAAAAGGAGTGTACTCGCCAAGCAAAGTGCCCCAAGCGCTCTCAGCATTAAAGTTTTTAGCCAAAACATGCTTATGATAAAAGGCGTCCCCTTTTGTGGTAAGCGTTGCTGAAGAGTCGATATTGTTTAAATCTACATCCCAAACACTGGCCGTATCTTTAGTAATCACAAAATTTGGAGCAGCACTTACTCTTAAGTCTAAACCATTCGGGAATACGGCAGCTTGAATATCAGCCGTTAAGTATGTCTCTACCCGGAAACCTGAGTTAGAGGTGTCCTTGAAGAATTTTATTTTGCTGTCTATTAACCAAGCTGTATCATTAGAAGTGATTACGTGGTTAACGGAAGCAACAGGACGTCGGGCCACCGCTAATTCCGTTTCACTATATAGCATACCAGGATCCACAGTTTTATCATTGAGGTAAAAGGAAATGGCTGGCTCCAAAGGCTGGTTTAAGGCAATTGAATCGGTTAGTCCACTAGTTAAAGGAGTGTTTGGAATAGCAACCGTGCTTAAATAATTAAATGCATCAGGAAATGCATCTTCCAAAATTAAACTAGGAATCTGTGAAGTATAGCCCGCTAATGGATTGTAGGAGTGAATTAATAAAGCCTGCTTCGTCTCGGGTAGGCTGAGGCCATCCGTTGGATAACTGTTATCTACCGGTTTGTCCTCGTCATTACACGCAACGGCAACAACAATCAGCAGAGCGGAGAGAAAAATTTTCTTCATTTTTATTCTATTACGGGTCAAATGTACTACTTATAACGCCTTTAAACTAGTATCCATATAATGCCTTTCACCAATTTATTGTTGAAAAGCACTACTTAATAAATCGATGGAATTAAAGTTTTGGTTGGGTGCAAAATCACTTAATTAGCAGAAATATAGGTAGGTGATCACTAAAACCACCTTGAAAGAAGTTTCCTTTAAAGCTTCGATAGACCTGCTTTCCAGGATAGCGGTCATCATCTTGTAAAAGAAATGGCGCTTTAAACGTATTAAAAGTATCTATCCTAGTTTTTAGATTCTCGCTCACCACAAACTGATCTAAATAAGCCCAATGACCTTTATAACGATGACTTCCTATGGAAGGGTCTAAAGTTTTCATTAGGACCTGCATTGAGGCCTTAACTTCCAATAAATTGAGGCTTTCATCCGAAGGCTCATCATTAAAGTCTCCCATTACAATAACTTTTGCTCCCTTGCCTAAAGTCTCAATCTTACTCAACAAAACATGAGCCGCCGCAATCCTTCGAGGCTGCGATTTTTCTTTACCCCCATAGCGACTAGGCCAGTGGCATACAAAAATATTAAGTGTATCGCCGATTAAACTGGTGAATTGAGCATAGAGGATATCTCTACTCGTATAATTGGGCTCTGATTCATTAAAATAGCGCAGCGGCTCAGACTTAATAAGCTTTAATTGCCCTTTCCTGTAAATTAAGCCAACATCAATACCCCTGCGATCTGGGGAATCGTAGTGTACCCATTGATAATCTACTTTCTTTAAAGCCGGTCTATGGATAAGATCATCTAATACCTTCGAGGACTCCAATTCTGCAAAGCCAATTAAAGAAGGGGGCTCATAAGTGGCATCGCCTAATGCTAAAATCACCTTAGAGATCTGGTTCAATTTCGTGTAATACTTCGCCGTGTCCCAGCTTTTACTGCCCATAGGAGTAAACTCCTTATCGGTATTTAAACTGTCTACACTAGGGTGGAATAGGTTTTCTACATTGTAAAAAGCCAAGTTTAAATTTTGAGCGCTTAGAGTTATAATTACAAATTGAAGCGCCAGAAGAGATGCGAGTCGCATTAGAGTTGATTTAAGCTTTTACGGTATATTTTGAATTCTGAACTCACAGTTTGAATTAAAAAACCTTCATTCTTGTAAAAGGCCATTGACTCTTGTTCGCCTAATGCTAAAAAGCCACCAGGACTCAAATGCCTTACCAATCGAGCCAAAGGCATACCTTGATGGGTATGATTAAAATAGATTAAGACATTCTTGCAAATGACCAAGTCGAAATGACTTAATAGTTCAGACTGCGTGATATCGAATAAACTCCATTCTACATTTTGAAAGAGGTATTCATTAAAGTAACACATAGATGATGTGCTCTGATAAAAATTAGAAAGCTCTGTTTCACCACCTGCCTGCCGGTAATTCATTTGAGCATGCTCGATTTTAGTTTTAGAAACCAAAAATTGCTTTGCTTTATCGATAGCCTTTTGAGATATGTCCGTTACGGTTATCGATGACTTATTTAAAAGTCCCGCTTCTTCGAGCAGTATGCAAAGGCTTATCATTTCTTCGCCGCTTGAACAACCCACGATTAAAATCTTTGGATGCAAAATCCTCGAGAGGAAAGGGAATACACTTGTTTTTAATTCTCTTAAGGCCTTTGGCTCGCGGAACAACTCGGTAACCTGAACGGTAAAGCTTTCCGTAAAGCGTCGAAAATAATCACGGTTCTTAGCCAAAAGCAAGGTTAAATGCGACAAATTAGAAATTCTGTTTAAGCTTAAAACCCTGCTGAGCCTTCGCTTTAATGAGGTCTTATTGTACCAGTCTAAGCGCAAGCCATAATTATCCCTAATAAATAAACTGAACTCCAATAATTCGGAATCGCTAATCTCTGTTTGAGCTTTACTTAGAGTAGACTGCATATCTTGCGAAAATAAAAGAATGCTTTTTCTATGCCTAAGTCTTTAGCATTTATTGCGGCCCTGTTTTTAATCCTGCCCAAGGCTAATTCTCAAGATCAAGAATCTAATTTGTTGGAACTCCCTAAAGATGTATATCTCAATTCCAAACATTGGCTTAGCACCTTAAAACGGGAGAATACTTGGGCTATTGCGAGTGGCGGAGCTGCATTGGCTTTAGGCGTTATGGCCAACGATTTACAAATCCAACAGTGGGCACAAACTTCAAGTGCTGTAAAGGACAATCTGAATGGGCCTAGTGAGCTTTTTGGAAACCCTGTTTACATGGGGGGTCTTAGCTTAGGAGCATATTTAATAGCAAATGCCCTTGATAACCAGCACGTGCATGAACTTAGTAATCAAGCTTTGCAATCTGTATTATTTGGCGGAGCGGCTGCCTTGGGACTTAAACTAATCTTTCATAGAGAGCGCCCTGAGGAACAAATAACATTAGATCCTTATCAATTTAAAGGCCCTTCATTGGCTTCGGAAAACTTATCCTTTCCTTCAGGTCACACAACTATAGCTTTTTCATTAGCGGCCAGCATTTCAGCATATTATGGGGATCAATGGTTTATAGCTGTTCCTCTTTTTACTTACGCCACACTCACTGCTTGGCAAAGGGTCTATGATTTAAAACATTGGCCATCGGATGTGGTTGGCGGAGCGATTTTGGGAATTATTGTAGGACGCACCATCCATAAATGGCAGGAGGGAAGTCGCTTGAGATTAAAGACAAGTTTAAACTCCTTTGGACAAACGCTAGTTGGCGTGCAACTTGCTTTAGATTAGTCCTTGTAAATGATGAAAACCTGTTTAGATGTTTTATGCTCTACACTAAGAATATGACTCCCATGCGCAAGGCCCTTTAAGTCAAGCTTCAAAGTGCCTTCATTTATGTTCGCATTGGAGATAGTATCGCTTTGAGCTATGCTGCCGTCCTTCGCATAAACAATCCACGAAACCCCTTCATAGCCTGCTGGGTTTTCAAAAGAAAGGGTCAGGGTATCCTTAAAGTGCTTGTCCAGTAAATGGGCCGACATATCTATTTTGGGATTGTAATCGGAGAAGAAGTCTATTTTGGCCCTATGTAATTTCCCTGGGCGAGTAAAATGAGATTCTTCGGTGAAATAAAGATAGGGATACTGGACCGCTAGAGCTTCTTTCTGGGAAAAATAGCCTAGATCATAACGCAGGTAGGGGCTTTCTGAAATACCAGAGACTCCTAATTTAGGGAAGTACCATAAATATCGATAACCCAATAATAGCACATCATTTTCCTGAAAGCCATTTTCGGCACCACAAACCCATTTCAATTGCATCAGACCACCCTTCATGTCGATGGTCTTTAGTAAGGTTGCTGCCTGTTCTTCCTTATTTGGATCGAGATAGTACATGCGCAATTGACCATCGAAAGGTTCAGTGCGGTTTTTAGTGAATAAAAGCAAGGAGTCATTTCTGAAAAGTACCGACTCTAGATCGTAGTACAAATCGTCATCTTCAGGTGGAAATCCAGATTGTTCGGGATAATAGAACTTCAATTGGCGCTTTAAACTCCAATCGTGGATATTCAAAACGTAAATGCTTAAATCTCTTCTACGGTTGTTATTATTACCCACATCACAGATAAAGAGTTCCTGCCCGCCTATGGCTAGAGATTCCCAGTCAGTGTTTTGTAGTTCAGGCAGTTCTACTATTTCTAACAATTGTCCAGCGGTATCTATAATGAATAGTTCTGGATCATTACCCCCATCATTTATCATGACCATGCGGTGTTGGTCAATAAAGACCATCCCACTGCATTCATTTAGTTGAGATGGCAATTCAGCAACAATTTCAGATTGGATGCTTTGAGAAAAACCCAGCCAAGAGCTTAGCAAGAAATACAATTGCCAAAGTATGTTACGCATTAGTACGATCATAATTTAATAAGCAGCCATCTCCATAGCTTAAAAACCGAAAGTCATGGGCCAAGGCATAGTTATATACTTTTTGCCAATCTTCGCCTAAAATAGAAGCAATTAAAAGCATTAGGGTGCTTTTGGGCTGATGGAAATTGGTTACCAATCCATTTATTATTCTGTGCTGGTAGCCGGGCCCTATGATTATTTGAGTTTTGAAGGAAAACCAATCTTTACCTAAAGAATCGAGCAATTGAAGTAAAATTTGAATGGCTTCTTTAGGACTTAAGGCTTCAGCACTTCCATCAAAGCCAATCCACTGAGGAATGATAAGGTCCTTTTCATAATTCACTTGCCCTTCTTTATGCATACATGCCAACCAGTACATCGACTCTAGTGCTCTCAAAGATGTTGTTCCAACACAAATTATGGGTCTCTCTTCTACTAAAGCTTTTTGAAGCCTCAATAAATAGCTTCTTTCCATAAAAACTTCTTCGGCATGCATCTCATGTTCAGCAACAGTTGTACTAACCGGTTTAAAGGTCCCTGCGCCTACATGTAAGGTTAGGAAATTGATTTCCATTCCTCGGCCTTTGAGGTCATCAAAAATAGCCTCATTAAAGTGCAATCCTGCTGTGGGGGCGGCTACAGAACCCATACGCCTAGCATAAGTTGTTTGGTAGCTTGTTTTATCTTTCTCTTCGGCAGCTCGCTTTATGTAAGGAGGAAGAGGTGTTTTACCCGCTTGCTCTAATACTTCTCCGAAGGATAAATTGGTATCCCAGGTCAAGCGTATTTCAAATTCATTTTCCCTTCTGCCAAGCTTTTGGGCTGTAAGCTTTACCCCATTAAGTTGAATTTCTAAATCATGTTCTTTCCACTTCCTGGCTCCACCTACTAAACATAAATAATCGATGCTCCCAGTAGCCTGCATGGCTTGCTCGATGCTCATTGCACCTAAAGGCTCCAAGCAAAATACTTCAATTATACTATGCTCATTTTTAGGGAATAAGAGGCGTGCTTGCACCACTTTCGTTTCATTAAAGACCAGCCAGGTTTGAGGCGGAAGAGCCTCCCCAATATCTTTATACTGGCTTTCCCAAATAGTACCGGTTTTATAAATCAGTAATTTGCTTTCGCCTCGTTCTTTTGGATAAGTAGCTATGCGATCTTCTGGAAGTTCATAATTGAATTCCTCAATGTCTATCTCTTTGTAGGACAAAATGATGTTTTTGGCAAAATTAATACGGAAACTTGGCTCGGCCTTGCCAAATGAAAATTCTAATATTGCTTTATGAAGCGAGTAGTCCTCTCGGTTACGAATGATTTAGTGAATGATCGGCGCGTGCAACGCTCTATTGCTGGCCTGCAGGAGCAAGGCTACGAAATTCATTTTGTTGGACGCCAGTTAAAAGATAGCCGTAAAGCTGACTTTAATTATTCTTTTAAACGCTTTCGCTTGATATTCAATAAGGGCTTCCTTTTTTACGCGAATTTCAATCTTCGCTTGTTCTTTCATCTTTTGTTTCAAAAGCGATTTGATATTTACTGGGCCAACGACTTGGATACATTACTTCCTAACTACCTGGTTTCTAATATTTATGGTGGAAAATTAGTGTACGATAGTCATGAGTATTTCAAAGGAGTTCCCGAAATTCAAGATAGGCCTTTAGTGAAATTCGTATGGTCTAGCATAGAAAAGGTCCTTTACACAAAGGCGGATTATCATTTAACCGTAAACGAAAGCATCGCCGATTTACTGGAAAGGGATTATGGAAAAAGACCTACTGTACTTCGCAATATTGCAGAGTCCTATCTTCCTAAAAACCGAAAATCAAGAAAAGAGTTAGGATTACCAGAGGATGCTTTTCTTCTAATTAACCAGGGAGCTGGAATTAATGTCGATCGAGGAATGGAAGAAGCCTTTGAGGCTTTAAAACAACTTCCTGATGATATTCATCTTGTCTTAGTTGGTAAAGGAGATGTAATGCCGTTATTAAAAACCTTGGCAATAAGTAATCATCTCAATGAACGAGTTCACTTTATAGAGCCTTTGCCATATGCAGAGATGATCCAGTATACCTTAGCCGCTGATTTAGGACTATCTCTGGATAAAGACACCAATCTAAATTACCGTTATTCTTTACCCAATAAGCTTTTTGACTATGTAAAGTGCAGTAAACCAGTGTTATGCAGTAAAGTAGTGGAGGTGGAACGAATTGTAATCGGTGAAGGTATTGGTTTAAGTGTAGCAGTGAACCCCGCAGAAATTGCGGAAGGCGTAAAACAAATAAGGCTGAATTACAAAGGTTTTGAGGAAGCCTTTGAAATCTGCGCTCAAAAGCATAATTGGGAGGAGGAATCTAAGAAGCTAATTCGCTTTATCGAATCTTTCGAAGTCTAGAAGGCGCATGATGCGATAAAGATCGAAAAGAACTAATGAGGGCTTATTGGATACTAAGTTTTTAACGATTGCATCCCTGCCGAATCTTAAAATTATTTTTAAGATAGCATTCAGTTTAAGTTTCTTGATCCTTTTCTTTAAACGTAAGAGTGGGAAGGATTCACGGAAATGCGGATACGCCATTTCGATGTATCTTAAATTTACAAGCGCCTGATCTGTTTTTTCTAGGAATCTATCGCTCCTTTCATCAGCGCTATAAATAGTCGGATTATCGATATGTGAAAAGTGGTATCCAGCACTATTTGCCTCTAAGCCAAAAAGGCTGTCCTCATGTCCGTAACCCATCAAGTTTTCATCAAAGTTAAGGTTATTAACATGCTTTAAATCAATTAAAAAGCAATTTGTTTGAAAACTTCGTTGAGGCTTTAATATTCGCTTTTCAATACTTCTAATTTCACGTACTTTAGTGTATTTCCAGCGAAGTTCACAACCTGGAAGAGGACTAGTTTCTTTCAGTTTTTTAGACCCTACAACGATACCTTTCTTGCTCCGACTTTGCCAGTATTTGGATAGAAAATCTGATGCATCTAATTGGGCGTCACCATCAATCATTAATAGGTAGTCAGCTTTAGCTAAACCCATTAGTTTGTTCCTTGCCTTTGCCCGACCTTCGTTGCTAGAGCTCAGGGACAGCTTAAGGCCTGCATGCTTGGATTGGAGTACTTGTAGAGAATCTTGCCACTGTTTAGTAGAACCATCATCATGAACTAAGATATAGCCCTTACAATCCAATGACTCCAATTGCTGGATTAACTGATTTACAAGGTGACTTGGATCGATCTCATAAACCAATATACCAATACAGAGATCCAATTAGAGTGTATTTTGAACGGTATTAATCACTTTGCCTTGGTGGCATTTTAAAGTCTCATGAGGAAACTTAAGGATAAGCGAATAATCATGGGTAGCCATTAATATCGCTCGGCCACTATTGGAAATCTGTTCTAAAAGAATCATAATTTCTTCAGAAGTGGAAGGATCTAAATTACCCGTGGGCTCATCAGCTAAAATTATTTGAGGATCATTTAAAAGTGAGCGAGCAATGGCAACCCTTTGCTGTTCACCTCCCGATAGTTGATGAGGGAACTTGTTGGAACTAGCGCCCATATTCACTTTATCAAGGACTTCTTCAATCTTCTTTCGAATTTCCTTTTTCGAATTCCAACCTGTTGCTTGCAGAACAAACTTCAGATTATCATAAACGGAACGGTCATTTAGAAGCTGAAAATCTTGAAAAACGATCCCAATTCTGCGACGGAGAGTAGGAATATCTTTTTCCTTGAGTTTCCTTAGACTCATTCCTGAAACTTCCCCAGAACCATCACTGAGAGGAAGATCTCCGTAAAGAGTTTTCAATAAACTTGACTTACCCGAGCCGGTTGAGCCAATCAAATATTGAAAATCACCCTGACTAACCAATAGGTCGACTTCACTAAGAATAGTCTTATCGCCTTGTTTTATTGTGGCATTGGTAAGTCGTATAATGGGATCTCCGCGCATAAACTTTTCCTACAAAAATAAAGCTTGCCTTTGGTGTGAGGCCTTTCTGCTTCAATAATAATTAACAGCTCGCGTTAAAAACTTATTGTACGCTTAAAATAGAGGCCTATTTATTACTGCTACTTTAGAAATCAGAAAATTAAAATGCTAGTATGCGGATTCACAGAGTCTTAACTCTGGTGAGCTGTTGGGTCTTCTTAGCCGCCACCAATTTACAAGCACAGGTCAATGAAAGTTTCAGAGGTTTAAATACCTACACTGAGGCAGCCATGGAACTTTACGAAAAGCAACAATATGGCAATGCCCAGTTACTCTTTGACGGAATTGCTGAAGACAATACACAGAGCTTAGAGTCAAGAATGAACGCGCGCTATTATGCTGCGGTTTGTGCGATTGAACTTTATCGAGGTGATATCAATGAACGGGTAGAGGAATTTGGTAGACTCCATGAAACGAGTCCTTTACAGAACAACCTATGGCTTCGTTACGCCAATAATCTCTTCAGTTTAAAGCGTTATCGACAATCAGCGGGATACTACCAAAAGGTAGATGATTATGCTTTGAATGCTTCATCTAAAGCCGAGCTCAGTTTTAAATTGGCCTATAGTCTATTACAAACAGAATCTAAGGCGGATGCCGAAAGGCTTTTCTTTAAGCTTAAAGATGGTAATAGTGCTTATGCCGCTTCGGCACGCTACTACTATGCTCATATCCGTTACAGCGAGGAGGATTACCCGGCTGCATTAACAAATTTTCTACCGCTGCAAGAGGACCCAAATTTTGGTCCTTTAGTCCCTTATTATTTAGCTCATATCTACTATGCACTTAAAGATTACGATAAGTTGGTAGAGGTAGGGGAAGACCTTATTCAAACAGCTAGTCCTGGCAGAGCTCCTGAAATTGCAAAGTTATTGGCAGATGCATTTTACCAGAGAGAAGACTACAGCAATGCTATCAAGTATATTGAACTCTTTCAGGCTAAAGAAGGTAAGATGCGACTACTGGATCATTATCAGGCCGGTTATGCCTATTATCAAGAAGATCGTTTTAGCGAAGCCATCGGCTCTTTTAATAAGATTAGTGCCGGCCCCAAAGATTTAAGACAGAACGCCTATTATCATTTAGCAGATGCTTACTTAAAAGTGGGCGAGAATAATCAAGCGCTAGTAGCGTTTAAGGCGGCTTCTGAGATTGAAGATAACGCAGAAATCGCGGAGGACGCCTACTATAACTACGCTAAACTTAATTACGAAATGGCCAGTCCCTTTAAGGACCCCATCCAAACTTTTAAAGACTACTTAGCAAAGTATCCTGAGTCAAGGCATCGCAAAAAGATTAACGAATACCTAGCTAATCTGTACATCACTTCCAAGGATTACGATCGGGCTATGGATGCCATAAAAATAGTTGGCCTAAATAGCCCCGAAATGCGTGGCGTATTTCAGAAAATCGCCTTCTATCGTGCTATTGAACTTTTTAATTCGGGCGCTTTAAAAGGTGCTTTGGATCGCTTTGAACAGTCAGCACAGTACCCTGAAGATAAAGCTTTAGCAACCTTAAGTCTGTATTGGCAAGGTGAGTGTCAGTTTCGTTTAAAAGACTTTGCAAAAGCAGAAAGTTTGTTTATCAAATTCAGACAAGGCAATGGCGCTGCCGCCCAAGAGGTATATAACCGTTCTTATTACCATAGCGCTTATATTGCCTATAAGAAATTTGACTTTAGAGTTGCAGCAGATTACTTCAAAGTATTTGTTCGGAACGCAAAGGACAAAGACCCACGTAAACCTGATTCCTATTTAAGATTAGGAGATGCTTATTTGCTAACAGGGGGCTACCTTTTAGCTCGAAATTATTATACCAAAGCAATTGAAGCGGGCATTAAAGATGTAGACTACGCTTATTTCCAGAAAGCGGAGTGTTTAGGATTAGAAGGCAAATCTCGGGAGAAGATTAGTCAGCTCCAGAATTTAGCCAAGCAATTCCCAAATAGTATTTACGCAGAAAGATCTCAGTACGAAATTGCCCTTACTTTATTAAAGCTCGAAGACTATGAAGCTTCCTTAAATGCTTTTGCAGCCTACGAACGGGCCTACCCAGAAAGTGATCGACGCCCTGAAATTGGTTTGAAAAGAGGCTTGATTTACTCTAATCAAGATAAAAACCAAAAGGCTATTGAAGAGTACAAAGGCGTAGTTGCCGATTATCCTGGCACACAGGAATCATTAGAAGCTATTCGCCTGGCCGAAATCAATTACAAACGAATTCAAAAAATTGATGATTACCTGGACTGGGTTGCAACCATCGAGTTTGTTGATTTCAAAGATTCACAATTAGACAGCACGGCTTACGCAGCAGCTTTTGATGTGTATGCTGCGGCAGACTACAATACTGCGGTGAGTTCTTTTCAATCCTATTTAAGACGTTTCCCCAAAGGAATATTCTACGAACCAGCATTGTACTATGGAGCTCAATCTGCTGAGCGTATCAAATTCGACTCCGTGGCTTATGATTTCTATGATGAACTGAGTATAAAGTCAAAAATTGAGTATCGAGTTAAGGCGCTTCAGTTTACAGCAGATTATGATTTGAAAGACTCATCTTACGTTTCTGCTTTAGAGCGATATGAGCGATTAAATAGTCTTGCTCAATCTTCGGAGCAGCAGCTTCAAGCACAAGAGGGGGCATTAGCTTCTTCGTGGGCGCTAAGAGATACGCTCAAAGCAGAGCGTTTTTCATCGCTAATTCTGAATCACCCGGGCTTAATGCGCAGCTCGAAACAGAAGGCTCTCCGTATTCAGGCGTTTATTAAAATGGGAAGAGAGAACTGGTCTGGAGCTATGTCAGATTTCGAAAGCTTACTTGGTATTTCAGATGGAAACTTAAAAGCGGAAGCCTACTATTACCAGGCTCACATTCTTCAAAAACAAACGCTTTATGATAGCAGTAATCAGCGCATCAATACACTGATAGAGGAATTGCCAAGTTACAAGGAATGGAAAATGAAGGCTTTGTATTTAATGGCCTTTAACTTCTGGAAGTTAGACGACATCTTCCAGGCAAATTACATTCTAGATTTCATTATTGAGTCAGCTGAAAATCCAGAATTACTTCAAAAGGCTCGAAATCTAAAAGATGAGATCGCTCAGGCGGAAGCGAGGGCTATCCAGCAAAAGGAAGACTTATTACGTAAACAGTCCTCTCCGATCATTCTAGATTCTGAAGGAGGTTTAAAGCTCCTGGATTTCCAATTAAATGAAGAACCGCTCGAAGAGCTCGAAAATATTGAGAAATAGCATGAAAGTATTTAAAACCCTTTTAGTTTCACTTTTGGCTATAACTGCCTACGCGCAACCAGACGATAAGGAAAATCTAGGGCAATTTGAGCTTAGTGTGACGGATCGATATAAGGCCCAGGTAATGGATGCTCAAAAAGTCTTAGAAAGACCAAATTACAAGGACAGCATCCAACAGAAAATAGGGGTAGAGTATTCTATTTTCAGCCGTCCAATTGAAGTGCGTATGCAGCCCGAAAAGCTATCACCGGCACGAATTGCAAAAATTGAGGTCCCTGAATTGTACAGTGGCTATATCCGAACTGGCTATGGCATGTACAACACCGCTCTTGCGGAGGCCTACTACAACAGTGGTCGCAGTGCTAAATCGAGTTTTGGTTTTTCAGCAAGACATCTTTCTAGTCAAAGCGGAGTGGAAGACTTGTACTTTGATGATAATAGCTTCTCGAGGAATCATCTAGGTACTTTCTTTAATCGTTACTACCGAAAATTCACTTGGCACACAGAAGCTACGGTGAATTTAGATAAGTACAGCTATTATGGGCATCCATTAACTGGAGCATTTGCTAATGAAGATAGCGCTCGAGGGGCGGCGCCTTTTAACTGGTATCGTTCATATGGCATACGCAGCTCTATTAAGGAGTCTAATCTAAAATCTTTGGGATGGTTACAAAAACTGGAAGTTGGTTTTAACCACTTCGATGACAATTACCGTAGTTCAGAACAAGACTTTCAGCTTTTATCTGATTGGGCCTTACCAGCTGACGACAAACTTCTGTACTTACAATTGAATGCTTTATACTTCCAGAATCGAATGGACAGCCTTTATAATGGCTTCCCAGATTCTTTAGCCCTAGAGCAGAGTACATTTCAGTTTCAAGCTAGACCCTATATCCACATGGAGCGCAATGACATTAGCTTCGACTTTGGCTTAAATCTTTTTATTCTAGATCAAAAAGACAGCAGACCTGAACAGTCTGATGGTCGTGTATTTTTCTTCCCTGAATTAATATTAAAATGGAAAATGATCCCTGGTGTATTAAGCTTAAAAGGCGGTATAAAAGGGGAACTACAGCGAAATAACTTCAGGGAATTAAGTCAGCTGAGCCCATTTGTAGCGCCGGGACAAACAACTCGGGCCGGTGGTGAAAACCGGATTTTTGCCGGTATGGAAGGAATTCTTGCCTCAAACCTTAGTTTCCACTTGGAAGGCGGGTATCAGATCTTCCAGAATAGAGCTTTTGTTTATGCGGACCCAACCTATGATAGAGCTTTAGAAAACGTATTGTGGGTAGGAGTGAGGTACCATGATGTGAATGTGCTTTACGCAAAAGGTGGCTTGGACTTTAATTGGAATGAAAAGTTAATTATTAATACATCGGCCACTGCCCGAAGTTTTAGTGCTGAAGATCCTGGTTCTAGAGCTTGGTATTTACCCTACTTTGAAGCCAATTTAAGTGCATCCTATAACCTGAAAAATAAGATCGGGTTTCAGCTTTCATTGGACTATATAGGTTCCCGTTTAGCTACAAATGTGGCGTTCCCCAATTATGAAGCCCTGTTAAAACCTTATGCGGATCTAGGCTTAAAAATCGATTACCGTTACAATTCGCGAATCGGCGCCTTTGTTAACCTTAGTAATCTCTTAAATAGCCAATATGATATTTTATTAGGCTATCAAGCGCAAAGTATAGGAGCAATGTTTGGCCTTAATTATAGATTTTAATCATTTTTAAAGGGCAAAAGCTAGCTTTGCACGCATGAATAAACAGGAAGTTTTTCAAAACACTATTCGTATACGTTGGAGTGACTTGGATCCAATAGGGCATGTTAGGCATTCGGTTTATTATGATTTTGGTGCTCAGTTACGAACCGAACTCTTTATTGAAAGGGGAATCCGCGTAGAAGAAATGACTAAAGCTGGTTTTGGGCCGGTGCTTTTTGAGGAGAAAGCAAAGTTTATACGTGAGCTTCATTTTGGAGATAATCTCATAATGAACGGAGCTCTATCGGGTCTTAGGAAAGATTTTAGTCGATTCGCCTTTAGACATGAAATCTGGAAGAATGACGACACATTATGCGCGACGGTTGAGGTTTTAGGAGCCTGGATTGATTTAAAAGCCAGAAAACTTACGATTCCTCCACAGGAATTTTTAGATAAGCTTAGTAACTTACCTCGCCACGAAGATTTTAAGTGGCTTGACTAAATTTAAATAATAGATGAGACTATTAGAGGGTAAAACAGCTCTTATCACAGGGGCTTCAAAAGGTATAGGCAAGGGAATTGCCGAGGTTTTTGTTCAACATGGTTGCAATGTAGCCTTTACGTATTTGTCTTCCGTAGAGCAGGCCGAAGCGGTGGAAAAAGAACTTTCTGCAGGCGATGTAAAGGTTAAAGGTTATCGATCTGATGCGTCAGATTATCAAGCGGCTCATGATTTAGTCGATGCTGTATTAAAGGATTTTGATACGATCGATATTGTAATCAATAATGCTGGGGTAACTCGTGACAACTTGCTGATGCGCATGTCAGAAGAAGACTTTGATAAGGTGATGGAGATTAACTTGAAGTCTATTTTCAATCTAACTAAAGCCGTGCAAAGAACCATGCTTAAGGCGCGCTCTGGTTCTATTATTAACATGAGCTCCGTTGTTGGTGTAAAAGGCAATGCTGGTCAAGCTAACTACGCTGCTTCCAAAGCCGGTATCATTGGATTTAGCAAATCAGTGGCTTTAGAACTTGGCTCGCGCAATATCCGTTGCAATGTCGTAGCTCCCGGTTTTATTGAAACCGAAATGACCGATAAGCTTGATGAGAAAACGGTGCAAGGATGGAGAGATGCTATTCCTTTGAAAAGAGGTGGTAAACCTGAAGATATTGCCAATGCTTGTTTATTCTTAGCTTCCGATCTATCGAATTATGTAACTGGCCAAGTTCTGCAAGTGGATGGCGGTATGCTCACCTAAAACTAGATGAACGAAATAAGCTTTATTCATAGTCCATATTGGCTAATACCAGCGGCACTTGTTGCTGGGGCTATGGTATATGTGCTTTATTTTCGATCGAATAAATACAGCCCTAGGCAAAGACTTTTGCTTGGGGCTTTTCGCTTTTTAAGTATCCTGGCTTTGAGCGTATTGCTCTTAAGACCGGTGTTTATTTCGACCAAAATTGAAGAGCAAAAGCCAGAACTTATTTGGCTTCAAGATGCATCAAAATCTACTCAAGTCAATGAAGAAGTCGATCAGAATTACGCCTTAGAAAAAGAAAAGCTTTTTAATTCCCTGGGTGACAAGTATAGGATTAAAGAGTTTTTATTTAGCGATCGGCTTTATGTGGACTCCGTTGAATTTAAGGGTATTACGAACCTCGATAGGAGTTTACAGGAATTAAAGAGACTCTATTACAATCAAAAGGTCGCGGCGCTTGTATTAGCGAGTGATGGAATTTTAAATAGGGGAAGATCTCTCCAATTACTTCAATTTGAAAACGCTGAAAAAATTTACAGCTTAAAGCTTGGTGAAGCTGATCAAAAACCGAGTTTAGAAATACTAGACCTTCGCTTCAATCCTGAAGTTCTTCTAGGCAGAAAGTTTCAATTGGAATTTGACTTAAGTGGTACCAATCTATCGGCTCAGAACTTGTTGCTTCAGTTAAAGGATAATCAGGGAAACCTCTTGAGCGAAAGCAGATATGAAAGTAGTGGCAATGCTTGGCACGAATCAGGTGCCATCGAAATTGAAGGCTCAAAAGAGGGTGTAAATTCCTTTACATTAGAATTAAGTGCGGAAAATGGTCTTAAAGCTTCCAAAAGGTTTTCCATAAAGGTTCAAGAGGATAAAATTGAAACAATTGTATATACCAAAGAATCACACCCAGATATTGCAGCAATAACAAGGGCTCTCATGCAAGACCCTTTAATTTCAATTAATTACACCCAAGACCTTAATGAATTGGAGGATTCGAAGGCAGATTTGATAATTAGCACCGAAAGTAGTCCTGAGTTTTTAAGTGTACTTGAATCCAAAGCATGGCCTCATATTTTACTCTTATCAGCAAAAAGTAAAAAAGGGGGTTACCTAAAAACGGTTATGGGCTCTGAAGACTTTGAGTCGGAAAAGCAATACGCCGATTGGAACCCTAATTTTAGTCTATTTCCAGTTTCCAAAGAGCAAGAGAGTCTTTGGGAAGAATTTCCGCCCTTAGACGGGATTTACGGTCCAAGTCAATTACCTGATGCCGCTAATATCCTATTTTATAAACGCTTGGATAATTTAAGGACAAAGGAAGGACTTGTCTTTTTAAGTGATGATAGTTTCGGTGTTCGAGCTTGCGTATTTCTAGGTAGGGGCCTTTGGAGATGGCGACTTCATAATTACCGATTAGAGGGCAACTTCGATGCTTTTGACGGTTTTATAGCTAACCTCAGTCAGTATCTCTTGGCACAAGAAAAGAAAGCCCCCTTGCGGTTGATTTGGGAAAAGGAGATAATTGAAGGCTTGAGCACAAAGGTTCAAGCAAAACTTTATGATAAATCAGGTAACTTAATAAATAACAAGAATTTAGAGCTAAGTTTATTTAGAGATGGGGAAGAAGCCTATCAATATATTCTAAATCCTTACCGGAATATATATCAGCAAAAATTGATGGATCTAAAAGCGGGACTATACCGGTATACAGCGGAAGTCGATTTGGGCGGGGAATTGATTTACGATAGGGGGACCCTTGAGGTTCTTCCTAATGATTTAGAGGATCAAAACCGTAAAGCTAACCATGAAGGTTTAGATACTTGGGCAATTTCCAATGGAGGAGATGCTTATAGCCTAAAGGACCTTTCAAGTCTTCAGGATGAGTTAATTCAACAAAACTTTTCTGGACAATTGATTGAACAAAGGAATAAGGAGGAAATTCTTAGCAGATGGCCTTTGTTCTTTGTATTTTTGGGATTATTCGCTTTCGAATGGTTCCTTCGTAAGTATTGGGGCCAATATTAATTAGAAAAAAATGAATCAAAGAACGACCTACGCAATCATTATAGCCTTTGTCGGCTTTTTAGTCATTGTATTAACCTGGAATTCAATAACTTTTACTATTCGCACCGGTGAAAAAGCAGTTATTTTCCGGAAGTTCCAAGGAGGATTAGATTTGGATAAAGTCTATGCTCAAGGTTTTCATGTAAAGTGGCCTTGGGATGATATCCATATTTATGACATGAAGAAAAAGGAATCTGTAAGCAGTATGGAGGTTTTAAGTCGTAATGGACTTACAATCAAACTAGAACTCTCTTACCGTTACTATCCTTTAGAGTCTCAAATAGGCTATTTACATAACGAGATTGGTGAGAATTACCATGAGAAAATCATTATTCCCCAAGTTCGTTCAGCAACTCGTGAAGTAATTGGAAAGTATTTACCAGAGGAATTATATTCTACGAAAAGGGAGAATATTCAGGTTGAAATTTTCCAACGCACCTCTCAAGCTTTACGCAACAATTATTTAGAATTAGATGCTGTTTTAATTCGTGAGGTTACCCTTCCTGCTAAATTAAAAGCGGCAATCGAACGTAAGCTAGAGCAGGAGCAAGCATCCTTAGAGTATGAGTTTAAAATTCAACAAGCTAAAAAAGAGGCAGAACGTCAAAGGATTGAAGCTGAAGGTAAAGCAAAGGCTAATGATATCATCAACAGCTCTTTAACGGACAAAATTTTACGGGAAAAAGGTATTGAAGCAACCCTTCGCCTTGCAGAATCGGAAAATGCCAAAACAGTAATTATCGGTTCAGGCAAAGATGGTCTACCTATAATCTTAGGAAATAAATAATATGTCTCAAGAAATAAGAAACCTAGAGCCTCGCAATGTGTGGGGCTTTTTTGCGGACTTAAACCAAGTTCCTCGTCCTTCTAAAAAGGAAGAGAAAGTACAAGAATTTGTAATTAATTGGGCTAAAGAGCGCAATCTCACCTGGAAACAAGATGAAATTGGTAATATCTTAATTGAGAAGCCTGCTACCATCGGAATGGAAGATCGCCGAAAAGTGGTTCTACAAGCGCATTTAGATATGGTATGCCAAAAGAATGCGGATACAGATTTTGATTTCGAAACGCAAGGGATCAACATGTATGTGGATGGTGAGTGGGTAAAGGCCAAGGGAACAACACTTGGTGCGGACAATGGCATGGGTGTGGCAAGCATTTTGGCCGTTTTAGATTCAAGTGATATTCCTCATCCAGCCTTAGAGGCTTTATTTACCACAGATGAAGAGGCAGGTATGACAGGAGCGCATAATTTACAATCTGGCTTCTTAAGTGGCGATATCTTAATGAATTTGGACACCGAGGATGATGATGAATTAAGCATAGGCTGCGCGGGTGGTATTGACACAGATGTGGACTGGTCTTACAGCGAAGAAAGTACTACTAACAGTAATGAAGTTGCCTATCAAATAAGCGTTAAAGGACTTTTTGGAGGACATTCAGGAATGGACATCATTTTTGGCCGTGGCAATGCGAATAAGATTTTAAATCGTATGATTTTCGACCCCGAAGTACGATTCGGATGGTCTATTAGTGAATTTGAAGGAGGTGGATTACGAAATGCAATCCCTCGTGAAGCTCATGCAACGGTTATACTTTCAAAAAACCTTGAAGCTTCAGCTTTAGCATATTGGAAAGAAAGAGCTGCTCAACTAGAATCCGAGTTTGCCTCCACCGACCCCAATGTGACAATCACAGTTAAATCCATTGAATTGCCCGCTAAAAAAATGATAGCTTCGGATTTTGCCAAGTTTAGCCAGGCTTTGCAATGCACCCACGATGGAATTCATCGTATGAGTCCGGATGTAAAAGATTTAGTGGAAACCAGTAACAATGTGGCACACGTTAGCCTCAAAGAAGGAGCACTATGTTTGAAGGCACTTCAACGAAGCGACCGAGAAAGCGCAAAATTTGACATTGCTGATTCGGTGGCAGCTCCCTGGAGATTAATAGGGGCTCAGGTGAAACATAGCGGTTCTTATCCCGGATGGAAACTGGATCCAAATGCACCCATGCTTGGAATGATGAAGGACCTCTATAAGGAACTATTTAAGGAAGAGCCCAGGGTTTTAGCCTGTCATGCCGGTTTGGAATGTGGTCTATTAGGGCAGCATTATCCCGAATTGGAAATGATTTCATTTGGACCTACCATTAAAAATCCGCATTCCCCAGATGAAAAGGTTAAAATTGATTCGGTTGCTAAATTCTGGTCCTATTTCCTAGAAGCTTTAAAACGAGTTCCAGCATAAGGATATAGCTTGTATTTTCGCAAAACCTCACCTCATAAAATACGCGAAATTGAGTTCTATGAACCTTAAAATTGTCGAATGCCCTCGTGACGCCATGCAGGGCATCGACGAATTCATCCCTACAGAGAAGAAAATTAGTTATTTACAGTCTCTTCTTCAAGTAGGTTTCGACACTTTGGACTTTGGTAGCTTTGTGTCTCCTAAAGCAATCCCACAATTGAAAGATACCGCCCAGGTCTTAGAAGGCTTGGACTTAAGTACAACGGACACCAAATTATTGGCCATCGTTGCCAATCTTAGGGGAGCACAGGAGGCTTCTGCGCATCCCGATATTCATTATTTGGGCTATCCCTTTTCAGTTTCTGAGGTTTTTCAACAGCGCAATACCAATAAGTCCATTGCCGAAAGCAGAGTCTTAGTAGGTCAAATTTTAGATATCTGTGCTCAGTCCGGTAAAGAATTGGTCCTTTATGTTTCCATGGGTTTTGGAAATCCTTATCGTGAACCCTGGAGTGCAGCTATCGTAGCCGACTTTGTAGAGGACTTAGTAAATATGGGGGTTCGTATAATTTCGCTCTCCGACACCATTGGAACCTCGAATCCAGAAAGCATAGAACACCTTTTTGGACAATTGATTCCTGCTTTCCCACAAATAGAGTTTGGGGCTCATTTACATACACAGGCCCATAATTGGCGCGAAAAGGTTGTTGCCGCCTATGAGAATGGCTGTCGCAGATTTGATGGAGCCATTAAAGGGTATGGAGGTTGCCCAATGGCTACCGATGATTTAACCGGAAATATGCCAACCGAGAAGCTTCTTTCCTTCTTTACCGAGAAGAAAATTACCCACGGTTTAGACGCATTGGCCTTCGAATCGGCCTATAATAAAGCCTTACAGACCTTCCCATTGTAATTTTTTTTGGGTATCAAATTTTCTGTAAGATCGGATTTCACTAATCCTTTATGACCTTAAAATTCTTCCAATTAAATCAATTTGATATTCAGGATTTTATCTTTCTGGTAGATTTTTTTTCTTGATTAAAATCCAATAGTAATAATTCCACGTATATAACGGAAAGCTTATAATAGCAAGGATTTCAAAGGCTATTTAATTTGCTTGAAAGAAGAATTATTACTTAATTTCAAAACTGAAACGAATTAGGAATGGGAGAAATTTTACAGATTGCTTTAGAGGTAAAGGCCTATGTGGAGGAGAATGGCAGAACCCTTTCGGTTAGCCAAGGCAAAATGTTAAAAGACTTAAGCCCCTTCGAAATAGAATATTATAACAAGCAGACGGCTTAATCTCTATTTTTGCCAAAAAGAAAGCTTGTTCCAAAAAATAAACTCTACTCAATTTAATCCACAAAAGCCTACCATGATATGGGATGGCCAATGTGGATTTTGCGCTTACTGGATTACCTACTGGCAAGGATTTACGAAAGATCAGATAGATTATATACCCTTCCAAGATTTAAATGGTCTCGCCCAAGACATTCCCCTTGAAAGATTTGCGGAGTCTGTTCGCTTCGTCGACCAAAAAGGGCGTGTGTATAATGGTCCCGAAGCCGCTTATTTCAGTCTCTATTATATGGGCAAGAGGAAGTTTCTTTATCGGATGTACAAAAAGAATGGGCTCTTCATGAAATGGAGTGATCAGCTGTATCAACTAATTGCCAATAATCGCTCCATTGCCTTTAGAATTACCAAATATCTATGGGGCTCAAACCCGGAGCAAATGAGGCCTTTTTGGGCAATCTATCTTTTTGTATTGGTCTATTTCATATTTATCTAAGTCCTAATAGACACCCTAAATAGAAACCGCAGCTTTTAATTCTAAATTTGCGACATGAAAGAAGTGGAATGTATTCCTTATTCCCAAACAGGTTTCTTTAGCCAATTAATGCTGGACTATATAGCCAAGTCTCCTAGCATTGAGCCCTTCATCAATGATTTCCCTTCGATAGCTTCTTTTAAAACTCAAATCCAGCGCAAAGCAGGTTTTTCTAAAGAACAAAGGAAGGTTTTAGTAAGTAGCCTAAAGAAACAGTATCAAGAAGGAGGCATTAAGCTTAAAGACGATTACATCGATCGCATTGAAGCTCTGCAAAAAGACAATACCTATACCGTAACGACGGGTCATCAGTTAAATATTCTTACCGGACCACTTTATTTCATTTATAAGATCATCAGCACCATAAACTTAGCTGAACAACTTTCGGAAGCTTATCCGAGTTATAATTTTCAGGCTATTTATTGGATGGCCACTGAAGATCACGATTTTGAAGAAATATCTTTTATAAATCTCTTTGGTGGAAGGCTTCAATGGCAAAACTCTTTAAATGGTGCCGTTGGTGCAATGCCCACTTTTGGCATGGGAAAGGTAATCGATGAGCTCGAAGAACACCTTGGCCCAGGAACACAAGCTTCCGAAATTATTGACATTTTCAGAAAAGCCTATCACGAACATGATAATTTGGCGCAGGCCACACGCTTTATCGCCCATCAACTATTTAAAGCCTACGGTTTATTAGTAATTGATGGAGACGACGTCGATTTGAAGCGGTCTATGATTCCTCATTTCAAGGTCGACTTATACGAGGTTAGCTATAAAGAAGCGGCTCAAACCCAGAGTGAAGCTTTAAAAAAGGACTATTTCGCTCAGGTTTATCCGCGCGAGATTAATCTCTTTTATTTGCAGCCAGGTCTAAGAGAGCGCATTGAAAAGAAAGGGGAGAAGTGGCATGTTTTAAACACCGATATAAATTTCAATCAGCACGAGCTGGAAGAAGAGCTAAATAGTCATCCAGAACGTTTTAGTCCGAATGTAATTTTAAGACCTCTTTATCAAGAGGTTGTGCTCCCAAACTTGGCTTACATTGGTGGAGGAGGTGAAATTGCTTATTGGCTACAATTAAAAACCTTGTTTGATAAAGCCGATGTTCCGTATCCTATGCCCATGCTTCGAAACTCAGTGTTGTTTGTGGAGCAAAAATGGCAGAATCGGATGGCAGATTTAAATCTAAGCCCCATAGAACTTTTCAAAGGCTTAGAGCCGCTCAAACAAGATTATATAGCTAAGTATTTTCCTGAAGATATTACTCTAAGGAAGTACGACGAGCAGATCGAAAAACTTTTTACGGACCTAGAATCCATCGCCGAAATAACGGACAAAAGCATGTTGGGAGCAGTGAATGCTCAGAGGCAGAAACAGCTAAATGGCATTGCTAATCTTCGTAAAAAGCTTATTAGGGCCGAAAAAAGAAGACAAAGTGAGGATATGGAAAAATTAGAGCGTATCTATTACGCCTTGTTTCCGAAGGGAGGCTTGCAAGAGCGTCATGATAACTTATCCTATTATTACGCCGCTTTTGGATCCAATTTCATCCAGATTTTAAAAGATTCTTTAAACCCTCTTGATTCTTCCTTTAGCATTATAAAGGCTTAAGAAGTATCTTCGAACCTTAATCCACTCCTATGAAAAGAATTAGCCTTTTTAGCCTTGGTTTGGCTATAGGTCTTACGGCCTGCCAATCACCAGAGTCTGAAACCAAAATGGAATCCGAAGAAATGCATACTGAAAACTCAGAATTTCAATGGCAAACGGAGCAGTTTGCCGATTTACGAATTTTACGTTATCAAGTTCCGGGTTGGGAAAAACTTAGCTTACAGCAAAAGAAGCTAGCTTATTATTTAACCCAAGCTGGCCTAGAAGGTCGAGATATATTATGGGATCAATTGTACCGCCATAATCTCGAAATCCGAAAGGCCTTGGAAACGATTATTACCAATTACAGCGGAGAAGGAAATGAGAATTGGGACAACTTCTTAGTTTATGCCAAGAGGGTGTTTTTTAGTAATGGGATACACCATCATTACAGTCATGCTAAGATAATGCCTGACTTTGACGAAAATTACCTTAACCAATTACTTAAAGAAACCGGTGCTAGCCTTAGTGAAGAAGCTATTGCAGTGATCTTTAACGATCAAGATATGAAAGGGGTAAGCAAGGATCCGGATAAGGACTTATTGTTAGCCTCCGCAGTTAATTTCTATGATCCAGACATTAGCGCTGAAGAAGCCACTGCTTTTTACAAAGCTCAAGTGGACCCCAATGATCAACAGCCTATTTCTTATGGGCTAAACAGCAAATTGGTTAAGGAAAACGGAACACTTGTTGAAAAGAAATGGCATGCTAAAGGATTATATGGACCGGCCATTCAGAAAATCATCAAATGGCTTGAATTGGCTCAGGGGGTTGCCGAAAATGACCAACAAGCCAAAGCTCTAGGTCTCTTGGTTGAATACTACAAAACTGGCGATTTAAAAAAGTGGGATGAATATAATATTGCTTGGGTTCTAGATACGACGAGTACCGTTGATTACATCAATTCCTTTATTGAAGTTTACCACGATCCATTGGGCTACAAAGCTACCTACGAAACTGTGGTACAAGTGAAGGATTTGGATGCTAGTGAGAAGATGGCTGTAATTTCTAAGAACATTCAGTACTTCGAGGATAACAGCCCCATTCTAGATCAGCACAAAAAGGAAAAAGTGGTGGGAGTTTCTTACCGAATGATTAATGTAGTAGGTGAAGCGGGGGCGACTACTCCTAGTACTCCAATTGGTGTGAACTTGCCAAATGCTAACTGGATACGAGAAGCCCACGGTTCAAAATCCATCAGCTTAACTAATATTGAAGGAGCCTATGAAGAGGCTAAAGGCGCTGGATTTTTAGAAGAATTCACTTTCTCGGCAGAGGAAATGGAGCGCGCGAAACAATACAGTGCTATTAGTGGTAAAATGCACACTGCTCTCCATGAAGTAGTGGGCCACGCCAGCGGCAAATTGGATCCAGGTGTTGGCACTCCTAATGAAACCTTAAAAAACTATTCCAGCACTTTGGAAGAGGCTCGGGCTGATCTAGTAGCGCTTTACTTTATTATGGATGATAAAATGCTGGAATTGAACTTAATGCAAAGTTTAGATGCCGGTAAAGCAGAATATGATAATTACATTCGAAATGGTTTGATGCTGCAATTGCGTCGTTTAAAGCCAGGTGAAATTATTGAAGAAGATCACATGCGAAATCGTCAATTGGTAGCGGCATGGGCTCTTGAAATGGGAAAAGAGAATAATGTTATTGAAAGAAAAGTCCTTGATGGCAAAACTTATTTTGTAATCAATGACTATGATGCTTTAAGAGAGATTTTTGGTCAGCAATTGCGTGAAATTCAAAGAATAAAATCTCAGGGTGACTTTGAAGCAGGCAAGTCATTGGTTGAAACCTATGGTGTACAAGTTGATCAAGACTTACATGCTGAAGTGTTAAAACGGACTGAAAAGTTGAACATTGCGCCTTATGCGGGATTCATTCAACCTGTTATGCGACCTGTATATGAAGGTGATAGTATTTCTGATGTGGAAATGACATATCCCAATGACTTCTTGAAGCAAATGCTCGATTACGGAAAAGAGTATTCTAACCTATAATCAAAGAAGGCTTGCTAACTAGCAGGCCTTTCTTTTTAGACCTTCTACCATGCGAAAGCTATTTCTATTTGTCTTAAGTCTCTACCTTATCAGTTGTGGTGGCCGTAAAAACGTATTTATAGATACATTAAGGCCGGCGGAAATTAATGTGAGCCAGGATATTAAAACCGTTTTAGTCCTGGATCGCACCATGCCATCTAAAAAAAACCAATGGTTAACGATTGGAGAAGGGGTTTTAACAGGCGAAGGCCTAATGGCTGATCGAGCCGCAGCTCAAGAATTAGTAAACAGTCTAAAAAACACTCTGCAAAGGTCGCCCCGTTATAAGGTAGTTATAGCTTCCGAAAGGCTCGAAGGAAATAGCCTAACCGCTGTATTCCCAGACCCTCTTAGTCTTACAACTCAAAATACTTTATTGCGCCGCTACGGTGCCGACGCCATAGTCGCTTTAGAAATTTTAGATTCAGATTTTATCGTTACCGAAGGTCAAGGAAAGGTGAATAGCAAGGCTTCTAATCGAGAGAATAGGACAGAAGCGAAAGAGGAGGCACCCCAATGGCAAGCCGAAGGAGTGGGTAATATTAAGGTGGGTATTCGAATGTATGATCCAAAAAATCGAAACTTAATTGATCAACAATTACTTTCAAAAACGAATACATGGAAAGCTACCGGTAAAACAAAGGCTGACGCTCTTGCAGCTCTTATTGGAAAGGAAGAAGCTACAAGAGATTTATGTAGACGTTTAGGCCATGATTACGCTTTTAAAATAGCTCCCATGCCTATTAAATTGAACCGTAGCTTTTTCACCAAGTCTAAAGAGTCTGATGCATTAGAGCATGGTGGGCGTTTAGCAGAAGTGGGGAATTGGCAAGAGTCAATTGAAGTTTGGGAGAAAGGGATACATGCGGCCCAAAAACCGAAGGATAAGGCTCGAATGGCTTATAATATAGCAGTGGCTTATGAAGTACTTAATGATTTACCTCAAGCCTTAGAATGGTCCCAGAAAGCTTATTCCGAGTACGGGAGTAAGGATGGTCGTAACTATGCACAACAGCTTCAGGCCCGCATCCAAGACGAAGAGATTGTCGAAAATCAATTGAAGAAATAATGGATTTCAGCGTTTTACTCAGCACAGAAGGATTAATTGCATTTTTAACTTTAAGCATTCTGGAAATAGTATTAGGTATTGATAACATTATTTTCATATCAATACTAACCAATAAATTGCCTGAAGACTCCAGACCCAAAGCTCGATTTGCTGGTATTTCCTTAGCCTTAGTCATGCGAATACTAATGCTATTTGGCATTACCTGGATTATTAAACTTACAGAGCCATTGTTTACCGTATTGAACATGGCCCTAACGGGAAGGGATTTGGTTTTAATTATTGGAGGCTTGTTCTTACTGGCGAAGTCTACCAGTGAAATTCACCATAAAATGGAAGCTGAAGAAAGCAAAGAAAAAGAGGTGAAAAGTTTAGCTAAGAAAAGTTTTGCTTCTATAATCATTCAAATTGCCTTATTAGACATTGTGTTTTCGTTCGACTCAATATTAACCGCAATAGGAATGACGGACCAATTGCTGATTATGATTTTAGCAGTAATTGTATCCCTGGCGGTGATGCTCGTTTTTGCGGGCAAAATTGCTGCATTTATAGAAAAGCATCCTACACTACAAATATTGGCCTTGTCCTTCTTGATTTTAATAGGAGTGATGCTTATTGCGGATGGCTTCCATCAACACATAAGCAAAGGCTATATTTATTTTGCGGTAAGCTTCTCGCTTCTGGTAGAGGTAATTAACATCAGGGTTCGGAAAAATAAGCGAGTGGCTTAACGCTAAAGGCTTGTTAAAGTTAGGTTTCATGCGGCCAAAGCTGGCGTCAGTTCTTACTTTTACCGCTTACTAACTTTTAAATTTCCCTTATGAAAAGAGTTCTACTCTCTCTTGCAGTACTTTTTAGTGCGACCAGCTATGCTCAAAACGACTTGAGCATTACCCTTAACCAACCAGTTGCGAACTCAACTGTTGGCCCGGGTATCCAGCTTTCATTCGATGTAAGCATCAGCAATAATGGCACACAAGCCGTTACAACCAATGATACCGTATTATATTATCCAACATTAAATGGTAACCTATTAGTGGTTTCCCAGAATGGTCAGAATGTTCCTATCGTATTTTCAATTACCGGAACAACCATGAATAATGGCGATACGGAAAACCGTTCTGTGAATTTCGCGGGATTAAACATTAGTAATGCCTCTGCTATGAGCGTTGACTTCTGTGGAGGAGTTATTGCAATTGGACCAAATTGGAGCGGGGTTACTGAAAGTGACACCACGAATAACCTAGATTGTGCTACTCTAAATTACGATCCAAATGGTGGTAATGTAGGATTAGTAGAAAATGTATTATTCGCAGGAGCTGCCCCTAGTGTTATCGATGGATCTTACAGCGATGGAATGACCTATTTCGTTCATCTCTATAATATGACGGAGGCGTCGGCTACTATTAGCTTCGTGGACCTAACAGGTAGAGCTATTTTAAGCCGAAATGTAGAAAGCCATGGAAGAGAAATAGCTGCTGAAATTAGCTTAAGCAAGCTACCTAAAGGAGTTGCTTTGGCGGTAGTTACAGTAAATGGCCAAAGAATCAATGCAAAAAAGGTTATTGTTAAATAAGCGAGCATTTAGGATAAAAAAAGCCCTGAAGGAAGAATCCATCAGGGCTTTTTTAGTAGGTATATCAAAGAAATTTACTTCACAACAATACTAATGGTGCTGGACATTTGCTCACCGTAAGACCGATGATAACCATCCGCGAATTGCATCGTTAAATTGTAATTACCCGCATTCAGGTCGAGGCTATCACTGGTTTGCCCTCCTCCGTAATGAATATTTACACTATCTGCAGGTACGGTGCCACCAAACTCGATATATTGGTTATTGATAATGATATGGTGATGACCTTTTCCCTCATTTACAGCACCCGCAGGCTCAACTTCCATACCTTCAATACCGAACTCTATAAGGAAGGGGCTACTAACCGTATCCCCATCTTCCATATTTGCAAAGAAAACGCGAGCCCCTTCTGGAACCGCAGGAGGCATGTTGGTCTCTGAAACCTCTGTATCTGTGTTTTTCTCTGCGGCCGCTTCAACGTTTGTGCTGTTCTGACAAGCCCCAAAGCTTAATGTGATAAGCGCTAAGCCAAATAAAGTTTTTCGATTCATTAGAGTTTTATTTTGGTCAAAGTTACAATTCTTTAAGCCTTTACCTAATTGAAAATTAAGGAATTAAATATCCGTTTTAAGCCGAAAATTAAGGCACTTCGGATTGAGCATTAAAACTGATCGCATAGTTTCATTCCTTAAATAATTGATAGTCAATTTTTTGCACGGCAATGATAAGTCTAAGTTAATTAATACCCATGATGATATTCGATGGTATTAATGCCTACCTTGCGCCAGCATATCTAATTATGCTTTTTAATCTTTTTATTTTTTTTCAATGAACATTTTTGTGGCTAGCTTGGACTTTGGAGTTCAAGAACAAGATCTAAGAGACGCTTTTGAAGCTTATGGCGAAGTGTCTTCAGTTAAAATTATTACTGACCGTGAAACTGGTCGCTCGAAAGGCTTTGGCTTTGTAGAGATGGACGGTAACGAAGAAGGAAACTCAGCAATTGAGGCCTTAAACGGGTTAAACCTTAAAGGACGTGAAATCGTCGTTAAAGAAGCTCGTCCGCGCGAAGAGCGCTCTGACCGTCAAGGTGGAGGTGGATTTAGATCGAGAAACCGATATTAATCGACATACGATACTAAAGTAATTAGCCCTGGTAATTCTAAATTACCAGGGTTTTTTTATTCTACAAACTCCTTTTCGGTGTGCTCAAATTCCTTAACGCTCTGATTCTTTTTTATTCTGGCAATGGCTAATACCATAAAGAATGCCGCTTTTGGTAGCTCCCATAAAATGGGAAGATTGCTCCACTTAAAATAAGAGCGAGGTACACATATAAAAAGCGTAAGAACATAGAGGCCCAACTGATAATACCACCAATTATGCGGAGCCTTAAGGATAAAGACTAAACCAGCTATGAAAGCTAATAGTATGGCAAATAGTAGTTTAGGCACGAAGGCCATCTGTAATGCTTTATCAAAGAAGCCAATATTTCCCTGGAATAACTTAGCAAAACCAGGAATAATAAAAAGTTTAAAAGCGTGAATCTGCCCAGCTATCCAACGCTTCCTTTGATTACTAAAGTTTTTACCACTGGAAACCTTTTCATCGTAAATCGGGATATGGCTAACATACTCAGTAAAATACTTTTGCTCCAACAAGTAAAACTCAAAGAGCTTATCTTCTACGGCAGAATCTTTATTAATCGCATCTAAGGTTTCCTTGAGCACTTCCGACTTAAACAGCATACCACTTCCAACCAAGCCGCTACTGAGCCCTGGATTTCGATGGGCCTTACGGAATATATTATTACTTATAGCTTCAGTTATTCCGTCTAGAATCGCCAACTTGGTATTATCGTTCTTTGCCGTTCGATGCAGTTGGTAAACTTTGATTTTGGGGTCAATGATAGCATTTACTTCTTGTAAACCATTGATTTCCATTTTATTATCTGAATCCAATATCAAAAATAATCAGGCCAATTCTCTCCAATTTGAGACTCAATTTGAGCCAAAAGGTTTTTAGATTTAGTAGAATGATCGAAATTCATTTCTACTACTTCAGCGCCCATTTCCCTTAACCTAGCATTTGTCTCATCCTGCATTTGATCGGCACCCACAATTACCTTGAACTTATCTTTAGGATAGTTAATAGCTAGCGCATCTCGAGTAGTATTAAGGATCACCTTATCTTCTTTATAGGACGGAATTAGTATGGTTATTCGGTGCTGACGTTCATACTGCTTTTTAAGCTGATAAGGTATGTGTGATGCCAAAGCGAAAATGAAACTGTATAAGGTTTGAATACCTAAAAGAATGAGCAGAATAAGCTCTATGTAATTCAATACTTCTGTAAACGTTGGGTTGGCTTTATATGCATTACAAGGTATTAAGAAAAAGCATGGTTAAAAAACATAATTGAATCGGATAGAAGCTAACTATTATTGAACTATCTCATGCTTATTTTCCGATACAAAACTTACCGAAAATATTGCCTAATATGTCCTTATCGACGTCCACTTCACCAATTATTGACCCTAAATTTTGTAGGGCCTCACGTATGTCGAAAGATAGTAAATCACCGCTCAAGCCTGCATCTAAAGCGCCTTTAACCTTTTGAATATTCACCAAACTTAACTCTAAAGCTTGTAGGTGTCGTACATTAGTCACAATCGACTGTTGCGCCGCTAAGTCCCCCCAGTTATAAAAGGAACTTATTTTATGATTTAAATCCTCCAATCCATCGCCATCCTTGGCATTCATGAGTATTGGCTCCAAATCGGTAATTTCCTTTGGAAGGGCTCCATTTAGCTGTTGGGCCTTATTTAGTACCAGTATCAAATGTTTTTCTCCAACTTTTTCCAAAATAGAATTAAGCTCCGTCCTCAAATTAGGCCAATCCGAATCCTGATTTAAACGACTTGCCTCAATTAAGTATAAGATTAAATCACTTTGCTCAATTTTTTCAAAGGTTTTCTTAATACCGATACTTTCTACAAAGTCTTCTGTCTCTCGAATTCCTGCTGTATCAATAAATCGATAGTTAATACCTTCGATACTGATCTCATCTTCAATTGCATCGCGAGTAGTTCCAGCAATTTCGGTTACAATGGCTTTATCTTCCTTTAGTAAAAGGTTGAGAAGGGTAGACTTACCTGCATTAGGAGCGCCAATAATCGCAACAGGAACTCCACTTTTGATAGCATTTCCAGTATCGTAGGACGATATTAGGCTATGTAAAACGGCTTCAATACGCACCAGCAATTCTTCCAATGCACTTCGATCTGCAAATTCGACGTCTTCCTCAGCGAAGTCTAACTCAAGCTCAATAAGGGAAACAAAGTCAATTAATTCTTTCCGTAAGGATTTGATTTCCCTGGATATACCGCCCTTCATATGTTGCAAAGCTATTTGATGGGAGGCTTTATTTTCCGACGCAATTAAATCGGCAACTGCCTCTGCTTGCGAAAGGTCCATTTTACCGTTTATATAAGCTCGAAGAGTATATTCACCTGGATCAGCCATTCGGGCGCCATTCCGGTTTAAAAGTCTTAAAACCTGTTCTTGAATATAAATAGAGCCATGGCAGGCAATTTCAATTACGTCTTCACCAGTATAGGATTTTGGCCCTTTAAAAAGGTTAAGAAGAACTTCATCTACCAACTGACCTTGCTCATCTACTATTTTACCGAGCACTGCAGAATAGGCTTTTTCCTTTTTAAGTTCATGGCTTTTGGAAAAGGGAACAAATATCTTCTCCATGAGGGGAAATGTATTTGGGCCGCTTATTCGAATTACAGCAATAGCGCCCATGCCTGAAGCAGTTGAAAGGGCGCAAATAGTATCCTCCATTCTCATGGAACAAAGGTACTATGTCTTATCATAATGCTCCTCGAAGTCTTTCGACTTTTGCGTAATATCTCTTACTACATCATCCATTTCTTCGGCTGAGTCCATAATATGCTTAAGATATTCGCGCGTTTGATGATCATAGATCTTTTCATCTAAATCTATGTGATTTACTAAACCCATAATTCGAGCTAATGGGGCTCGCAAAACATGAGATTGCAGCCATGCAATTTCTTGCAAACTTTTATTCTGTCGCTCAATCCTGCGCAAGTAATTAAGGCGTTCTGTAGCATCGTAAGAATAGCAAGCGACACCTGTTACTGCTTTACGGCCATTAAAAATAGGGTAGAGGTGAACGTTAAAAATGAAATGCTCTCCATCAATATCTTCTTCAATCAATCGTGTGATTTCCTCTCCAGCCAAGGCTCGGTCGTATAAGGTCAACCAATCCTTGAACCGTTGTCGTTTATCAATCTTTATTATTACAGAATCACCGAGCTTAATTGGTTTTCCAGATAATTCACTTAAATAATTTAAGTAATTGTTATTGGCACTAAGAATTTTGTAATCCCGATCAATAGACCACATATGATCTTGGGTTGTATTAATCAGGGCTTCATTATTCTGTTTGATAAGCTCAATATCAGCTTGCCTTTTTCTTAACTCTGTGATGTCCTGGATGAACATTGAAAGTCCATTTTCCTGAGGATATATGGAGATATCAAGCCATCGCTGATTACGATTATGATAAGTAATTAAACTTTCGCTCGTTTCCGAGTTTATGCATCTATCAAAACAAGTCAAATCAAACCCAATTATTAACTAAGACTGAGCCCTTTTTGGACTGAATATTGGGGAGTATTACATAATTCGGCATATTCTTTTAGAAGGAACTGATCCCCTTTATTATCCTCTATTTGTAGAACATCAATGGCTTTCATTATGCTCAGCTAAGGTTACATGGAAGAGCCAAAAATGGCAGATCTTCTTTATGACACCTATGTGATGGACTTAAATGCTGCGCTACTAAAATGCTGAGACTCAACTTTTCTTCGGGCAAACCTTGCAGCAGCTTTGATAGTGCGTCTAAACCGCCTGCAGATGCTCCCGTCGCGCCTAAATATTTAGGCGTCGCATTCTTTTGTGATTTCATTGTAATTATAAAGTAGGTAGTCGGTTGATACGCATGGATTTAGGTTGAAATCCTATAGGTTCTCTAAGTTACATAAAAAGCTCGGAAATTAAACTTGAGATAGATGATTGACGTCAATAATTATTGGAATACCCCTCTGAAGAAATCATTTATATAACATTCTATCTAAGCAATGAGCAGTAAATTAGCTGTATAAAAGTGCAACCATGAATAAAATCCTTATCGCCAACCGAGGAGAGATCGCCCTTCGGATTATGAAATCTGCTAAAGAGATGGGAATCAAGACTGTAGCAGTATATTCCGAAGCAGATCGAAATTCACCCCACGTGAAATATGCAGATGAAGCCGTGCTTTTAGGACCTCCACCTAGTGCGCAATCCTACCTCCTTGGGGATAAGATTATTGAGGTTTGTAAGGATTTAGGAGTAGATGGTATACACCCAGGCTACGGGTTTTTGAGCGAAAATGGTCAATTTGCCCAAGCTGTAGAGGATGCCGGTATTACTTTTATCGGACCTAAGGCGCACTCCATGAAAATAATGGGGGATAAGTTAAGCGCTAAAGAGGCAGCTAAAGAATTTGGCATTCCATTAGTACCCGGAACGGAAGGTGCTATCGAAGACCCTCATGAAGCCATTGCCATATCAAGGGAAATTGGCTTCCCTGTGCTAATTAAAGCTTCCGCTGGAGGGGGTGGTAAAGGAATGCGTATCGTTGAAAAAGAAGAAGAGCTGGAGGAACAAATTCACAGTGCCATTTCAGAAGCTAAATCAGCATTTGGGAACGGAGCGGTTTTTATTGAAAAATATGTGAGTTCTCCGCGACACATCGAGGTGCAAGTTTTATGCGATAGTCATGGAAATAGAGTACACCTATTTGAAAGAGAATGCTCTGTTCAGAGACGACATCAAAAAGTAATCGAAGAAGCCCCATCTGCCATACTTAGCGATGAGCTTCGCGCAGAAATGGGAACAAAGGCAGTTGATGTCGCTCGATCTTGTAATTATTTAGGGGCTGGTACCGTGGAGTTCATCATGGACGAGGATCACAATTTCTATTTCATGGAAATGAATACTCGTTTACAGGTAGAGCATCCTGTTACAGAAATGATTACTGGCGTTGATTTGGTGAAAGAACAAATCAAAATAGCTCGCGGTGAAAAGCTCTCTTTTTCTCAAAAGGACCTAAATATTCATGGACACTCCATCGAAGTAAGAGTATACGCGGAAAATGCCCGCGAAAACTTTATGCCAGATATTGGGAATTTAAGGGTTTATCAAAGGCCGCATGGAGTAGGGGTTAGAGTGGATGATGGTTTTGAAGAAGGTATGGATATTCCCATTTATTACGACCCTATGATTTCAAAATTGGTTACCTACGGAAAAGATCGCGAAGAAGCTCGTATCAGAATGGTACGTGCCATAGAGGACTATAAAATTGTGGGATTACATACTACGATGGAGTTTGCAAAGTTTGTAATGGAACACCCTTCCTTTATAAGTGGTGATTTTGACACACACTTTGTGAATAAACATTTTAAACCGGAGTACCTGGATGGCAAATCAAATGAGAAGGAAGAAGAAATAGCCGCTTTACTAGGAGCACATCTTCTTCAAAGTCAATCCGCTAAAAGCCAACAACTGACAAAAGGAGAGAAGGGAAGCTCCAGTAAATGGAAAATGAACCGCCAATGATTAATAAGATTCTTGGAATACTGTCACTGATTTTTTTGGCAACCACCCTTTGGGGCCAAACGGATAGCACTAAAGCTAACGATATCGTGCAGTATGCTTCTAAGAATAGGAATGATATATTAGATGCCATTATTGTGGATGGCGATACCATTCCAATAATGGTCTTAGACGAGGTTTTACTCATTAATAAGCCCAGCTTTGACAGCAGAGAAGCTCGTCGGCGTTATTATATCTTAAAGCGAAAAGTAATGAAAGTCTATCCTTACGCTGTAATTGCTGGCGATAAATTAGATAGTCTTAATTTACTTTTAGTAGGCAAAAATCGTTGGAAAAAGCGGCGTTTAATCAAAGAGTTTCAAGAATATCTTGAAAATAAATTTGAAGGGAAGCTACGCAAGCTAACGCATAGCGAGGGTCAGATACTTTCTAAACTCATATATAGGGAAACTAATATGACCACCTATGAACTCATATCCGAGTATCGAAGTGGCTGGAATGCCTTCTGGTGGAATACTATCGCATACTTTAATGAAATCAGTCTAAAAACGCCCTATGCTCCAGAAGAGGTTGAAGAAGATAAGCTGATTGAAACCATTTTACAAAGGGCCTTCCTTCAAGGATTTCTTAAGGAAAGAATTCCGATTACAACTCTAGACCCACCTAATAAAGCAGCCTCACCTTAAAGCAAAGACCATAATCACACTTATAGTCAATGTATAAACAAGGAAGGAAAGAAGTGTGATGAGAGAAGCCTCCCAAATAGATCGAAGCCAAGTCTTTCTTAACAAATCCTTGTAGTAATAAACAAAGTAAAATAAGCTTCCTAGAAGATAGATGGCGTAGACATAGCCAATACTTAAAAGCATTCCTAAGAAGAAAATAAGCGTAAAGATATTTATAACCGAGGTGTAAAAGGTGTTGAATACAAGATGCTCAGCATAATTGAGCTCCTTCTTACGATTAAAAAGCTAAGTGAAAAAAGCCACGATGGGTATATAAGCCCATATGACCAGGTTAAAATAGTTTGTCAGTACATCTTTAATCTGCTGACTCTTCGCTTCTATCTTTTTAACTCGTTCAGAATCTAACCCTTCACTACCGAGATCAGCTCCAAGGCTATACCCATTTTCAAACTGAGCCTGTCCAATACTTTTAGTTTCCCCCATACCATTCTTAACTCCAAGTAGAAGTTCATTCGAAAAATCGGTAATGCTGAATATCAGTACCAATAAGGTGGTACTTACAATTAGCAATCTGAAAGGGGAGATATAGCGCAATCGGCCAGCTTGAAAAAAATCCTTAGTGCTTTTACCAGGAGAGCGCAATAGAGACCAACGCGTAAATAAAATACCTCTTTCTAAATTTAGAGATTCGAGTATGGAACTGAAGGCGTTCTTTAAATCAAAGCGTTTTTACCCTTCGCTCATCTACTACTATAAACTCATTTTCATTCGTTGGCATCATTAACTTGCTTTATTGAAAGTTGAATCCGTTCCCTAGGTAAATCTACGCTTAAGACTTTTACCTTCAGCGCTTCTTGTAGGCTTAAAATCTCTGCTGGGTCGCTGATAAATCGATTTGCAATTTCCGAGATGTGCACCAATCCAGCTTGTTTCAAACCAATATCCACGAAAGCACCAAACTTAGTTAAGTTGCTAACCAGGCCAGGCAAAATCATTCCCTCTCTTAAATCTTCAATTCGCTTGATATTTGGATCAAAGCTAAAGGCGCGGATGGCACCGCGTTGATCTCGACCAGCTTTTAAAATCTCCTCTCTAATCGACTCCAAATGGATACTGCCGTATTTCAAAATTAAAGCTTCAGGAAATTCCATGGCTGCGCTAAATTCCTTATCCAGCAATAATTCTTCTATATTCTTGAGGTAGTGCTTCGCCAGTTCCTCCACAATTGCATAGGACTCGGGATGAACGGCGGAACTGTCAAGAATATAGTCGGCATCATTAATCCGTAAAAAACCCGCCGAAAGTTCAAATGCCTTAGGTCCTAAACCTTTTACCTTCAATAATTCCTTACGATTTTTAAATGCCCCATGCTCTTTGCGATACGCCACAATATTCTCGGCCAAATTCGAGCTTAAACCAGAAATAAACTTTAATAAATGCGGGGAGGCTTGGTTGAGCTCGACGCCAATTTGATTCACAACAGACACCACCGTTTTTTCCAGCTCATTATCAAGTTGGGAGGGATCTAAATCATGCTGATATTGACCAACTCCGATTGACTTCGGATCGATTTTCACTAGTTCAGCCAAAGGGTCTTGCAATCGACGCCCAATTGACACCGCTCCTCGAACAGTTACATCATATTGCGGAAATTCTGCTCTTCCCACACTTGAGGCCGAATAAACAGACGCCCCAGCTTCACTAACGCTGTAAACTTGAACTTTACGCTTAAACTTGCATTGATCGATCAAGTTTTCAGTTTCTCTACCCGCAGTTCCATTTCCCACTGCTATGGCATCAATCTTATAGGCCTCTACGAACTGTTCCAATTTTCGTTTTCCTTGCACCCATTCTTTTTGCGGTGGATGGGGGTAAATATTTTCGTTGTGTAGTAAATCGCCTAATTCATTTAAACAGACCAGTTTACAGCCGCTTTTAAAACCAGGGTCAATAGCTAATACACGTTTTCGATGAAGAGGTGGTGCCATAAGCAACTGCCTTAAATTTCCCGCAAATACTTGAATCGCAGTTTCTTGAGCCTTTGATAATGCTTCATTACGAAGCTCCTTGGATAAGGATGGATACAAAGACTTTTGGTAGGCTAACTTGATGGCTTTTTGCAAGTAAGGAGAACGGCATTTACTGGCTCCCGCTATTATGTGCTCCGATAAATCTAATGCCGCCTCTTTATCTGGGCTAACCTTAACGCTAATTATCCCTTCCGATTCTGCTCTGTATATAGCTAACAACCTGTGACTAGGGATTTTCTTTAATAAGCCGCTGTATTTGTGGTAATCCCTGTATTTTTCAGAATCCGGATGAGAATCATCCTTCAGCTTGGTTTCAATTAGAGAAGCCTGGTTAAACAAGCTACGTAGGCGTTTTCGTAAAAACTGGTTTTCATTGATCCACTGAGCTGCAATGTCTATTGAAGCGGCTAAAACTTCTTCTTCAGACTGATAAGGTCCTTTTATGCCTTTATGTAAGTTTCTTTCAAGCTCAAGGTCGTTTTGCTTCATCACAAGTGCTGCAAACCTGCCTAGACCATTTTTTAAAGCAATGTCCGCCTTTGTCTCACGCTTCGGCCTAAAGGGCAGGTAAAAATCTTCCAGTTCATTGGACTGCCTGAAGGAAGCTATCCTAGCAGCTTTCTCATCATCATACAATTTTTGCTCTATCAGGCTCTTTCGAATGCTTTCTTTACGGTCCTCAAGCTTCTTGTAATGTTGAAGTTTCTTTTCAACGTTCTCAACCTGCAATTCATCCAGACCCTGAGTTTGAGCCTTTCGATAACGAGCGATAAAGGCAATAGTTGCTCCCTCTTCCAATAATTGAACACAAGATTGAAGAGCAGGCATAGTTAAATCCAGCTCCTCAGCAATCCAACTTAAATAAGTCACGTAAATAGATTTTGATAGGATGCTGCAATGCGCTTTGGTTTGCCATCATCAGCATCTAAGGCTATCCAGTTAGTTTTACAGGAACAAATAAGCTCAGAATCTCTCCATACATCAACCCTTCGAATACTCCGATAGGCTTCCATTTGTTCTACCCATGTTTTTAAAGTGAGTAAATCATCCTTGAAAGCTGGTTTAAAATATTCGATTTCATGTTTACGAACGACCCAAATGTAGCCACTATTTTTACCCGCAACCGAGAACCAATGCGCTCCGGCAACCTCTTGAACCCATTGCAAGTAAACTACATTATTCACATGGGACAAATCGTCAATATGCTCACTTTTGACTCTTATTTGAAGCTCAAATTGTTCCATGCCACAAAGCAAGCAAAAAAAGTGTAGCTAATCTTTTATTGCCGAATTCCACATATCGCGGGTAGAAACTAAGCGGCCGCCTACTTTTTGAAATAATACCATGTAAAAACCGTGGTCTATTTCATCCCCATCATCATTGTATTCACTCCAGCGGCCAGATTCAACTGCCATGTCTTTGGAAGTCGAAAAAACATCTATCGTTGTATACTTGAAATGATAATTGCGGCTAGTGTCCGCTGCCACGGTGTTTTTAAAATGATTTACAATTTGTTGTTTCCCAAACAATTGTTCTCGCCCTTCACCATAAGTCACAGCATTTTCGGCATAGAACTTTTCAAACAGCTTTGGATCCTTGTTGGCATAAGCCATGGCTAAGGTATCTTCCATAGCAATGATGTAAGACTTGACTGCCTCAAGGTCAAAAGATTCAGCAGGCGCTTCTACACTTGCATTTTGACAGGAGAAAAGACCTGCAAGGGCCGAAAGGAATAGTACTTTTTTCATGGTTGTTTGATTTAGGTCTCTGTAATTTAACAAAAATGCCTGAAGCTCAGGACTAATTGAGAAGGCAATTTCTAAATGAGACTTATTTGCTTGGCTCGATTAGCTGATTACCTTTGTTTTAGATTTCGTACGTATGAAGATTATTATCGCTGGAGCCGGAGCCGTTGGAACCCACTTAGCTAATTGGCTGTCCAGGGAATCCCATGATATTACTATTATTGATCATGATCAAGATAAACTGAGCAATATCGAAGGTAATGTGGATGCTTTGACCATTTTTGGGGAGGTTACAGATTTCTCCATCCTACAAAGATCAAGGGTAGAAGAAGCTGATTTATTTATCTCTGTTACTTCCGTTGAAGAAGCAAATATTCTCAGTGCATTATATGCCAAGCGTTTAGGAGCCAAGAAGACCATTGCACGTATTAGTCAGATGCAATATTTGACGGATGATCACATATTGAACATTCGAGACTTAGGAATCGATGAGTTGATTTCTCCAGAATCCTTAGCGGCTCGAGAGGTTAGGCATTTGCTAAATACCAATGCCGCTTCTGAATCGATTGAATTTGAAAATGGTAAGATCACTCTATTGGGTTTAGACATTGAGGAAGATGCCGCAATTGCTGGTAAGACTATGTCTGAAATTGCCTCCATGAGTGAAGAGCGCCACTATGTTGTGGTGGCAATTAAGCGTAATGGTGAAACCATTATCCCTAAGGGCGACACTATGGTGAATGCCAATGATCACCTCTTCGTTGTCACGCACGCTGAAGGACTTGAACAAGTACTTGAAGTAACGGGACGTAGAAAGATTAAAATCAATGATATAATCATTGTTGGAGGTAGTAGGACAGGGCGTCATCTCGCTCGTAAATTAAGTCGAAATTTCCACGTTAAATTGGTGGAAGAAGACTCCGAAAAAGCAGAAGAAATTGCGGCTCAATTCCCAGAAGTAATGGTTCTAAACTTTGATGGGACAGATGTAGAGAAACTGGAAGAAGAAGGGCTCAAAAATGCAGATGCCTTAGTCGCAGTAACGGGTAATAGCGAGACCAATGTTTTAACCTGCTTGGTCGCAAGAGACCGTGGCGTTAAGAAGACCATTGCCATGGTGGAAAATATCGAATATTTATCCTTAACTCAATCTATTGGCATAGATAGTCTTATCAATAAAAAATTGGCTGCGGCGAATTTCATTTACCGCTACATTAGAAGGGGAGATTTTGTAACCCTGAGCACCATCCATGGCATTGATTCGGAGGTAATGGAGTTTAATGTGAGTGATAAATGCAAGGTGACTAAAAGCGCCATTAAAGATCTTAATTTACCTAAAGGAGCCTTAATTGGCGGCGTTATCCGTAACAACAAAGGACTAATACCCCAAGGTGAATTTCAGATTGAGGAAGGCGACAAAGTGGTTGTTTTCGCAAAAAGTGATTGCGCCAAGAAAATTGCAAACTACTTCCGTAGCTAATGACTCTATTTAACCCACGTATGATTGGCGCTTTAATAGGCGCTTTATTAATGATAGTGGCGGGCATGATGCTCCTCAATGTTGCCGTAGCCTTGTATTATGGCGAAAACTGGGAAGCGCACTTACTTTCATCGGGAATCACTTTTTTAAGTGGAGGGCTGCTGTATTTATCCAATCTTAAAAACACCAATAAAGAAGTTCGTAAACGTGACGGTTTCTTAATTGTTACCATGGGTTGGGTAGCGATGTCCATGCTTGGAAGCTTACCCTATGCACTTACCGGCTCAATTGATAATGTTGTAGACGCCATCTTTGAAACGGTTAGCGGTTTTACCACAACAGGGGCTACCATTTTAACCGATATCGAATCACAACCCAAATCCATTCTCTTTTGGCGAAGTATGACGCACTGGATAGGAGGGATGGGTATAATCGTTCTTACAGTCGCCATATTACCCTTATTGGGAGTGGGCGGTATGCAGCTATTTATTGCTGAAGCGCCTGGGGTAACCCCCGAAAAACTGCATCCGCGAATTACCGGAACCGCAAAACGACTTTGGATAATTTATGTGGCTCTCACTTCTTTGGAGGCTGTAGCCTTAGTAATAGCTGGCATGGATGGCTTTGATGCGATTAACCATGCAATGGCCACTATGGCTACGGGAGGTTTTTCTACTAAAAACGCAAGTATAGCCTATTACAGTTCACCGGCAATACATTACATCATAACCCTATTCATGTTCTTAGCTGGGGTCAATTTCACCATGCTTTACTTCGGTTTTACGGGCAGATTTCGGCAATTAAAGGCAAATGAAGAATTTCGGGTTTACTTCTACAACACGCTTATATTCTCATCTATTGTGGCTGTTGTGCTGATCTTCTTTCAAGGCTTACCTACCGAAGAGAGCATTCGGAATGCCCTATTTACAGTAGTCTCTATCACAACCACTACGGGTTTTGTAACTGACAATTATTTGTTGTGGCCTAACTTTTTAATTTTCTTGGTTTTTGTGCTTTTCTTCTCCGGTGGCTCTACCGGAAGTACCTCAGGTGGCATGAAAATCATGCGACACATAATCTTAATTAAAAACAGCTTTCTGGAGCTCAAAAGACAAATTCACCCAAATGCCATTATTCCTGTGCGGTTCAATGGTAAAGCGGTACCACAAGGAATTACCAACACCGTTGCTGCTTTTATCTTAATCTGGCTAATTGTTTTCTTTGTCGGCGCTTTTGTAATGTCCATGTTTGGACTCGATTTTATGTCTGCTGTAGGATCGGTAACCGCTACCTTAGGTAATATTGGACCAGGATTAGGAAGTGTTGGACCAGTCGACAATTTCGCTCACATTCCACAAGGAGGTAAATTATTCCTAAGCTTTCTGATGCTATTAGGACGACTAGAACTATTTACAGTACTAATTCTATTTATGCCTTACTTCTGGCAAAGACGTTAATTCCAAAGCTTTTCTAGCGCCTTAAAGAAGTTTAAGTTTTCTCTTTTGGTTTTTAATATCAATAAGGGGATATGCTTGTTGATACGCACCAACTCCTTACTAAAAGAACCCAGTAAAACACTGGCAGACGCGGTGCGCCCTTTGGAATTCATCACAATAAGATCCGCTCCTAAATATTCAGCTTGAAAAAGGCAGCGCTCTGGACCATCACCTTGATTTTCATAAAAATCACATTTCACGGTATCCGGAATCTGATGCTTTTCCCGATATGTCTTCCATTCTTCGATAGAGTGACTCCGCAGGGCCTCTTTGATCTCTCGTTCCGAACTAGCATTTTTAAGGTAATGTGGCGCTGATGGATAGAGATGTATGCACTGTAAATCGGCGTTGATCACATAAGAAAGATGGGTTGCGAAGTTCAAAGACTCCAAACCAACCTCACTGAAATCCAATGGAACTAATATTTCATTAATCTCAGAAACTGCACCTTCTGGAACAAAAAGCACCGAACAGGGACCTTGCTCTGCAAGACGACTACCAATTAAATTATGATCTCGATTGGTCAGGTGCCGCCCCAAAATCATGAGGTCGATATCTTTAATATGGGCTTGTCTTAGGATTTGATCAAAGGCTTCTCCTTCTAAGCAAACTACTTGATCCTCAGTATATTTATTACTAAACTCCGCCCGATAAAGCTCCATAAGATACTTTTCAAGGTGCTCTTCCTTAGGAGCTAAAAGGTCAGGGTATTTTTCAATTAAATCAGTAGGTAGGGATAAGTTCTTACTTACATGAACTAAGAAGATATGCTCGACCGTAAAATTTTGCAACACATAGGCGCTGTAACGGAGTATCTTTTCATCCAAAGATCCTCCGTCAAGCGCAATTAGTATACGGTTAAAGTCAGCCTTGGCTTTCATTTTATAAGATTCCTCGAATTAAGAACAAGGCCGCAAACGCAATGATAGCATACAACTCAGGGAATACGGCTAAAATTAAGGTTCTACCAAAGTCATCATAAAGTGAACTGCTGAGTTTGTCGAGATTTTGAAAAGCTGTACTCATTACTTTAATATTAAGAGTGGAATTGGACTATCGAGAACCATTTTACGACTGAGACTTTCTCTAAATAATCCTTCTAAGAAATTATAATCGCGTGGCATAATAGCGATAACTCCGGCCTTGTGTTTCTTGGCATAATCCACTAAGCCACCACCAACTTGCTTAGCTTCAATATGATTAAATTGATAACTAAAGCTTCGTAGTCTATGCTTCAGCATTTTACGATTTATCTTTTCCCTTCGACTCAGCTCTTCCTCCTTTCGGTTAACCGTAAGTACATCGATACTACTATTTTCCATTTCTGCCAAAGAGAGTAGGGGAGCTAATCGACAATCACAATCTATCGAATCAAAATCAGCCGCCAGAACCATTTTAGATAGACCATTGAATTCTGCCGTTTCTGGAATTACCACCACAGGCACAATAGAATCGCGGACCACGGCCTCTGTTTTACTTCCCCATAGTCTATTCAGGCCTTTGGCTCCTCGAGTAGGCATAATAATGAGATCTACCTCCACTTTATCAGATTCCCGCAGTATTAGATCTTTAGAAATAGAGAACTCCCACAGGAATTCAAATTGAATAGCCTCTAGGCCCGGAATAGAAGCTTTGAACTTATCCCAACTTTCTCGAATTTCTGCTTTATCAGCATTTAGACTCTTCCTTTTATGAGTTGCGGCATGTATTATTCGTAAATGATGCTGCTCCTTATTAAGAAAGGGAAGGAGAGAGACTAAAGCTTTTTTGGAAAATTCACTGAAGTCGGTTGGGTATAAAATGACTAGGTTTTTCATGGTGAATTCAATTTCCTATACGATATTAGGATAGAATTCGACCCAGACCTATGATAAATGTCAGCTCATCAAGATATAACGAAATCACCAATGCATCAGAAACAGTGGAGCTTTTGGGAGCTTAAGGAATTTAAAAGTGACATAGATCTCCTAATTGTTGGCGCCGGTTTTACGGGACTTGCAGCTGCGATTAATGTCAAACGACTCCATCCTAATTGGAAAGTCGTAATTCTGGAGCGAGATATCCTTTGTGAAGGAGCGAGCACGAAAAATGCAGGATTCGCTTGCTATGGAACGGTCGGTGAATTTATGGATGACCAAGCGCAAATGGGAAGGGACTTGGCGCTAGAGCTCATACTTAAACGCAGAAGGGGTCTAGATTATCTAAAGACTTTAGTGCAACCTAGCAAGATGCAATTCCACCAAAATGGAGGTGTAGAACTCTACCTTAAAGACGAAGGCGAGAAATGGGAGAAAGCCAAAGAAACTATAGATGGGCTAAATAAAGACCTTGGTCTTGAATTATACCAAATGAGCTCTGATAGTCATTTATTTAAGAAGTGTTTAGGTTCAATATTTACACCTAATGAAGGCCAGCTAAATCCTGTTGCTTTATGGCGAGAGCTGAGAAAACAGGCTACTTTACTTGACATAATAATTCTACACGGAGTTCAGGTAGAATCCTATGAATCACATCAAAAGGAAGTGCAACTACTATCCAATAAAGGAATTTGGAAAAGCAAACAGCTGCTATTTACCACTAATGCCTTTGGAAATACCCGAGACAATTTAAATGTGATTCCTGCTCGTAACCAGGTATATATTATAGAGAACCCAGCATTTAAGCTAGATCAGCGTTCTTATCATCAAAATGCCGGCTATTTGTATTTCCGTGGAATTGGAAACAAAATTCTACTCGGTGGCGCACGTCATATTTCGCACAGCGAAGAAATTTCTAGAGAATTGTCAAGGAACGAAAAAATAGAGGCTTTTCTAATGGATTATGCCAAAAAACATTTTAGTTCCAAGGGCGAATGGAAAATAGTTAATCATTGGAGTGGAATTATTGCGACAGGTGAATCTAAAGAACCCATTATAAGATCTACAGACGAGAATGTACATGTATGTATCCGATTTGGCGGTATGGGTGTTGCATTAAGTGCCTATACAGCGAAGGAAGCTGTTAGTCGCTTCTTTAGTTGAATCTAAATGCTCTAAAAAGTAACTTATAATTAATATTATGTCAAATATATATTTTAAAAAGAAAGGAGACTAAACGATGCCTCCTCTCTTATTTAAATTATTCCTCTTCCATAAGAGCCTTAGCTTTATCGTACATCTTTAAAGCACGATATACTTGCATCAAGGCATTCTTAACTTGCTCATCTGTTGGATTCGCAGCTCTAGCTTTAGTCAAATATGGTAAAGCTACCTCAAACACATTCTTTTGTTCTTTTTCCAATTTCTTGTACTTCGTAGTCGCGTTCAGAGGCAAATCATTCATACGGTCCCCAATGGCGTTGGCACTGTCAATGTAAATAATGCTGCTCATGTACAAAGCATCGGCATACATACTATCAATTTCCAAGGCTTTTTGATAAGCTGCTAATGCTGCAGATACATCCTTCATTTCTGTTTGAAGAATAACGCCTTTGTTATAATGCATAACAACGTTCTTCGGATCCTGAGCAATCGCAGCATCCAAATTTGCTAAAGCTTTATCGTATTCCTTATTATCAAAGAACAATTGAAGTTCAGCTTTTAACAAGTCTACATTATTTGGAAAACGAGTTCTCCCCTCTTTCAAAGTGCTGGTATAAAGAGCGGTGTCGCCATTTTGAAGCGCTAAGAAGATTAAAGAACGGTAGATGTCAGAACGAACATCTCCTTCAACCATCGGATTGGAAAACTTGCCACTTTTAACCATGCTTTCCATCTGACCTTTACTAGCGAAAATGTTAGTATCGCCGGTTTCCACGTTAACGGCTTTAAAGGTCACCCCTTTATAATCCATTTTGATTAAGTCTTGGTAAATAGGAATAGCTTGATCAAACATTTTGCCTTGCTGAGCCATGATTGCCGCGTTAAAAAGCATATTGGTATCAACCATTTCTGCGAAGTCGCGCTTTATCTCATAGGTTTTCAGGAAATCATTGTAAGCATTGGGGTAATCGCCAATACTATTTGCTGTAATACCACGACTGGCTATATCATTCGCTAAATATTGTATTTGCTGACGAGCGTCATCAGTGTAACGTTCGCGGTCAATTTGCTTTTCAAAAGCTAATAATTGAGAGTAACCCTCAACCGCTTTATCCAAAGCATTAGTATCCATGTTTTTTGTTAATAGATCACTACTTTGAAAAACACGATAATTAATCTTCCCTTTGTAGAAGTAAAATTTGGCTAGATCCTTTTCTCTTACTTCAGATAAAGATTTTTTGCTGATGATTTCAGCGGCCTCATCGATATACTCTTTGGCGCTTTTTACATCATTATTACGGTCAATAGCGATAACCGCGGAGGAAATAACGGGTTTTTCTTGGGCTACGGCATTAAGGCCGATTACTAATGCTCCTAGGAAAAATAATTTTTTCATCTTGAATTTGACTTTTGTGCAAAACTAGTGTTTCTGATATTTTTAAAAGAATGTATGCTAATTTAATGCCAAGTCTATATTTGTAAATAATTAATTCAAAACAAACCTCTCTACAATGAAGTGGGATATTCAAACAGTAGGCTTTCATGCCCAAGATGATTTAGTAGCCTATACCCAAGAAAAAACGGAAAGTCTTCAGAAATATTACGACCAAATTGTTGGCGCCGAAGTATATTTAAAATTGGTTCAAGATCAACACAACCAGACCAAAGTGGCCGAAATCAAATTGAATATTCCTGGTAATGATCTTTTTGCTGAAAGCAGTTCTGATGGATTTGAGAAGTCTGTTCATGATTCTGTTGAGAAACTAAAAGGACAAATCCGTAAGCTTAAAACTAAGCTCAACAAACACTAAATCGAAGCAAAGCCATGCGAATTCTGGCCGCCGCCAAAGCAGGCTTTGACTATAATCGAACTCGTATCCTTATAAACGGCTTAAAAGGCTTAGGACATGAGGTGGAACTTTTTAAAATTCCCGATCGTACCAGACATTACGGTCGGGAATTATTGGTTAAATCTCAGCAGGCAGATTGGGTATACGTCCCTCCCTTTCGACATCGCGACCTTTCTTTTGTTCGTAAATACAGCAAAGCACCCGTCGTTTTCGATCCCCTAATATCTAGATACCTTACGAAAGTGGTGGATTATGGCCACTACTGGAAGGCTCCGCAAAAATGGTTAGTCGATTACCGTGATTTTAGAAACTGCGATTTGTTGGTCGCCGATACTCAGGCACATTTAGATTATTTTAAAAAGACCTTGGCCCTCCCCGATTCATTGGCTACGGCAGTGATTCCTGTTGGAGTGGATACGGATGAATATCAGCGAAAAGCAAAGCCTAAAAAAGATACTTTCAAAATAGGTTTTTACGGCACTTTTGTGCCCTTACAAGGGACTCTAACTATTGTAGAAGCGCTTGCTTTAATTAAAGACAAGGGTTCATTGGAATTTGAACTCCTTGGTACAGGCTATCAATTTGAGGAAGCAAAGAAATTAGCAAAGAATAAAGGTCTAGATCTTAGCCTATTTAAAGGTTGGACGGATTACAATCACCTCGCCTCAAAGCTTCAAGACTTTGACTTGGCGCTTGGAGTCTTTGGGCAGTCGGTTAAAACAGACTTGGTAGTCCCTAATAAGCTTTACCATTATGCTGCCTTAGGTGTCCCTTGTTTAACCAAACAAACTCAAGGTATAGAGGAAGTCTTCACACCAGACGAAACGATTCTAACCTGCCAGGCCGATGCTCATTCCATAGCGGAATCCATTTCGTATTGGATGGAGCATCGCTCCAAACTGTCTCAAATTGGGGTCAATGCGCACCGCCGGATCACCGAGCATTATTCCCATCTAGCGATTGCACAAAAATTGATTAACAGCTTAGAGAAATCAGGCTTGGTCTAAAATTGCCTTGATATTTGGTTTAAAATATTGATCGCTCTTCAAGACCTTTCCATCCTCACGATAAATCGGCTGCCCGTCTTTGTCTAATTTAGACATATTACTGCGTTGGATTTCATCAAATACCTCTTCAATTTTGTCTTTCAAACCATGACTTAAAATGGTGCCACATAAAATATAAAGCATATCCCCTAAAGCATCCGCTATCTCCACTAAGTCGCCATTCTGAGCCGCTTCCAAATACTCTTCATTCTCTTCGCGCATTAATTTGTAGCGTAGAAGAACGGTTTTATCATCTACTTCTGCTGTGGGTTCGTAACGATTTTTGATTTTGAAAGCGTCGTGAAAGGTTTCAACTGCGTTTATTTGCTTTTTCATGAATACTTTTGTTTAAGATTTAGAATTATGGAAAACATCACCACTGGCCACTGGATTTTTGCAGGGATTTTTATGCTTGCCTTTGTCGGCTACCTTATCTGGAGTTACCGAAAAGATTTAAAGTTGCACAAGACCCATTACAGTGGCAGTATTTACGTTTTAGTAGGTATTGTTGTTATTCTCTTTTTGTTTTACATCTTTAAGCGTCTACTCTAAGTCCTCTTTCATATAAATAGTCTTGAGATTGGTAAAGGATCGAATTCCTTCAGGACCTAACTCTCGGCCATATCCCGATGATTTCACTCCCCCAAAGGGTAAACGGGGGTCGCTTTTAACCAATTCATTGATAAATACAGCACCTTCTTCAAAACGAGGGGCAATCGCTAAAAGCTCATCAAGATTGTTTCCAATCAGACTCACTCCCAATCCAAAAGGATTTTGATTGCTTAAAGCAATCGCCTCTTCCCTATCCTGATAAGCTATTAAAGTAGCTACGGGACCAAAAACCTCTTGGTGGAATAAAGGGTTATGCGAATCCGAGATTTCTACAATCGTGGGTTCAATAAAATTGCCATGCTGGTTTCCTCCTAAGAGAATCTTTGCCCCAGCCTCTACTCCTGCCCTGAGTTGTTCGGAAACCTTATCCGCTAAATCTTTGCGGGCTAAAGGGCCTATGTCGACTTGAGGGGCTAAAGGGTCTCCCATTTTGTATTCTCTAAAAACTTGGATTAACTCCTTTTTAAATTCCTCAAAAAGAGATTGATGCACAATAAAACGTTTGGAAGCAATGCAACTTTGCCCTGCATTTAACAAGCGGGCTTTAGAAGCTAAGGAGGCTGCTTTTTTAAAATCAGCACCTTCGAATAGGATAAAAGCATTAGATCCGCCTAACTCCAATAATTGTGGCTTTAGGTTTTTTGCTGCAATCTGAGCCACTTCAGAACCTGCCTTGGTGCTACCCGTCAGCGAAAGCGCTTTAATTTCAGGCTTAGTTAAAAGTTGGGCGACTTGGTCGTGACTAAGTCTTAAATTTTGATAAGCCCCCGTTTCAAATGATTGCTTGAATAGCTCATTCAAGGCTTCAGCACTGTCTGGACAATTGGGAGCATGCTTTACCAGCACTTTGTTTCCCGCTAATATGGCAGGAATAGCAAATCGAAACACTTGCCAAAATGGAAAATTCCACGGCATAATGCCCAAAACCAAACCCAAAGGTTCATGCGAACGAATGGCATAATCAGAACCCAAATTCACGGTTTCGGACGCTAAAAATCTGCCACCATGCTCTAAATAATAATCGCAAAGCCAAGCGCATTTCTCAATTTCAGCTCTCGCTTCCGCTAGGACCTTCCCCATTTCTGTGCTAATCCGAAGCGCTAATGATTCCTTTTGAGCTCGTAATTGTTCGGCCAAATGCTGAGTCCCTTGCATTCGAGATTGAAAATCGAATTTAGGATGTATAGACTTTAAAGACATAGCATTCCTTATAGCCTTGTCCACAAAAGCCTCATTGTGCATTTCAAAGCTTTTATAGCACTCCTCCGTAAAAGGGTTAATACTCTTATAGCTCTCCATTCCTAAAACTAAATTCACTATTGTGAAGTCGGATCTTAAAATTTGCTTTCTGTCCTACATCTAGGGAATCTTCTGTCTCTATTACCCCTCCACTAAACTCTTGAATACCATGCAAATGAGCCAAATCTCCAATATCATCAATCAAATAGCTTTCTAATAAAACGCCTTTATCCAAATCTGCTGCTTCCTTTAACATCAGGGCGATATCTACCTTAGAGCCCTGGTGGTTCAAATCTCGAAATACGATATCCCTTAAAATTTGATGGTTTTCGGGAATCTCAAAGTAATCCTTCTTGTTAGCATCTCTCCAAGAGCCACTGGCAATTGACTCCAATGCGACTTTTAAGCCCTCTTTTATAAGTAATCTTGCCTTTTTACGATTAGGATCAGATGGAAAAGCGCCTGCTTCAAAAAGAATCGCGGGAACACCCATTTTCATCAGATTGTCACCTAGGGCTCTCGGATAAAACTCATCGGTGTAGCGCCCGAAGTGGCCAGGAGCTAAATTTGAGATGTTATTATGAATGTGTGCGATTAACTGCATCGCTTTTTCACGAAAGGGAGTGATACTTCTAGCCACATCTGCTGAAGGGGCCAAAAAACTTAGGGTCGCCGTCTTTTCCGTAGTGCCTGCCGAAAAAATACTTCGCTGATCATGCAAGTTAAAGGCCCAGTGAGGTTTAAACTCTTCGAGACTCTCGAAGAACAAGCGACTTTCCTCTGCGCTTTTAACCAAAACATCTCTATTTAGATCAATGCCTAAGGCATTTCTTCGTCTAAAGCGTTCAGCTCCATCAGGATTCAGCATAATGATAAATCGAAAGCTTAGCTGATCGTGTAAGTCCTTTAAACCTCCATTGAGCATTTCCTCACAAAGGTCCAATAAAGCTAAACTAGCTGTTGGTTCATTACCGTGCATTTGCGACCATGCTAAAACTCTATGAGCTCCATTTCCCCAGTCAAGAGCATAAATAGGCCTGCCTTCCTGTGACTTACCTATTTCTTTCAAATCGAATTGAGCCTGTTCTGCCATGAAATTCCAAAAGGCCGAAAGATCCTTCGGTCGCAACCATCGACCTTCAAAATCATGGCCAGGAACTCTAATTATTTTCGCATTAGTGGACTCGTTTGACATAGTTGAAATCTATCTCTTTTTGGAAAATGGTGAATACCTTACAAATATGCTTAATATGATAATGCGATGCTTTAATTAAACCAAGAAATAGACTTAATTTCGGAGCATTAAAGCATAATACAGATGAAGAATATTATATTAAGCATCACTTTAGCATTAACATCCTTAACTACTGCTGCACAATCTAGTAAGGTTTTATCAGGACCTATGTTAGGGTACGCGGAAATGCGGGAAGCCGTGGTTTGGATCCAATTGAAAGAAGCTAGCCAAGTAAAGCTACGTTTTTGGGAAAGTCATCAAGCCGAGCCAGAATTCAAATGGACTAAAACAGTAGGCACCTCTGCATCTACCGCTAACACAGCTAAACTTTATCTTCAAAACTTAGAGCCAGGCAAAACCTACACCTATGAAGTATGGGTTAATGAAGAAAAACAAGATTTCGACTACCCCCTACTCCTAAGCACAGAGCCACTTTGGGACTACCGTACTGAACCTCCAGCTTTCAAAATTGCATTAGGGTCCTGTAACTACATCAATGAAGAGGCTTACGATCGTCCTGGAACACCTTACGGCGGCTCCTACGAGATCTTTAATAGCATTACGAGTAAAAACCCAGAAGCAATGCTTTGGATGGGAGATAACACCTATTTACGTCCTGCCGACTGGTGGACTCGAAGTGGCTACCTCGCCCGTTATACCCACACTAGATCCCTCCCTGAGATTCAGGAACTGCTTGCAGCCTGTCCGAACTACGCCATTTGGGACGATCATGATTTTGGTCCAAATGACGCATCTGGGAGCTGGATCCATAAGGATTTAGCCCTCGAGGTATTCCAATTATTCTGGGCGAATCCAAGTTTCGGATACCGAGAAATGCCCTCCACCTTTAGCGCCTTTAATTTCAGAGACTGTGATTTTATAATGCTAGACAATCGCTTTTACCGCACAGAAACCACGAAGCAAGGCGATATTTATGAAGAACAAATGTTTGGAAAAAAGCAAATCGACCTTATGATAGATCTGCTTAAACAAAGTAAAGCACCCTTCAAATTTGTTTTAAGCGGTGGTCAAATCCTTAATAATGCTAAGGTTTACGAGAATTTCAGCAATTATGAGGACGAGCGCAACTACATGCTAGATCGCATCGCAGATGAGGAAATAGAAAATGTGATTTTCTTGAGTGGAGACCGTCACCATAGCGAAGTAATGGAAATGGAACTGGAAAATGGTATTGTAATTTATGAATTCACCGTATCACCCCTCACAAGCAGCGCCAACAAAAATGTAAAAGAAGTGAACGATTACCGAGTTGCTGGATCTTTAATCCAAGAACGGAACTTTGCCACTATTGAAGTAGAAGGACCACGCAAGTCAAGAAGTTTAAAACTTCAATTCTTTTCAAGTGCAGGAGAGTTGATTTATGAATACAAGTTAAACCCTTAGTATATAAAAGTATTTTTTCATCAATTAAAGCGCTGTTCCTCAGGAGGTAATAGCGCTTTTTTTTAGGCTTCAATTTAGGTTACTATTTACTTTTGTATATACATTTGTAAAAATTCTTACATTTGAAAAAAAGTAATTATGGACGCGGTGGCAACTCGAATACAAGAACTTATTAACTCTTTAGGTATAAGCAATAAGGACTTTGCGGAAAAGATTGATATCTCCCCTGCTATTATCAGCCATGTCCTTAGTGGCAGAAATAAAGCTTCTCTGCATCTAATAAGCCAAATAACAAATGTATATACAAATGTTAATTTAGCTTATTTACTTCATGGCACGGGTGGTTTATTTAACGCAAATAAAAATCAGCCCATAAGTCCAACTCAGAGTAACGAGCCTCCCCTTCCATCCGGAGCGAGGTACGTGGCAGTCCCACAAGGCGCGCCGGTCTACAAATCATTACAGGAAGAGGAGCCTGAGGAGGATTCAATACGTAAACTTGATGAAATTGAGACCCCAGAAAGTAAATCAACAAATGTATATACAAATGTTAATCGAGAAGAATCTAAGAGTATAGAGCGAATCGTAATCTTTTATACTGATAAAAGCTTTGAAGAATACCGTCCATAGCTTTTATTTCTCTTAATCCTTCTTAACTTTGTAGGAGATACCTTGATATGAAAAAGCACTTAGTTTATACCCTTGGCCTCATTGCATTGGCAATGCTTAGTCGTCTTATCCCCCACTGGCCCAATTTTACCGCAGCCATCGCTGTAGCATTTACAGGAGGCCTTTTGTTTGGTAAGCGTATGGAAGCTTTACTCATTCCTCTAGTAGTCCTATTTTTTAGTGATCTAGTGATCAATAATATTATCTACGCGGGTGAAGGCTTCACCTTTTTCACCTCAGGTTTCGGGTATATCTATGGATCTTACGTGCTCATTGCACTGCTTGGTATTGTTGGATCCAAAGGGTCGCGAATCGCGAAAGCCATTGGCGCAGGAACTGGAGCATTAGTTTTTTACCTGATTACCAATTTTGGCGCATGGCTTGCAAACCCAATGTACAGTCAGGACCTAGCGGGTCTATTCAGTTCGTATTCTGCGGGTTTACCGTTTTTATTGAATAGCCTTACCTCCACCTTGTTTTACGGGGTTTTGATTGCGGCGCTTAAAGTGGTTTATGATAATTCTAGAAGTCTGGCTCAAGCATAGACTCAGCTAAATAATATTCGAAAAGCTTCCTTCTTGGGAGCTTTTTTTATGCTTGGTTATTCAGCGACTTTAATTCATTCTGAAGTAGAGCCCAAAGTAGAAAAAGTGACTCCCCTTCAATTCTATTGGGGTATTCATCATTTAGAGACAGGGCTGAGAAGCTTAGAAGTTTCAGGAATGTGTCGTCCAAGCAGAAACCATAGAATTGAACATTAGGGTTAATTGCAGCGGCGTACTCCCACATTATTGATGCCATTAAGTCACTACAAACGAAAGGTATCTTTAATTCGGAACAGCGCAGAATGGCCCCAATTAAGGCGGCGGCTTCAAAGCCTCCATAAAAGCACAAGTTATGAAAGGGCTCGTGGCTGAGAGGATTGCTTTTAAAGGACTTATCAATAAGCTCTAGCTCTTCCGCTAACCAATCTATGTTCACAAGCTTAGAAAGCTCTAAAATGGACTCCTGAGGCTTCAAGGCCTTTAATAAGGCCAAGGCACTTCCTTCACCGCCTTCTGCGGCTGAAGAAAGAAAGACTAAGTCAACCTCATGGTAATGTGCTCGATCGATAAACTTTTTACCTATATCAAAGGCTTGATGCAAGTCCTCATCGGTCATTGCTGGATAAGCGCTGAATGACTCTGTGCCGGCCTTCACCTTCGAGCTCACCAGTTTATTGGAATGATTGAGCCAAAAGTTAAAATTAGACTCAAAGGAATATTTAAGCCCAACATCAATAAAATAGTGCTTTAAACCCTGCTGCGGGTTTTGATCAATAAGACTCTTCTTATTTAAACACACAAGTGCTTTTTCAGCAATTTTTCGGCGCCCGCCTTTTGCTTTAAGATGTTTTGAGATGCCATGATCCGAAAGAAATACAAAACTCTCGGCTTTGAGTAAGCCGAAGGATGGCTTGGACTTAATAAAGGCTAGCTTCTCGAAAAAACGAAGGTGACGCTTAGAATACAAGGCCGTCTCTTCCCTCTCCAAAACTTTTAGAAAACTTGGGAAAGTAGGTTTAGGCTCTTCTATGTTAAACTGACGATTACTTAAAAGCGACATCTCTAGGCTTAACCCCTATGCGAATGCTGGTTTTCAAATTTCCAACAGGGTCAAATACTTGTAAATCCCCGTCCTTATTGATGTCGTTAGGAGTTCGCAAGCCATATAGCTCTTGATCAATGGCATCAAAAGCAATATTGTAGTAATTACCTGTAACGATGGGGTTTTCACTTACCCTATTCGCATTGATAGACATGTAATAAATGTTACCCGTTGGGTTATCACCAACGTAATATAAATTATTACCATTCGGATCATAGCTTAAGCTATGTGGTTTTAACTGATTGTCCGTGAAGTACATAACCGTGTCCGGAGTGATCGCTAGGCTACTGTCGATTGCCATTTGAAGGGTATCCAAATTATATTTCCATATAGAGCCAATACCACTTATTGCTGGATTAGCCGCATTGAAATCACCGGCACAAAGTATGTACATGTTGTTATCATTGTCCACTACCATACTATTGGGGAAGCGACCAACATTTAATTTGGTAATCAAGGTATCTACACCTGTACGAATAATTGCAATGGTGCTATCCATTACCACTGCATCTCCAGTAATCGCCACAAAAGCAAGGTCTTCGTGCACCGCAATTGCAGTTGGATTGGTTCCGTAAAAAACAAACTCCTCAACTAAGTTTTGATTGAGAGGGTTCACAATATAAACGCCCTCTAGCTCCGCGGAGCTCACATAATAACGATTGGTAGCAGTCTTAGCAACCTTGTTGATGCGCAATAAGTTAGGAGTCGCACCAAGTAAACTATAGTCGTCTAAATCGGCAAATACAATTTTGTTGGAACCGGGTAGCACAAAGCTCAAAATGCGATTTTCGGCATCTATCATCATATCACTCATCTGCGAGCCCATTGGATTAATATTGGCCTTCCTATACAGATTGTTCTCAACTTGCTGATTGGTAATATTATATGAAGCTAAACTACTAATCCCATTAGGGGAAACACCTTCAATCCCAATTAATGCCGTACGCTGGCCAGGAACATTGGTTCCACCACCAGCTGGATCATCAGTACTTGGCTCGTCTTCACAAGAGCTTAGTCCAAAAAGGATGGCCCCAAATACAAATAAAAGTTTCTTCATTTCAATAATTATTGACCGGTTAAAAATACAGGAAAGCCATCATATAGCAAGCGAATCCTGAAATTTAAACATCCATTAAGGCTCTAGCATTAGCCAAAGCCGCCTCACTCGGATGGTCTCCACTTAATAGACGCGCAATCTCTGTTTCACGTTGGATTTGATCCAGAGGTATTAAAGTGGTGAGGGTGCTTACACTAGAACTTAACTTCTCTACTTTTAAGTGCTGCTGGGCCTTTGCGGCAATTTGAGCAAGATGACTAATGCTGATGACTTGTAGGTTTTTAGCCATCCCAACTAAAATCTGCGCGATTTTCAAGGCCGTTTCACCGCTCACACCGGTGTCAATCTCGTCGAAGACAATGGTAGCCAAGCTTTTCGATTGCGAAAGGACCGCTTTTAATGCGAGCATAACGCGCGACAACTCTCCACCTGAGGCCACTTTCGACAAGACCTGTAAAGGCATTCCGGGATTGGCAGAAAACAAGAATTTAAGGCTATCCTTCCCGCTTAAACGATAAGCGTCTTCCTCTTCCAATTGAATTTCGAATTTAGCCGCTTCCATATTAAGCTCCTTCAATAGATCCTGCATGGTTGCAACCAATTCAGGAATGCATTTCAAGCGGGCTTCACGGAGCTCTTTGGCTGCTAACTCCAGTGATTTCCCGCTTTCTTCAAGCTTGACTTCCAGTTCTTTAATATGTTCTTCTCTAGCTTCTGCGGTATGAATTTTTGACTCCAATTCGTCACGCTTCGTAATTAGTTCGTCCGCATTTGAAACTAAATGCTTTTTCTGCAACCCTATTAAAAGACTTAATCGCTCGTCTAGTCGTTCCTTTTCTCTAGGGTCGAAGTTGGACTCCATTCCATAAGACTCTAATTCCTGTCGGAGGTCTTCAAAATCGATCCGAATACTTTCGGCACGAACAGAAAGTTCTTTTAAGATGGGTGAATAATTACTTAAGCCTTCAAGATTTTGCTTCAATTGTCTTAGCATTTCGCTAATCCCAATGGGCTCACCTTCTGCCAATTGCAATGAATCCTGCAATTTCTCTTCAATCGTACCAGCATGCTCTAAGAAGTTGAGCTTTTTCTCGAGCTCCTCCTCCTCCCCTGGAATCAATTTGCTTTGTTCCAATTCCTCAAACAAGAACTGGAGATAATCTCGATCTCCGCCTTCTGCCAATTGACTCTCGCGAAGTTGCCTCAACTCTGACTCAAGGGCGGTCCAATCTGCATAGGCAGCCTTGTATGTTGCGATCGCACGCTCATGCTTTCCATAAGCATCAATTAGATCCAGTTGAAAATCCTTGTCCTTTAATAAAAGCGTGTCGTGCTGACTGTGAATATCTATCAAATGGGCACTGAGAGCAGAAAGTTGATCCAAACGCACGGGACTATCATTCACAAATGCTCGAGATTTGCCACTCGGTAATATTTCCCGCCTTATAATTGTATCTGTCTCAAAATCAAGTTCGAGAGTTTCAAATAGGTTTTGATATTGATTGGCATTAAGCTTAAACTCGCCTTCTATAATGCATTTTTTGCTCTTATCACGTAATGCCTTGAGATCTGCGCGAACCCCTAAAAGATGTGATAATGCACCGAGAATAATTGATTTCCCCGCACCAGTTTCCCCAGTAATAACGGTGAAACCCGGACTTAAAGCTAAATCCAGGCTTTCTATCAGTGCAAAATTCTTGACTTTTAAATCCTTTAGCATGAAGCAAATTTAGCTATTTCCCATGCTCTGATACGAATTCGCATTATTAGGATCCAATTCGATTAATAGCTCTTTTAAATCACCCAATGGAATAGGTGCTCCATCATCAAAAATCTTGGTGATTTCGGATTGCTTAGAATCGAACCAGATTTGCAGTAAAAAGCTATTCCTACGTTGATCATTTACTTTTCTTAGCCCCATTAAGGCCTCTTTGATATTAAGCTTAGCTGTGCGCACCTTGCTTGGATCACTCATTAGATCTAAACCTTGACGATGATAGGTGTAAAGGCCCGTTCGGAAATTATCAAATGCCGGACTAGACAGGTTATCTACCAACCAAAAGCGATTTTTATTACTTCCTCCAAAACTATTCCAGCCCGCGAAGTTACTGGTAGAAGCCTGACCAACAATGTTTTGAGCTTCACTGTAATACTCTGTACCACTCATCGGGGCATAGGTGTCATGATCCATCCCAATAATTATATAGGCGTAGAAAGCCAACACGCTGGTAAGGTTTGAAATGAAAGTATTTGGGGCAAAATCTAATCGATCAAACTCGAGGTATTCAAAACTCAAATCATTGTCGCGATGAACTAGCACCGGAGATTGATAATCAGAATTGTGAATAGGACGGCTGTAAAAAACCTGAAGATTTCCGCTGAAGTTATTGTTGTTGCGATCCGTTATGGTAATCACAAATTGACATTCGATTCGTTCCTCAATTTTATAGGTCTCATTCGTCCATTTTCGATTATTCAAAAATTCTCGAATGGCAGTCTCCATAGTAGTAAAGAGCTGCTTATTCGTAGCTTGAATATTGGGTGTTAAAACCTGCACTCGAGCATTTAACTCTTGAGCACTTAGATTCGAACTAAACAGAATAATGGTCAATAAGGACATCCAATATTTCATGGGCTAATTCCTTCTTGGGTTTAAGGGTTAAGGGCTTTCGTTCTCCTTTGCGGCCTAGCAAAATAACTTCATTGGTATCGTGTCCAAAACCTCGAGCTTCTTGATCGGCCTGATTTAAAACGATCCAATCACAGTTTTTCTTATCCAACTTTTTTTGGGCATTCGCCTCCGCATTCTCCGTTTCCAATGCAAAACCGATTAATACTTGCTCCTTCTTCTTTTTGACCCCTAGAGTTTTTAAAATATCAGGGTTCTCCACCAACTGCAATTCTAAGTTGGAACCGCTTTTTTTCATTTTTTGATTTGCCACCTGTGCAGGACGATAATCTGAAACTGCTGCACTTAAGATGGTCCAATCTGCCTCTTCATAGAATTCTTCGCAGGCTACCAGCATTTCTTGGGTACTTTCAACCCTCTTCACTACGATGCTTTTATCGGCTGGACTCAAGTAACTCGGACCTAAGACTAGTGTCACATCGGCCCCTTTTTGAGCAGCAGCTTCTGCTAAGGCTATACCCATTTTCCCACTAGACCGATTTCCTATAAAACGGACAGGGTCTATAGCTTCATAAGTAGGGCCTGCGTTAATCAAAAAGCGCTTTCCCCCAAGAGGTGACTTCGCCTTCAGGTCGCTTTGAATAGCTTTAAGAATAGTCTCAGGCTCTGCCATACGCCCCTCTCCTTCCAAACCTGATGCTAATTCTCCGCTTTCGGCAGGAATTAAAACATGTTTAAAGGAGAGCAAACGGTCTATATTAGTCTTGGTCGCTGGATGTTTATACATATCCAGGTCCATCGCAGGTGCGAAGTAGACTGGACATTTGGCGGAAAGATAAACAGCCATTAAGAAGTTGTCGCTTTGACCCTGAGCCATTTTGGCCATGGTATTCGCCGTCAAGGGGGCTAAAACCAAGAGATCCGCCCACAAGGCTAACTCCACATGGTTATTCCAAGTTCCGGAGTCTTGATCGTCTTCTTTGATGTATTCCCAATGAACAGGGTTCTTGCTTAGGGTGGCTAAGCTAAGCGGCGTAACAAAATCGCGGGCAGCTGGACTTAAAACAACACGTACCTCGGCACCTGCTTTGATAAGCAGACGCACGAGGTACGTTGTTTTATAGGCGGCTATACCACCGGTTACACCCAGTAGTACTTTTTTCCCGCTTAACATGTTTTAATCTTCTTTTGGAGTCTCGCTAGGACGACGGAAATATATTTGATCGTCGCTCCATTCCTTTGCAGCAATTGAATGCGCTTTAGGAAGGCTCTCATAATAGCGAGATACTTCAATTTGCTCCTTATTCTCAAAAATTTCCTCTAGAGAATCGTTGTGGGTAGCAAATTCATCCAATTTTTCGTGAAGCTCAACTTTGATGTCTTCAGCAATCTGATCTGCTCTTTTAGATAAAATCGCAAGTGACTCGTACACATTACCAGTAGCACGATCAATATCATTGTGATCGCGTGTAATAGTATTTCTCGGAGCATCTACTTTTTTGAAGTCCATATGAATATAGGATTAGGATTGAATTCTTAAATTAGTAATAGTCTCATCTATACCTTCGAAAAGCTTTTGCAGTTCCTCCGCTCTTTCGCTTTCAGGGTAGGAATTTACAAAATCTTTGTAGGCCGTGCGACTTTCAATATAGCGCTGCAATTGTTTTTCTTGAATACTTTTCTCCGCTAATCGGAAAGCCGCGATAGTCTTAAAATATAAGGCATCTTCACGGTATTCTGTATCGGGATAATCATCCATCACATTATCAAAAGCAACCACCGCAGATTGATAATACTCCATATTGAAGTACAATTTCGCGCGATCAAAAGCCTTTAGTTCCAATTTCGCGCGAAGCTCATCAATGAGCTCATTAACACTTAAAAGCTTATCACTGTTCGGGTAAAGATTGGCAAACAATTGCAAATCATTCATGGCTTTGAACGTGTAATCTTGATCTAGGCTAGCCGATGGTGACTCCAAATAATGGCAGTACCCAACCATGTAATAAGCCAGTTCCGTTTTGGGATGATTGGGGAAAGTTTTCGCAAAGTTCTTAAAGTGATAGGCAGCTAAAATGAAATCCTTCAATTCATAACTACACATCGCATAGTAATAATACACATCTGCCGCCTTATCACTTCCCCTGTAAAGAAGTAGAAGCTCATCAAAAAGCGGGTAAGCCTTCTGATATTCAGCATTTTCGTAGTATTCTACCGCCTTCTCGTACTTGAAGTCAACATTAGGACTCTTTAATACCTTTTGGTATTCATTACAAGAGCCTAGGCCCAAGCCCAAAAGGGTCAACAAAAGAATTTGAAAATTTTTCCTCATAAAACAGCTGGCAAAAGTACAATTTTCCTAGGAATAGTCTAGGTCTAATTTAGCATTCACTAGCTAATCGTTTTGATGGAGATTTTAGCCTTTTGAGCACTTCGGTTCTTAAAACAATTCCAAGGTCTTCCACTACTTCAATCTTCTGCACTTCACCGTCATAAATCCAATTGGATATAATTGGTAAATATTTCTCTTTCAAAGATTTAAGGACTGTAACATTTAAGGCTCTTAAGGCTGCAGCATTGCAATATTGTTCGTATTGACCTTGAATGGGAATCACTAAAAGTTTTTTAGAGAGGTACAAAGCCTCGGCTGGGGTTTCAAAACCTGCCGAGCATAGAACTCCTTCTGCCCCCATCATTGCTTCTAAAAATTTACTGGAAGAGATGGGCTCAAAAAGGCAATTCCGTCTTTGCTCTGGCACATCGATGTCCTTTGAAAATATTCTGAATTCACGATTGCTAATTTGATGCAAGACTTTATAAATCTCATCATTACTGTAGGCGGGTAAATAGCAAACAAAATAATCCCCATGGACAGGCTTTGATTCTAGCAGTTCTTGGCGTAGTACGGCAGGAAATATAAAGTCATCGTAGCTCTTAAAATGAAAGCCTATAGCTTCTTTTGTGGGAGCATAGTTTCTTAAAATCCATTCAGGGAGCACCCTTCTTTTAAATGGCCTAGGAACCTTAGCACTCTTGAATGATGCTTGATGACCCATACCTAAGATGGGCCGAGATTTGAGTTTAGCCGACCAAGCACTCACGGGCTCAAAATCATTGATCACCAAATCGTAGGAGCTTAAATCTAAGGCTATTACGTCTTTCATAAATTGGATAAAACGCGCCCGTTTAATCGTTTTTAAATAATCCAAGCCTCCTTTCACATTGTATTCGAAGCTAATCCCCCTCAGCTGAAAATCAATAGTGTGATCTATACTCAGTTGATGATTAACTCCACTGCAAAGAACCTTTACATCCGCCCATTTTTTTAGCTCATCAATGATAACATTGGCACGAGCCGAATGGCCGTTTCCCGTTCCCTGGAATGCGTAAAGTATTTTAGGTCTAGGAGGCCAGCCCTGGGTCATTGAATGTCACTTTTTGAATGATTCGTTCAATACTAAGGTCATTTAGAAGCAATTCTTCCTCTTCTTGTTCTTCAACTTTATTTGCGGCTTCTTCAAAATAATACAAGGACCAATTTCCATCCTGATATTCTAAAGCGCTTAAATTTTCGATCCAATCACCACTATTTAAATACCAGCATGATCCTTTATCATTTTTATATTGCCGCATTTGTGGCTGATGAATATGCCCGCAAATCACAAATTGATAAGATTGATCAATTGCTAATTCGGCAGCCGTGCGTTCAAAATCATCGATATAGCTCAGTGCCTTTTTTACGCTATTCTTAATCTTCTTTGAAAAACTGTAACGCTCCCCACCTAATTTCTCCAAAACCCAATTACTAAGACTGTTGATCATTATAAGGAGATCATAGCCCCAGCCCCCCAGTTTCGCAAGCCACTTGGCCGATTGAATAGACACATCGAAAATATCTCCATGGAAGATCCATGCTCTGCCTTCAGGTAGATCTAATACAAGTTTGTCCACTAAAGAAATATTACCCATTTCAAAGTCGCTAAAGCGCCTCAGGGCCTCATCATGATTACCGGTCAAATAATAGACTTTCGTTCCCTTAGAGGCCATCGAAAATATCTGTTTTAAAACCTTCAAATGGCTTTTGGGAAAATAGCTTTTGCGAAATTGCCAGATATCAATAATGTCCCCGTTTAAGACTAGTTTCTCCGGATTAATACTTTTCAAATAGCGATAAATTTCCTTAGCCCTACTGCCATAGGTACCAAGATGTAGATCGGATAATACTACGATAGGAATTTCGCGCTTTTCCATAGAAATATTTTTGCAAAGGTTCGAGCGCAATATGAAACCAATATTAAGCTGGAGTTAAGGAGAATATTGTTTTAACAGGGATTTGTTTAAAACACTCCTAGACATTGCCCCAATTGCAATTTGTACCTTCGAATACTAAAAGTAAATCATGGAATTAGCAGACTTAGAAACCCAATTTGTAGATATCGGCGCGACCTTTTTAAGTTCCGCTTATGATATGCAGTCCAAGTTAAAAAACATCAAAGCCTATGTTTTCGATTGGGACGGCGTGTTTAATAGTGGTACCAAGCATGGCGACGAAGGTAGTCCCTTCAGTGAAGTAGATTCGGCTGGCCTGCGCATGCTGCGATATGGTCATTACCGCAGCACCGGGAAATCACCTTTGCTAGCTATAATAACGGGCGCCTACAACCCCACCGCGGTGCAATTAATAACAAATCACGGAGGTAATGCGATCTACCAAAAAGCTATTCATAAGTCTAAAGCTTTGGACCACTTTTGCGAAATGCATCAATTGGAACCTCAAGAAATAGCTTACATATATGATGACGTGTTAGATCTTGATGTTGCATCCCAAGTTGGCTTACGCTTTTGTATTGGCCGATTGGCTAACCCTATCTTTTTAGGTCTTGTAAGTGGTTCGGGCTTAGCTGATTATATTACCGCATGCCAAGGAAATGAACACGCAGTACGCGAAATATGCGAACTCAACTTGGCACTAATGGGCCAATACACCTCTGTGGTTCAGGAGCTTATGCAAAGAACGGGGGATTATGAAAGCTTCAAAGAGGAATTAAAGAAGAATGAATTAAGAAAATTCGAATACCGTGATAAGGATTTTCTGTTGGCAGAAGACTAGTCCATTCCTTACCTTGCTTCAAATTCCAAATAAAGAAATGAAAAAGCTATTATCTATTTTTTTAGCGCTGGGTACTGTCGGTGCGTTTGCACAAGAGTTACCGCAGCCTAGTCCAAAATCAACTATTCAGCAAAGAGTTGGATTAACTGATTTCACTGTAGAATATTCTCGTCCCGCTAAAAGAGGCCGGGAGATTTTCGGAAGCCTTGTTCCTTATGACAAATTATGGAGAACGGGCGCCAACAAAGCAACCAGTATCGAGTTTAACACGGCTGTTGTTATTAATGGTGAGGAAGTAGCTCCTGGGAAATACAGCATTTTCTCCATCCCATCGGAAAAGGATTGGACTTTCATTCTTAATAGTAATACTGAGCTTTGGGGTACAGATGGATACGAGGAAGACAAAGACGTTCTTCGTGTAAATGTGCCAAGCATTGAATTTTCAGCTCAGGAAAACTTCACCATAGGCTTCAATAGCATAGAAGGTGGAGCCGGTGCCCTAGAAATTTCTTGGGATGGTAGAGGTATCAGTATTCCATTTACCGTAGATGTTACTGAAAAGGCAAAAGCTAATATCACAGAAGCTTTAAAAACAGCTAAGCCAGAAGACCAATGGCGTGTGCACCGTAATGCTGCTACCTATTATCTAAGAGAACTAAAAGACGCGGAAGCAGCCAAAGGTTTTAGTGAAGGCTCCGTTAAATTAAACCCAGATAATTGGTACAGTCACCTTGTTCATGGCGAAGTTTTAGCCGCATTAGGAGATAAGAAAGGTGCGCTTAAGGCAGGTAAAATGGCGATGAAGTTAGGTCAAGAAGCAGCTGAAAAGGCAGGTCAAGAATTTGGCTATGCGAGTATGATCGAAGAGGCGATGGCCGAATGGAAAAAGTAAACTAATCAGCTCACCGCTTGCAAGAAGCTGATATACCCCGGCCCCTTTGGCCGGGGTTTCTTTTAGTTCAATTTTAAAACAAGAGGATGGAATTTGATAAGTACCAATACAGTATAGCCGGTTTTAATGCTATTCCTATGGCTGCTGACCTCATTGCACCAAAAGGAGTTGGGCCTTTCCCAGTTGCTATTTACGCCCATGGCATCAATGGATTTAAAGATTGGGGAGGCATGAATCTAGTGGCGGAAGAATTTGTAAAAGCGGGTATCGCTTTTTTGAAGTTTAACTTTTCCCACAATGGCACCACCCCTGCCCGACCAATGGATATTTACGACTTGGATGTCTACAAGGAAGATTCTTATTTGAAAAGGCAGTTTGACCTACAACAAGTTTTAGACTTTGTAGAAAGCGAACATCCCGAAGTAGTTCTAGACCTTGAGAAAATCTACCTCATAGGTCATAGTCGCGGCGGAGCTGATGCCATCCTATTCGCGAGTCGAGATAAAAGAATAAATAAATTAATCACTTGGGCTTCCACCTCTCATGCTCGCACTCCATGGAATAATCTAGACACGGAGGCAATGGCGAAATGGAAAGAAAAAGGTTTCTATACGCGCCCGAATGCGCGAACCAATCAAGATTTACCAATAAGCTATAGTTTATACCAAGAATATCAATCCAACAAAAGCCTTTTAGATATTGAGGCGAGGGCCCGAGAATTAAAACAAGAATGGTTGATTGTACATGGCGATGAGGATGAAGCAGTTTTTGTAAAAGAAGCTTATGATCTAAAAACTTGGAATCCAGAGGCTCGAGTTAAAATAATCACAGCTACTGGTCATACTTTCGATCGAAGTCATCCATGGGAAACCGACGCCTTGCCAGAAGCCAGTCAAAGCCTTTGCCAAGTAAGTATCGAATTTTTACTGGACTAGAATTTCTTGGTATTTTAAGCGTTTTAGCCCGTCTCGAATAATCCCATCGGTGCTGGCGCTCGTTTGCACTTCCTTAATGTATGGCTGCAGGTCATTTGGATTGCGAATTGGTATTTCCTTGGGCACATACCCCATGCACTCAAAACCCTCTGGCCCCAATTGTACAAACCCATTTTCATCGGGCTTGCGACCCGGTAGCACAATTATTTTGTGCATTCTGGAGTCCTTTATTTCCTGCTTCAATTCTTTAATGCCATTCTCATGACCGGCATGATGCCCTGCCGCAGCCTGAGGGAAACCACAAAGCTTAGGGTCCAATTGGTATTGCTCCACCTTATCACTAACCCAGGCACGAGCCTTCTCCAAATTGTGAAACTGTATTAAAAAGGATTGTTGACGATTAACCCGATTGATACCCAAAGCACTTTGGCCCTTTTGAGTTTGATACAAGAACACTCCGAATTTCTGTTTCGGGCTTTTTTGGGCACGATTAAATGGAGGCCATAATCTTCGGATCTCGTGATCCTCCCATAATCCAGCCTGTAAAATATTTCCACATAATTCGTAATGAATATGCGCTATTTCCCTTTTGAAAGCAGATGATTTTGAGGTTCCTTTATCCGCTGTAAAGTGGCTACTAACCCTCGATTTAAGGCGACTAGCTTTACCGACGTACAATATCTCTCCCAAAAGATTATAGAAATAATACACTCCGGGTAAATTTGGCAAGTTGTGAAATTCTTGCGCCGGTAAATGAACGGGTAAATTCAATTCCCCTGTATTTACCTTAATCATTTGCTGCCATTGCCCTTGCTTGTCTTCCTCCAACAGCAAATGCAATAATTCAGTAGTGACCTTTGCATCTCCCCAAGCCCGATGCGCTGCTTCATTCCTTAAGTCGAAATGCTGAGCCAAATTCCCCAAACTGTAAGAACGTAATCCTTTCTTAATTCTTCTTGAGTATCGAACGGTACAAAGGCGTCTAGGCTTGTAATCTATCCCTTCCGCCTTAAAAGCTGCCTGAATAAAGCTAAGGTCAAAATGCACATTGTGAGCCACAAAAATATGTTCACCTAATAGTTCTCTTAAAGACTTGGAAATCTGGGAGAAACTAGGTGCATCGGCCACCATATTATTATCAATACCCGTTAAGCTTTGGATGGAAAAGGGTATGGAATGATCGGGTTTTACAAGAGTATCATATCGATCCAAAATCTTTAGGCCATCGCTAATAACCACTGCTATTTCTGTGATAGAATTAGCAGCCGCATAGGAACCCGTTGTTTCGATATCCACAATGGCAAACACAAGGTGAAACTAACAATTTTGCCCTTTTGGAGTTATACCTAAAAAATAAATTATGCCTGAACTACCCGAAGTAGAAATCATGCGCCGATACTTTGAAGCTAGCGCATTGAATAAGAAGATTATAGCGCTACAGTTTCACGATCCCCTTTTCAAAGTATTTAAGTCGAGTCCCGAAGAATTGGAAAAAGGACTAGTCGGAAAAAAATTTACTGGAACCGAACGAATCGGTAAATACCTATTCGCCCAAATTGAAGATGGCGGCTATTTGCATTTGCATTTTGGCATGACGGGTGACTTAGAACTATTTCGCTCCGAGACACTCCCCAAGTACACGCGATTTGTATTCGAGTTTGAAGATGGAGATAAACTTGCTTTCAAAGACTTACGCAAATTTGGGGTGATTGAATTAGCGGAGAGTCCCTCGGCTTACCAGCGTTCAAATAACTTGGGAGTGGATTTACTAAAGGCTGATCTAAAGGATTTCGAGAAAGGTCTAGCTGGGCGTAAAGTGGCCGTGAAAACCGCCCTCCTCGATCAAAAGCACTTTGCAGGCATTGGTAATTGGATCGCTGACGAAATGCTTTTTAACGCTGGGATACACCCCCAAAAACCCTGCAATAAGCTGAGTAAACAAAATATTGCAGCCTTGCAAAGAGAGGCAAAGACGATTGTAGAAAGAGCGATCCTCGAAGACACCCACTACGGCGATTTCCCAAAAGATTTCTTTGTGAATTACCGAAAGGAAGGCGCAATCCACCCAGATCATCCTCAAAGTCCCGTAGAGCGATTAGTAGTGGGCGGACGAGGCACTTTTATTGTTCCGGAAAAACAGGTGAAATAATGGAAGAGCTATTCTACACCTGCCCTTATTGCCTTAGCGAAGTCAGCATTCTAGCGGATTTATCGGTCCAAGAACAAGAATACATCGAAGACTGCGAGCGTTGCTGCAATCCAATCGAATTCAAGATCAAAGCCCAAAGCCAGCAGCTTGTCGACTTTCAATGGCAGGCCATTGAGCAATAGTTAAAGGGATATTAAACCTTTAATGCCTTCTGCCTGAATGTAGCGATCTATAACTTTTTCGGGACTTAGCATTAATTCCTTAGCCGTGATGCTAACAAAATTTCCCTTGCTGGAATTTCGGATGCTAATGGTAGCCTCATTACTATCGAAAAGGCTTTCCACCTTTGCAATCTTTTCGTTATCAGAGGGAACGATAAACTTGAACATATAAACGGTGGGCCAATCGAAGCTGTCGGTTAACTGAATCAACAACTTCTCGTATTTTTCTCTTCGAGGATCCATGCGGCAAAATTTGAAAACTTCTTTAATTTAGGCAATAGATAAAACAAAACACCATGCGAAGTATTCAATCTTGGTTTGATGAATATGCAGTTAGCCATCAAAATGCAACCAACAAACTCATCCACTACATCTGCGTTCCTTCCATATTCTTTAGTATAGTGGCTCTTTTGGGATCAATTCCACATAGTTTCCTAAACTCATGGGCTGGCGAAGGATGGCAACCTTATTTACATTTTGGTACCCTACTTATTCTCGTTGGGCTTTTATTTTACATTCGTTTATCTATTCCTATTTTCTTGGGAATTGCAGCCTTTTCTGCCCTTTGCTTATATTTAACTAAAGTTTTAAGTAGTCTTGATATGCCGCTATGGCAGAGTAGTTTAACTATTTTTGTGATTGCTTGGATTGGTCAGTTCATTGGCCACAAAATTGAAGGAGAAAAACCCTCTTTCTTCAAGGATCTCCAATTTTTAATGATTGGCCCAGCTTGGATATTGGGTTTTATATATCGGAAATTTGGCATCAAATATTAGAATGTCAGAAGAAAGGAGAATTGTAATTACGGGGGCCCCAGGAACAGGCAAAAGCACTGTATTAAACCTTCTTGCGCAAAAAGAGTACCCTATTTTACCAGAAATGGCTAGGGAGCTAATCGCCGAGCAACAAAAGATTGAAGGAAGTCAAATGCTCCCTTGGCTAGACCATCCTAGCTTCGGTCAGGAACTCTTCCAAAGACAAGTTAGGCAATACATTGAATTCCAGGGAAATACTTGTTTTTATGACCGTGGTATCCTCGATAATTTAGCCTATTTAAGAAGGGACGGTTATCAAAACTTAGAACTAGAAAAGAGGGCTAAAAGCTACCCCTACCATTATCAAATCTTTATAATGCCGCCTTGGGAGGAAATATATGGCACAGATGACGTTCGCTGGGAAGATTTGGATTTAATGCTGGATATTGACCGAGCACTAAGGGAAATTTACCGAGATTTCGGCTACACCATATTGGAAGTTCCTAAATCTACTCCGCAGGAACGAGTGGATTTCATCTTAAAGGCCCTTTCTGATTGAGCAAAGCTCATGAAATACTAAAGCAATATTGGTCCTACGACCAGTTTCGCCCCCTGCAGGAAGATATCATCCGAGCAGCTCTTGGCGGCAAAGATGTATTGGCCCTACTCCCTACCGGCGGTGGAAAATCGATCTGCTTTCAGGTACCCGGAATGCTAAAGGAGGGCTGCAGCATTGTCATTTCACCCCTAATTGCCCTTATGGCGGATCAGGTAGAAAATCTAAAACAAAGGGGGATTAAAGCCATTGCCTTAAACTCAAGCTTAGACTCAAATCAAAAAGAATTAGCACTTCAAAATGCTGCCAATGGTTACTTTAAATTTATATACCTATCCCCTGAAAGCTTAGAGTCAGAGCGACTGTTACACCGTCTAAGCTTTTTGAATATCAATCAAATAGTAGTTGATGAAGCCCATTGTATTTCGCAATGGGGATACGATTTCAGACCTTCTTACCTAAACATTAGCAAACTCCGGAAAACCTTCCCTAATGCACCTTGCCTTGCTTTAACGGCAACGGCGACCGAAGAGGTAACTGTAGATATTCGTCAAAAATTAGACTTTAAAGAAAATCAGTCCACCTTCCGCAAAAGCTTTGAGCGTCCAGAATTAG